>JBPCKZ010000051.1:0-57399 GCA_051003795.1 Bryobacteraceae bacterium | reverse complement strand
CGCGGCGAGAATGTGGCGATCGCCTCGCGATATTCTTCAGGCACGAATGCCCGCACCGCGAGTTCGCGTTCCACCACCATGGCAAGCGTGGGCGTTTGAACGCGCCCAACCGAGATCTCTTCGCCGTAGCAGAGCGTGTAAACACGGGAAAGATTCATCCCGACGAGCCAATCGGCGCGGCTACGTCCCCGGGCCGCATCGCCCAATCCGTCGAACTCGCGCGCGCTTTTCAGTTCGTTGAAACCCTGCCGGATCGCGTCGGACGTGAGCGAAGAAATCCAGAGGCGTTCGACCGCCTTCCCGGACTGCGCCGCATCGTAAATGTAGCGGAAGATCAATTCGCCTTCGCGTCCGGCATCCGTGGCGCACACAATCCGCCCGACTTTGGGGGACGTTATGATCTTGCGAACGATCTCGAATTGATCTTTGGTCTTCTCGTAAACTACCAGCGGCCATTCCCGCGGCAGCATGGGCAGCAGATTACATCGCCATTGTTTCCATTCGGGCCGGATTTCATGCGGTTGCGCGAGGGCCACCAAGTGCCCGATCGCCCAGGTGACGATATATCCCCCGCCGTGCAGATACCCGTCGCCTTTCCGATTCGCGCCGAGAACCTTGGCGATGTCCCGCGCCACGGACGGCTTTTCCGCGACTACGGCGATGCTGGCGGTTACTTCCGAGGGAGAGATGTCCTAATTGTATCGGCAACGATTTACTGCGCGAAAGTATTACACGCGGAAATCCGGCCGGAGTCCAGACCCTTGCGGAACCAACTGGTCCTCTGGGCCGAGCTTCCGTGCGTGAACGATTCGGGACTCACATGCCCGGTGGCCATTTTCTGCAATCGATCGTCGCCCACCGCCGCCGCGGCGCGCAATCCCGCCTCGACATCGCTTTCGTCGATGATTTTCCGCTGTTCGGTGGTGTTGCCCCAAACTCCGGCGTAGCAATCGGCCTGCAGCTCCAGACGTACCGAAAGGGGGTTTTGCTCCCTCGGATTCCGCTCCTCCAACTGCCGGACCTTGGCTTCAATACCGAGCAATTTCTGCACGTGGTGCCCGATTTCATGTGCCAGCACGTAGGCTTGCGCGAACTCGCCCGGCGCCCCGAATCGCTGCTTCAGTTCATCGAAAAAACCGAGATCGATGTAAACCTTCTCATCTCCGGGACAGTAAAACGGGCCGGACGCTTCTTGCGCTTGGCCGCACGCGGACCGGGTGGAATCGCGGAACAGAACCAGCTTGGCGTGATGATACGGCACGTTCGCCTGTTGTGGAAGAAGCTTATCCCACGTGCGCTGCACGTCGTCGAGAACGAACGAAACAAATTGGACTTCGGTCTTTTCCTGGGCAGTGCGGGATGGGTCGCGAGATGGGTCCGTGCCGGTGCGTAGCGGCGCGGACGTGGTCGCGGGAGCGTCGGAACTGGAGCCTCCGCCCGAGAACAACGAGAAGAAATTCTGCTTGAACACGAAGCTCAACACCAACAGCACAAGAGTGCCGCCAATACCGAGGTGGGGACCATAGCCCCCGAAATTCATCCCGCCTCCGCCGCCTTCATCGCGGCGATCTTCGATATCCGAGCTTTCTCCACCTGGTGTCCATTTCATTGATAGATTTTAGCAACTCAATTCAAAATGGGCTTGAGATATCGAAATACCGTCGCGGCCACCCGTTCATTGCCTTCCGCCGTGGGATGGATCCCATCCGCTTGCATGTACCGCGCCACGCCGCCCACGCCTTCGAGCAAAAATGGAATCGGCACGAGCTTATATTTCTTTGCCAGATCGACATAGATTCGCTCGAACGAGTGAATATAATCCGCGCCGTAATTGCGCGGCAGCGTCATGCCGGCCAGCACCACCTGCGCTCCCGCCTTCCGTAGCGCGACGATAATCCGCTCCAGGTTGGCGCGCGTGCTAGCGACCGGGAGTCCGCGCAAGCCATCGTTTCCTCCGAGTTCGAGGATCACGATGGCGGGTTTCAGTTGGACTACATCGTTCATCCGCTCGACACCGTCGGTCGTGGTATCGCCGCTGACGCCCGCGTTGATCACGCGATAGCCAAATCCCGCGTTGTCCAAATCCTTTTGAAGGAAATCGGGAAAACTCCGGCCTGGATCGGCCCCGAAGCCCGCGGAGAGACTGTCGCCAAACGCGACGATGGCAGGCCGGTTATCGACGTCCGGCGGGCGCTCCCGCGCTGCTGGCGGAGTAACGGGGGCAGCGGGGGCGGCGTTTTGAACGTTCCGAGGCGGCGATCCGCAACTCAACCACAGCAGAGAGACGGCAAGCCACATCATGCGGACCGGGAACCTTCGCACCTGATGCCATAATAATAGACACCCGAGGACCTCCCCATCGAGCGCGCTATCGTCGCAGTCTTCCAACTCACTAAAATCATCGCGACCGGCTCGCATCGCGTCGAAATTCTGAGAGGCATCGACCTCGAAATTCCGCGCGGCCAGTTCGTCGCGATCATGGGGCCTTCCGGCAGCGGAAAAAGCACGCTGCTCGGCCTGTTGGCCGGCTTGGATACGGCTACGAGCGGACGGATTGTGCTGGATGGCGAGGACATTACCTCGCTCGCCGAAGATCGTCTGGCCCTGGTTCGAGGCCGTAAGATCGGCTTTGTATTTCAGTCCTATCACCTAATCCCGACGTTGACGGCGGAAGAAAATGTGCTGTTGCCGGCCGAATTGCTGGGCATCGATTCCGGCAGCGTTTCTCGTGCCGGAGAACTCATCGACCGCGTTGGATTATCAAGCCGTCGCGATCATTATCCGGTGCAGCTTTCGGGCGGCGAGCAGCAGCGCGTGGCTCTCGCGCGTGCGTTCATGGTCAAGCCGCCGATCCTAATGGCGGACGAACCTACTGGAAACCTCGACAGCCTGAACGGCCGGCACATTCTCGAACTCTTGCTGGATCTGAAAACGCGCGAGAACACCACGCTTGTGCTGGTTACGCACGATCCGGAATTGGCGAATCGCGCCGACCGGATTATTACTCTTCGCGATGGAAGAATCGTCGCGGACGATCTTCAAACCGCGCACGCTCCGGCGTTTTCGTTAATAGGCTGAAGGTGTACATGCTAGAATCGCCACTCCCATGCACTTCGTGGATTTGGGCGTTATCCTCGCATACCTGATCGGAGTTACCTGGTTCGGAGCGCGCTTTCGCCATGGGCATAAAAACCTGAACGACTACTTCCTCGGCGGCCGTAGCGCGCCCTGGTGGGCAATCAGCCTTTCCATCGTCTCCGCCGAAACCAGCACGCTCACCATAGTCGGCACGCCCGGCCTGTCTTTCGGCGGCAACTTCGGATTCCTCCAAATCGTTTTCGGATACCTCCTCGCTAGAGTAGTAATATCCCTCGTCTTCTTACCGCAATACTTCAGCGGCCGGATGTTTACGGCTTACGAATTGATGCAGCGCCGCTTCGGCAGCCGCATCCGCAAATTGACCGCGGCCACGTTCCTGGTCACCCGCTCGCTGGCCGAAGGGGTTCGCGTTTTCGCGGTCTCGATCGTTATCTCAATTGTCCTCGGGACTGGGGAAACCGCCTCCATCGTTCTCATCGTCTGTCTTACGATGTTCTACACCTTCGAAGGCGGAATGACTGCGGTGATCTGGACGGATGTAGTTCAAATGACCATGTACGTGCTCGGCGCGGGCCTCAGTTTCTGGATCATACTGGCGAAGATCCCCGGAGGTTGGCCGCATGTCGTTCAGGTAGCGGGCGCGGCGGGAAAGTTTCAGGTGCTCAACTTCCACTTCTCGTGGACCCAACCTTACAACTTCTGGGCGGGAATCGTGGGCGGCTGCTTTCTGACCACGGCCAGCCACGGAACCGACCAGCTCATCGTCCAACGCCTTTTGAGCGCCCAAACCGAGAACCAAAGCCGCGCGGCGCTGTTCGCCAGTTGGGTGGTCGTATTCCTGCAATTTTCGCTGTTCCTCGCTATCGGAGTGCTTCTGTTCGTTCACTACGGCGACAACCGCCTCGCTGCACCGAGACCGCTGGACCGGCTGTACCCGCAGTTCATTTGGGACAGTCTGCCGGTCGGCGTAGCCGGTCTGGTCACCGCCGCGATACTGGCCGCGGCCATGGCAAACCTCAGCGCGGCCCTGAACTCGCTGGCTACGACCACCGTCGTCGATTTCTATCGTCCGGTGGCGGGAAATTTCGGTGGAATGGACGACAGGCGAATGCTGCGGCTCGCCCGCGGGGCGACCGTGCTGTGGGGCATAGTACTCGTGATTATCGGAATGATCGCGACCCACTGGGGCTCGGTGCTGGAATCGGGTCTCTCAATCGCCTCGGTCACGCTCGGGATGCTGCTAGGGGTGTTCCTGCTTGGTGTGCTCACCAAGCGCGTGGGCGAGAAGGACGCAATGGTCGGGGTCGTCGCGGGTCTGGCGGCGATACTTTACGTGAAGATCGAAACCCATATCGCGTTTACCTGGTGGGTAATGATCGGCAGCATGGTAACGTTTTTCGTGGGTTATCTCTGTTCATTTGTATTTCCCAAGGAGATTTTTGCCCGAACTAAAGCGTGAGCTGGGGCTTTGGAGCGCCGTTGCCATCGTGGTGGGAACGGTCATCGGCAGCGGCATTTTTCTGGTTCCTCGCACCATGGTGCGGAATGTCGGAACGCCGCAATGGGTGTTTGCCGTTTGGGTGGTAGGCGGGGTGCTGTCGCTTGCGGGCGCGCTGAGTTACGCGGAATTGGCCGCGGCTATGCCCGAGGCTGGCGGGGAATATGTCTATCTGACAGAGGCCTACGGGCCAGTCTGGGGCTTTCTTTATGGGTGGACTCAAATGTGGGTCGCCAAGAGCGGTTCGATCGCAACACTCGCCACGGGGTTTTTCTATTACCTGGCGAATTTCTGGCCCGATCTCGAAAAGGTCTTCTATCGCGTGCCGCTGCCGCTCGGCGAAGGGGGCGCGCCGCTGGAGATCCGATATGGGCAGTTACTGGCGATGGTGCTGATCCTGATTCTTGCCGCCATCAATTACGTGGGCGTCAAAGTCGGCGGCAACGTCCAAATCTTCGTGACGGTTTTGAAAGTGGCGCTGATCTTGTTCGTGATTCTTGCCGGACTGACGCTTGCGAATCCCGCCGCGCGGCCGGCGGTTTCCCTCCCGCTGGTTCCCATAACTGCGGCTGGCTTCTTTGCCGCGCTGGTGGCCGCGCTCTGGGCCTACGACGGTTGGAACAATGTGACCATGGTGGCCTCCGAAGTGAAAAATCCCAAGCGGAATCTGCCGCTTGCGCTGATTTGGGGAACCGTCGCGGTAATCGCGATTTACATTCTGGCGAATTTCGCCTATTTCCATGTATTGACGCCGTCCGAAGTAGCCGGCAGCAACCGGGTCGCGGCGGAAATGATGCGGCGCATCCTTGGCGCGCCCGGGGCCAATGCCGTTTCGATGGCAGCCATGATCTCCATTTTTGCGGCCCTGAACGGCTCCATCCTGTCCGGGTCCAGGGTTCCCTACGCGATGGCGCGCGACCGGTTATTTTTTCCCTCAATGGCTCGCGTAAACCCTCAATTTCACACGCCAGGAGTGGCTATTCTAGGATTGAGCGCCTGGGCCGCTCTGTTGGTGCTCTCCGGCCGGTACGATCAACTGTTTACGTACGTCATTTTCGCGAGCTGGATGCTCTATGGCATGTCCACGGCGGCGGTGCTGGTATTACGCCGCAAGCGCCCCGATCTGGTACGGCCCTACCGCACCTTAGGATATCCCCTAGTGCCGGTGTTATTTGTTTTGGCGGCTCTCTTGCTAGAGATTTTCACGATGGTGCATTCGCCCCGCGAATCGTTCGCGGGAATTGCATTAATCCTATTAGGCTTACCGTTTTATTTCTACTGGAAGAAGCGAAAAACCGCCGGCGTAAGACTTTAAATTAAGCGCCGCAACATTTTGATACTAGTACTTTTTAAACCCTGCGTTCTGAATTCAGAACTAATTGATTGCCTTGCCCAAAAATCTAGTCTATAAAAAAACTAGGGCTTCGCTCATGCGACAGGTTGTTCTACATACGGAACAAAATTCACGGTTGTTTCTTGACAGGGGACTGAAATGGATGTAAGTAAGATTTTGGCGGAGCTGCGTCAGGAGCGGGAACAGTTAGAAGAGGCCATCATCAGTTTAGAACGGCTCGCGCGCGGGCGCGGACGGCGCCGCGGCAGACCGCCCTCCTGGATGGCGTTGACGAAAAAGCGCGGCCGCCCTCCGGGCAGCAAGAACAAGCCCGATTCCGCAAAGGGCGCCACGACAAAGTCCGCATCCGCTTAAAGTTCGTATGCGTGTACCCGTACATGGATCGCGCCTCTCAGAAACTTACCCGGAATCCTAACTGCATCAGCCTCGGATCGAGCGCCGCCGTCCGCGCCAAGCTAGGCGGCGTCAGCACAAATCCCTGCGCATCCACGCTTGCCGTCGTATTCAAGCCGGTAATATTCGAATGGTTCAATAAATTCGTAAATTCCCCAAAAAACTCGCCATTAACCCGCTCACGGATTGGAAATAGCCGTGAATATCTCAAATTCAACTCATAGATATTCGGCCCGCGAACGGTATTCCGCCCGGTGAAGAGCGGCCTTTGGAGCGAAGCCGGAATGCTCTGGTCGCCGTTCAAATTGCGATTGCCGCCGATGTTGAACACGTCCCCGTTCAGCGCCTGCATGATGAACGACAGGTTGTTGTGATTTATCAGCCAGTTCATCGGGCGCGAGTCGATCGAGAACCGCGGATTCAAGACTCCGCTCGCCGTGAAAGCATGACGCCGGTCCGTAATCGAATTTCCGCGATCGCGGCGCCGGTTCGATGGATCCGACGGCAGCAACGCCGAGCTATCGATTACATTCTGTTCCGGCGCGTCGTCGATTGCGTGCGACCAGGTGTAAGTCCCGAAAAATTCGTATCCGCGCGCGAACCGGCGCGTTAGTGTCACGTTCAAGCCGTTGTAATTCGAATTTCCCACCGATTCCGCGACTAATACGTTGTTAAATTGCGGATATAACCGCCCCGTGCCGAACTTCGGGCGGCCGTCGGCGAGGAACAACCCCGACGGAATCGGATTCAGATTCCGGTATACCGGCAGGTGCGTGCCTTTGGTGTAAAGATATGTCGCGCTGATCCCCAGGTTGGAGGTGATCTCCCGAGTTACTTGAAAATTCGCATTGGTGGAGTAGAAAGTACGGAAGTCCGGCGCCACGCCGGTGATATCCTGCACGGGAAGGTTAAACCCGGTGGGGGGCGAAGTAAGGACGGACGGAAACTGCGGAGAGAATGCCGTTTTTCCATCGATGCTCAGCGCGAAAAATCGCGGATTGCCGTTGTTCAGCAGCGCTCTGCGGTAGAGGTCGGTCTGGGGCGGATCGTAAAAAATTCCGCCATTCAGCCGGAACACGGTCTTCTGGTCCTTGCCGGGCGTGTATGCTATGCCCGCCCGCGGCGCGAAGTTCTTCTTACTAACGTTAAAGTCGCGTGAAGTAGCGAACGGCGAAGACTTGTCCGCACCGGGCGGTTCGTAAAGATCGTAGCGAACTCCGTAATTTACAGTAATATTCCGACGCGCCTTCCAATTATCCTGCGCATAGATACTCGTAAACAAGGAATTATATTTGACTTGTGGATTCCCGAAATATTGCGTGTAGTTGGTGTAGATCGAGGGACTCGCTCCGCTCTTCGCGGCCAGATAATCCGCCACGCTCGCAAACGTGTACTTGGCATAGAGCGGGATTGTATTATCGTCGCGGATGGCGCGCACATCGGTCCCTACTTTGAAGCTGTGCGTACGCAGATTGTAACTGAAGTTATCGGACACCTCGGGCGTGATCTCGATAAAGCGAAGTCCGATCTGATCCGAGCCTCCGAAATTCGCGACACCCGAGATAAATAGCACGGGTTGCGGACCGGTTCCTTCAAAAGCCACCTGACGCTGGTATCGCTTCGGGTTCTGGAACCGCAGCTCGTTGACGGCATTGCTTGAGAGCGTCGAAATCAATTGCGCCGAATAGGCCGGAGCTCGATCCTTAAACAGATAAGTCTGCGACACCAGCGTCTGCACGAACGTGCTCGCGTTGAACGGCGATTCGTTCTGGAAGTAAGTGAATTTCCCGGAGAGCCTGTTCGCCGCATCGATCTGATAATCGATCTTGCCGAGATAGAAATAGTTGCTTTGGCTGAAGGGAATCGGCTGTGCCTCGCCCGCGGGCAATCCAAGCGCCGCAATGGTGGATGCAGTAATCGTCACGGGCTGCGGCAGATCCCGCTTGACATGCTCGAAGGAACCGAAAAAGAACAGCTTATCCTTGACGATTCCGCCGGCGGCGTCGGCGAAAAAATCGTCCACGTTGAGCGTCGGCTTTACATCCGTGGGCTTCAACAGCGGCGACCGGGCGCTGAAATCCGTCCGGCGGAACAAGTACCCCGCTTCCCCGTGCAGCGCATTTGTACCGGATTTGGTGATGGCGTTGAACACGGTCCCGACCGTGTTGCCGAACTCCGGCGCGAACCCATTGCTCACCTGTTGCACTTCTTCGATCCAGGTATTTGAAATCGGCATCAACCGGATTCCAGCGCGGTCGCTCTCCGTGTTATTGCTTCCGTCCAACTGGTAATTGATGCGGTCCGTAAATCCGTTCGCATTGATCTTGCGAGGCACGCCGAATTCGGTATTCGCGTGGCCGCTGACGTTCGGCTGCACCAGGATGTAGTTGAAATTGTTTCTCGATACCAGCGGCAGATTAGCGATTTCGTTGCCGCTCAATGTCGATCCGAGATCGGTGCGCCCCGGTTCGACGACCGGAGCATCGCCCGTCACCACAAAATCCACCGAAGTGGCGCCCAATTGCAGCGGCACGTCCAAGGTGACCGTACTGCCCGCCGAGAGCGCGATTCCCGTGCTGCGGGCCGGCGCAAACCCGCTTGCCCTGACCGAGACCGTGTAGTTTCCCAGCGGCAGAACCGTGAAGCGGAAAAAACCGCTTTCATCCGTTTCGGCGTGGCGCGTGAAACCGGTGCCTTCGTTGAGGACATCAACCGCGGCGCGCGGCACCACCGCGCCGCTCGGATCGGCGATAGTTCCTTCGATCTGTCCATTAATTGCCGCTGCCTGGCCAAACGATAGCCGCGGAAAACTCAGAAACGGCGCGGCGCACAGCGCGAAGACAAGCATTCTACCGAATATCATGAAAACTCCCGTAACTGTACTCGATGGAATTCATTGTAAAACGCCGCCGGAAATGCACTTAAAGTTTCCGCCCGGACTGCCGATGGACCTATTGGAGTGGTCTACTATGCCGGCGCGGCAGCTTTCACCAGAGGAACTTGACGCTGTTTTCGAAAGTGTCGAGATTCGCAAGGCCCAGGGCGAAACCGCCAAGCGAGCGACGCTGTTCGACTTCCGGCGGCCCGACCGCATCGCCAAATCGCAGCTGCGCGCCCTCCACCTGTTGCACGATAATTTCGTCCGCAACTTGGTTTCCAGCCTTTCCGCGTATCTCCGGTCCTATTTGATTGTGAATCTCGTCAGCGTGGAGCAGCTCTCCTATGCGGAGTTTCTCGAGACCCTCCCCTCCCCGACCTGCATCGCATCGCTGGGTTTGCGTCCGTATGACGGCAATGCCGTGCTCGAGCTGAACTCCGCCCTGATTTTCCCGATCCTCGAAATGTTACTGGGAGGCAGTGGCAAAACTTCCGCGGCGATCCAGCGGGAAGTCACCGAAATTGAGCAAAATCTCCTGGATGGTCTGTTCCGGATCATTCTGCACGACTTGAAAGAGTCGTGGAAGCCCGTCACGGCGATCGATTTCACAATTGAGGCGCTCGAAACGGAGCCGCAGTTTTTGCAGATACTCGCGCCGAACGAGGCGGTTGTCGCTATCGCCGTCGAGATCCGGATCGGCGATTGCACCGGCATGATGAATATCGCGATGCCCTCGATTGTGATCAAGATGATGCGGCAAAAATTCGATCAGCAGTGGTCGGTGCGGAAAACGGAATCGACCGATGTCGAATAGGGCCGGATTCTCGATCTGATCCGGAGCGCGGAACTGGAATTGGATGCCCGCCTGGACGGGCCAACGGTGCTGCTGAAGGACCTGATCGACTTGGCCGAAGGGGATGTTCTCAGTTTCGATTACCCCATCCACAAGCCGGTCGATTGCACTCTGAATGGCAGGATAAAGTTCCACGGGCATATCGCCGCCAATGGCTGGAAGAAGGCTTTCGGAATCGACTTCGTGCACTCCCGCCAAAAAATATGAGGCCCGCCGGCCGGCTGTCCGTTACTGGATCAGCGGCGACCCGGCCCACCCCGGCGCGTGCGCCAAATGCCCCAGCAGCCCTTTATACGACTCCCAATTCTCCCGATCGATCCGGCTTACGATCTCCTCGATCACCTCGCGCCGCTCCTGCTCGCCTGGATCGCCGTATTCGGCGGCGCCCACGACATGGCTGTTCAGGGCTCGAAAATCCCCGCGCTCGCAATCCGCCAAAATGGCGATGGCGGCAAACGCCGTCTCCGGATACCGTAAATTGCTCATTGCCCGTCCACAACTCACTTTTCGGCGCTCGCCGCGATTGTTTTAATTTTCTTTTTGAGCCATCGCGGCGTAAAGGGGGCGAATGCAACCGCCGATAAGTTGGCTTGAGGCAATGCATTGATCTGGCTGACCCGCCTGAATCACGTCCGCATCGTTCTGAATTCGGATCTGATGGAAATGATTGAGGCCACGCCCGATACGGTCGTCACGCTAACGACGGGCCAAAAGATCGTCGTTCTCGAAACACCCAGCGAAATCGTCGACCGCGTTCTGGAGTTTCGCCGCTCGATCGTAGCGCGGCCGCTGTACCAGCCCCAAGCGGTTGAGCCCGCATAGGCGCATATGGCGAACCGGAAACAATCGGTCAAAGCGGATTTCGCGACCATCGGCGGCCTCATTTTGGCTTTCGGCGGTATTCTCGGCGGCCTGGTTCTCGAGGGCGGCAAGGTCCGCGATGTGGCTCAGATCACGGCGGCCCTCATCGTCCTCGGCGGAACGCTCGGCGCGGTTATGGTCACAACCCCGCTCGATGTGCTGATTAGCGCCGCCAGGAAATTCCTGCTCGTCTTCATGGACACGCTCGTGGCGCCCGAGGCCATTATTGCCGACCTGATCGCATTCGCGACCAAGGCCCGCAAGAGCGGCATCGCGGCGCTGGAAGGCGATGCCGAGGATATTGAAGATTATTTCTTGAAAAAGGCCATCAGCCTCGCCGTCGATGGAACCGATGTCCAGGAAATTCGCAAGATGATGGAGATCGAAATCGCCGTCGAGGAATGCCGCTGGGAAGCGGAAGCCAAGGTCTATGAGGCGGCGGGCGGCTATTCGCCCACGGTCGGGATTATCGGCGCCGTCTTGGGATTGATTCAGGTAATGAAACATTTGGAAAACATCGATGAAGTCGGTCACGGCATTGCCGTTGCCTTTGTGGCAACCGTCTACGGCGTTGCCGCGGCTAATTTGCTGTTTCTTCCTGCGGCGGCCAAAATCAAAGCCCGCGCCGCAAAGGCGATCCAAATGCGCGAGTTGATGCTGGAGGGCGTGATCGGCATTGCCGAGGGCTTGAACCCCAAGCTCATCAAGATCAAGCTCGACGCCTACATCCAGGGGAACGCCGGCAACGAGAGTAAGGCCGGGGTTCGCGCCGGGAATGCTCAGGCAGCGGCCGCTGAGGCGTAAGGAACGATCTTGGCCCGCCACAAAAAGCACTCCGCGCCCGAAAACCACGAACGATGGCTGGTTTCCTACGCCGATTTCATCACGCTGCTGTTTGCGTTTTTTGTAGTGATGTTCGCCTCCGGGCAAACGGACAGAACCAAGGCCAAGCAGGTCTCCGAAGCCGTCGTCAAGGCGTTCGATAGCAGCAAGCTACCAGCCTCGATCAATGAAATTCTTGGCGGGACGGTCGACCACAAGGACAAGGGCACCCCGATGAAAGGCCCGGTCGCCGTTAAGAAGGAAATCTCCGAGCCGAAGCCGCCCCCCCAACACCATTCGCCGAGCTGATTCCATCGATGGACTATCTATCGAAGGAGCTTGATGGGGAAATCCGCAGCGGAAAGATGAAGCTCAGCCTCGAAGCCCGGGGATTAGTCGTCACTTTGAGCCAAGCGACGTTCTTCCCGTCGGGCGGCGACGCGATCGCTCCCGCGACTTTCAGTAGCATCGACAAAGTGGCAAAAGCGATTCAGCGGCTGCCCAATCCCGTTCGATTGGAAGGGCATACCGACTCCATACCCATTCACACGGCGCGGTTCCGCAGTAACTGGGAGCTGTCGGCTGCGCGAAGCATCGCCATGTTGGAGCTGCTGAACAATCGCGGCGGAATTGGAATCAACCGCCTTGCCGTAGCCGGGTACGCGGAAACGATACCGGTCGACACAAACGGGTCCGAAGAAGGTCGCGGGCACAACCGACGCGTCGATATCGTCATCTTGAACCGGCAAGGCCTGGTGAAAGAGCCAGCCCGATCCGGCCTTCAGAGTAAAGTTCCGGGCGGCCGATGACGATACGCCGTGACAACTGGAAATCCCAACCCTATGCCCACTCTCAACACTAAACATTTCGGCGCGGTGGAGTTCGAGGAAGATGACGTAGTCCGCTTCCCTTCGGGAATCCCCGGCTTCGAAGACCAGAATTCATTCATTTTCCTCGACCGGCCCGGCACGGCCCCGGTCTTGTTCCTGCAAAGCGTATCCCGCGCCGATTTGCGCTTTCCTGCGGTGCCCGTGCAAGTCGTGGACCCGGTTTACAATTTAGCGCTCCACGAGGACGATCTCGCGGCACTCGGTTTGCCTGCGGACCGGCAGCCCGCAATCGGAAGCGACGTCTTATGTTTTGCGGTCGTTGCCGCGCACCCGAATGGGCTCGCGACCTTTAATCTGCTCGCGCCCATAGTGTTGAATCCGAGGACGCGACAGGCGTTGCAAGCGATCCGCGCCGATTCGGTTTATTCCCATGAACATTGTCTCGGGCGACGCGTTGGACAGGGCGAAGCATGCTCGTGATTCGCCGTCGTGCCGGGGACTCTTTCCTCATCGGCGACAACATTGAAATTGAAATCCTGGAGATGGGAGCGACTCAGGTCAAAATTGGAATACGCGCGCCTAAGGAGGTTCCCGTCGTTCGCAAAGAAGTTAGCTTGACCCGGCACGCGAACCGGGCCGCGTCCCGGGATTTCGACGCGGACGCCATTGGCGAGCTGTTGCGCAAACGGCAGCCATAGCAACACTTCAGTTAACGAAGATCACGCCTCGATCTCCCAGGTCTTTATACCGGCTGGCCCCTTCTCCGCATAGGACAGCTTGGATCGCAATGAATCGAGATCCGCAGCCGCTTGCGCGCGAACAAAAGAGATTTTTTCGTGCGCCCAATCGAGCATGCGTTTAGTATCGTTCGCGAGCGCCCTTATCCGTTCGTCGTCGCCGGCGATCGCCTTGAGGCACTCCTCCACCCTGCCACTGTATGCGGCCAACAGCCTCTGGGCATCTTCCAGGTCGCCGCGCTCGACGGCCGTTCGAAGCTCGATTCCGACCCGTTCCAGAACATTCACCGCGGTTGACGCGCTCAAGCTTTAACCGGATTCAGAAATGCCTGGAACAGGCCGGTGAAAAACGTGTCCTGCTGTTCGAGCGACGCTATCAGCGCATCGGCCTTGGCGAACTGGGCTTGCAGGTTTGTCTGCAATCGGTTGACGCGGTCCTGCTCCTGGGCGATCAGCGTGTCCTCGGTGGCGCTTTGGGCTGCGAGCGAAGTGAGCGTCGTCTTGATGACTCCCGTGGTTTGATCCTCAACTCCATTGAACGCCTGAGTTGCGCTCTGCAGAAAGCCGCCGCCGGTTGGGGTCCCAAGAAACGCGAGCAGACTGGTAAAGTTACCCGTTGTCGCGCTCGCGAATGCGTTCGGATCGAGCGACAGGTGGCCGGTGGTATCGGCTGAGATCCCCAACGACGTTAACGAGGAAATCCCGCCGGTCCCGTTCGAATAGTTCAAGACCTGCCGTAAGGTGGACGACAGGGTGTTGACGATGCTTTGACCCGCCAGGGGCCCGGCGGTTGTTCCCCTGCTCTTCGCGAGTTCATCCACGGCGCCGTTATAGGCGTTCACGAATGAAGACAGGGCGTTGCTGAAAGTCGAGCCGTTGCGAGCCACCGTGATATCGGTCGCGACACTCGAGGCGCTCTGCGCTACAAGCCCCACCGTAAGTCCAGGCGCGAGGGTGATAGTGCGCGAATCGCTCGAACTCACAAGGTTTAATCCGTTGACTTTGTAGGTGGCAAGCGTGCCCGTCGCCGCCGTGTTCAGCAAATCGCGCGATCCGTCGTTGAGTTGAAGCGTGTTGGGCCCAAGTTTCGAGCTTTGAAGAGAAAGCCGGTAGTCCGGCGCGGACGGCGATCCGATGTTGACCACCGAAGCCTGCACATTCAAGCTGGGCTGCGTGTTAATGGCAGTCACGAGCGCGTCCAAACCAGTGCCCGCGGGACTAATGGTCGTGGCCGATCCATTTACCGTAAGGGTGTAGCTCGAAGACGAACTGATATTCTGTTTCGACGGGTCGGTAACCACCGGCAGGCCGTCCGCGCTCGATGTGGAGGTGTAAGAACCGAGGTTGGTAACCTCGATCGAATAAGAGCCTTCCGTGGCGCCTGCGCCGATGGTGGGCTGGACGATGCCGGGAATCGACACGGTGCTGGCCAGGGAGCCCGTTCCGGTGGCGGTCTGCAAGGACTGGATTGCCGTTTGGAGATAGCCGAATTTCGTATCGAGCGCGCTCACCGAGGCCGACTGGCCGGCTAGCGTCGTCTTGGTGGCGTTCAACTGGCTCATGGGAAGCGAAGCAATTCCGACCGCTCTGGCGATTACCGCCTGAAAATCGCTCGAAAAACGACTAGTCCCATTGAAGATGGCAGAACTGCTACTACTCATAAAGTCTCCTGGACATTAACTACAACTACGGCGGACCCGGGCGGCCTTCCACCCGAGTCCCGGCTACTACCTGAACCTACCCGTGAAGAAGGGAAAGGATCGCCTGAGGAGCGCTGTTGGCTTGCGCGAGCGCCGCGATCGAGGCCTGTTGGAGTACTTGCGCCTTGGTCAGGTTGGCCGCTTCCGCAGCCACGTCCGCATCTCGAATTCGCGATTGCGCGGCCGAGAAGTTCGCGATCTGCGACTGCGCCAGATTGACCGCGTACTGTAGTTTGTTCTGGCCGCTACCAACCCGGCCCTGGACCAGACCCAGAGAGGCGGTTGCGGCGCTAAGCGACGTTAGTGCCAACAGCGCATTGCCGGTGGCGGTTGCATTGGCTGCCGGAGCCGTGGAAGTAAACGTGCCGTTCGCCGCAAAGACGCCGGTCGCGCCGGCAGTTCCAGATCGCACGACGGAAACGGCGTTCGTGCCCTGGAACTCGAGACCCGTTCCAGCCGAATTCAGTACGGCCTGCACTCCTTGACCGGTCAGCGCCGTGTTGATCTGGTTCTGCGCGCCGAGGAGCGTGGTCCCAACGGCGAGTGAAACGTTGGTGGTATTGCCGTTGATGGTGAACGCCAACGCCTCGGCGCCTCCCGCGACGGTCGCAAAAGCGGCTTGGCCCTGAACCCGATTCAGTGCGTCATTAAACGTATTGGCATTCGTCGCCGCGATTCCAGTACCGGCCGTCGGGGCGGCAACGTTCACCGTGAATGCCGTGGAACCCGCGCTAAAGGATAAGGCTCCATTGGTGCTATCGATGGCTGCCGTGATTCCCTGGGAGCCGATCTGGGCGTTGATTTGCGCGACGGCTTGGGCGCCGGTGATGGCGGTGGAGCCGTTACCGACGGTCACGACTTGAGTGGAGCCGCCGAACTGGAACGTCAGGCTTTCCGTTCCCGCCGCCAGAAATGTACCACTCCTCAGATCCGTAACCGCGCCCGAAACGTCGTTGCTGCCTCCACCGATTATCGTGCTCGCGGAAAGACCCAAACCGTTCGCATCCACCTGGTTTTGCGTACCGCTCAGATCCACGCCGACTTGCCCATTGGCCTGGTTATTGCCGCCACCCGTGTACACGGTGAGCTGCGCGTTATAATTTCCGCCTGCATTCAGCTTGATATTCGAAGCCTGCCGCGTGATTTCGCCCAGCAGCCCCTGATACTCGCTGTTCAGAGTGTTGCGATCGCCGGTGAAAGCGGACGAAGCCGATTGAGTGGCCAGTGTCCGCAAGCGATCGATAATCGTCGAGATGTTGTTCAATCCGCCGTCGACGATCTGCAATGCGCTGATGCCGTCGTTGGCGTTGCGCACGCCTTGCGTCAGTTCCGCCGTGTCGCTACGGTACTTGTTCGCGACCGCGAGGCCGGCTGCGTCGTCACCGGATGAATTAATGCGGAATCCCGAGGTTAATCTTGCGATCGTTTGGGTTTGAAAACTGCCGTTGATGCGAAGATTTTCCTGTCCGATAAGCGAGCTGATGTTCGTCTGAATTGAAAAAGCCATTGTTTTAACGTCCTGTTTGCGCGGTAGCTCCCGGCATCTTGCCAGGACCGGGTTCTCCTTTTTAGGGGATGCCCGATGTATCCGCGTACAAAACTCATATCGGCCCCCGGCGCCGGAATTTATAGTTTTTGTTTGAGAAATTTCCGCGCCAGGATTTTGCCGCGCGGACAAGATCGCGGCGCGTCCGCAATACCGCCCGCCATCAAAACAATCGCTTTGCCTTTGGAAGCCGGGGTGCAATCTCTTGGCCGTATGCTCGATCAAATTTCCTCCAAGCTCGAACGGTATATGGATTTGCTCGGCGCGCGCCAGAAACTGGTTGCCTCGAACCTGGCGAATGCCGATACGCCCGGCTACCGGACCAAAGATCTCGATTTTCAATCCGAGTTTCAAAGCGCGGTCCGCGATGCCTCGCCGCGCGCCATTGAAGTCGCCGGCCTGAAGACCAAGAACGACGGCAATAATGTGAGCGTCGACCGGGAGGCGCGCCTGTTGGCCGAAAATGCGCTGCGTTTCAACATCGCTTCCCAACTGGTCCGCCGCGAAATCCAATCGTTGCGTAACGCGATTCAGGAAGGTAAATCCGCATGAGCCTTTTTTCCGCGATTTCAGTGAGCGCCTCCGGCATGTCCGCTCAACGCACGCGCGCCGAGCTGTTGGTCGAGAATCTGGCCAACGCCGAAACCACCCGGACTCCCGGAGGCGGCCCCTACCGGCGCAAGGACGCCGTCTTCGCGCCGCAAAATCCGGAGATGCCGTTTCATTCCGTCTTCACCTCCCAAATGGCGGGCGACCTGCCGGGAGTCGGCGTCTCGGAAGTGGTGGTCGATCAAGAAGCTCCGGACCAACGTTATATGCCAGGACATCCCGATGCCGATTCCAACGGCTATGTCGCATTTCCGCGCGTGCATCCGGCCGAAGACATGGTCGACTTAATGGGCGCGGCGCGCGGATATCAGGCCAACGTGGCGGCCATTTCCTCCGTGAAAGACATGATTCAGCGCTCGATCGATCTATTCCGATGAAATCGATATTTTGCGGCGTACGCAAGAGTGCGCGCAAGAGTGCCCGCGCCACATGATCGCTCCCATTATTCGCGCCATTCCGGTCCCGGAGATTCCCCAAGCCATCGCTCCGGCATCGGGGCCCGGCAACTTCCAGGACCTGCTCCAAAGCAGCATCGGGAAGGTCGAACAAGCCCACAACGACGCCGCTCAAGCAATCGGGAACTTCCTTACCGGAGATGGCGAAGACATTCACACCGTGGCAATCGCCGGACAGCGCGCCGAACTGTCCATGGAGCTTTTCCTGCAGGTTCGCAATAAAGTTATCTCGGCGTACCAGGAAATTATGCGGATGCAGATGTAGTTTGGGACGCATTCCGCCGATATATGGACCAATTGAAAAAGCTCCTGGCAGCTCTGTCCGGCAAGCAGCGCATCACCATGGCGATCGCGGCGCTCTTGGTTGGCGGCGGCATTTTCGCTCTTACGCGCTGGCGCCAGGAGAGCGATTTCAAGCCTCTCTACACCGGGCTTGCGCCGGAGGATGCCGGGGCCGTGGTTCAGAAGTTGAAAGAAAGCGGCGTGGAGTACCGGCTTTCCGAAAGCGGCGCTGAAGTGCTCGCTCCCTCTGGACGGGTCGCCGAATTGCGCCTGGAAATGGCGGCCGCCGGATTGCCCAAGAGCGGTCGCATCGGCTACGAATTGTTCGACAAGACAAACTTCGGCGCGACCGAATTCACCGAGCACATCAACTACCGCCGCGCCCTCGAAGGCGAGCTCGAGCGCTCCATGATGTCGCTGGCCGAAGTCGATCGCGCCCGCGTCCACGTCACTTTCCCGAAGGACTCCGTTTTCCTCGATTCGAAACAACCAGCGAAAGCGAGCGTCATGCTGCGGCTGCGTCCCGGAGCGCGCCTTTCCGCTCAAAATGTGGTTGCCGTGACGAACCTGGTGGCGAGCGCCGTCGAGGGTCTCGCGCCGGAGGCGGTCTCGGTTCTCGATATGCGAGGCAATCTGCTGAGCCGCCCCCGTCGCTCGGGCTCGATTGACGACGGCCAGCCTTCGGAAGCGACGATCGAATTCCGGCAGAAGATCGAGGGGGATTTGCTGGCTAAAATCAACGCGACGCTCGATCCGCTGCTCGGCGCCGAGAGGTTTCGCGCGGGCGTTTCGGTCGAATGCGATTTCACCAGCGGGGAACAGAGCGACGAAACTCTCGACCCGACGAAATCGGTGATGTCGAGCTCTCAAAAGGCGGAAGAGAACGCCACCTCAAATTCCTCTTCGGGACAACCGGGGACCGCTTCGAACCTGCCCCGTCCGTCGCCCCGGCCCGGCGCCGCCGGCGGCGGAACCTCGCGCCGCAACGAAAACATCGTCTATCAATCCAGCCGCACGGTGCGCCACGTGCGGCTGCCGCAAGGCGTGGTGAAGCGCATGTCGCTATCCGTGCTGGTGGATCAGGACGTCCGGTGGGAAGGCGTGGGGGTGAAAATGAAGCGCCTCATCACCCCGCCCACGCCCGAAAAGCTCAAGAACATTCGCGATCTGGTAGCCGCCGTCACCGGCCTCACCGCGGAGCGCGGCGATCAGATTGTCGTCGAAAGCCTGCCATTCGAAGCGACTCTGAACATGGAGGCGCCGATGCCGGCCCCGCCGGCTCAAACCGGCGTGGACCCGCGCATCCCCAAGTGGCTACTGCCGGTGTGGACCAGCCCTAAAGCCATGCTCATCGGCGCGGGAGCCGCGCTGGGGTTATTGCTGCTCATCGCCGGCCTGTTCATGGCCTTCCGCAAAAGGAAATCGCCGGCGGCGGCCACCGCGCCGCGCGCGCTGCCGGCAAGCGACGGCTCGGGCCCAACGCCCGGGATCCAGTCCGAGTCCATTGAGAAACAGATGGAGGCGAAAATGGCCGAGCAAGCCTTATTGCAGCAGCGGTTGGAGTCCGATGCCCTTCAATCTCTTACGCTTCCGAATATCACGACAAAGAAAGCCGAAGTGCTGCTGAAGCACCTGCGCGACACCGTCCAAAAGGATTCGCCGGCCACCACGAATGTTCTGCGTACCTGGCTTAGCGATCCGGAAGGAAAGAGCCTGGCATGATCGCTAACTCCGTCAAATCTCCGGAAATCCTTTCCGGAATTCGCAAAGCGGCGATCTTGCTGATCATCCTGGGCGATAAATCGAGCGCCGAATTGATCAAGCAGCTCGAGGAAGATGAGGTTCATCTGGTGAGCCGCGAAATCTCGCGCATCGGATCCATCAGTTCCGAACAGGCGGAAATCGTGTTGGAAGAGTTCCATCAGATGACGGTGGCCCGTCAGTTTGTCGTGAACGGCGGCATGGAGTACGCGAAGAAGATGCTGATGGAAGCGTACGGCCCCGAAGTTTCAAAGAAAGTTCTCGACCGCCTGGTCAAGGCGCTGGGTTCGGACGTGGCCAACTTCGACGCGCTCCACAAAGCCGATCCGCAGCAGCTCGCCAAGTTCATTCACAGCGAACATCCCCAGACCATCGCCCTGATCCTGTCGCATCTGAATCCGTCGCAAGCCGCCGCTCTTCTATTCTCGCTGCCGGGGAACCTGCGTTCCGACGTAGCCCTGCGCATGGCGAATCTCGACCAGATTTCGCCCGAGATCATCAGCAAGATCGCCGGCATTATCGGGCAGAAGCTCCAAACGCTAGGCGAATTGAGCCACGAGTCGTACGGCGGCGTTCGCGCCGTGGCCGAGATGTTCAACCGGCTCGATTCGGGCACCAGCAAGGAAATCCTCGATAGCATCGAGGGGCAGGATCCGCATCTCGTCGAAACCATCCGGCACCTGATGTTCGTGTTTGAGGACCTGCTGCTGGTGGATGCCAACGGCATTAAAGAAGTGATCGCGCGAACCGACCGTAAGCTGCTGACGGTGGCTCTAAAAGGCACGAGCGATCAGCTTCGAAGCCATTTCCTGCAAGGCATGTCTCAACGGGGCGCGGAGATGCTCAGTGAAGATATGGAGGCCATGGGGCCGGTGAAAATTAAGGAAGTCGAAGCGGCGCAACAGCAGATTATCGCTCTGGTGCGCCAACTGGAGAGCGATGGCACCGTCAGCATGAAGGGCTCGGTGGGCGAACAATATGTTGTCTAGGGTGGTGGCTCAAGCCGCGAGCGGCGCGATCCAGCCCATGGTTTGGGAACATGCCGCGGGATCTCCGGCTTCAGCGAAACAGGTCGATCCGTTTCCCGATCGCGCCGGCGATCGCGGCACGGATCGCGACATCGCGGGTCTGGAGCTCAAGATCGCCGAGCTGGAGAGCGCCGCGGCGCGCGCGGCCGCCGACGCCCGTCAGTCGGGCTTTCGCGAAGGCGAAGCGCAAGGCCGTTCGCAAGGAACCGCCGCCGTTCAGCCCGCGATTGAACAGTTGTGCCGCGCCGTTCAGGCGCTTGCGGATTTGCGGCCGCGGTTGCGGCGGGACGCGGAGTCGGACGTGGTGCGGCTCGCCATTGCAATCGCCCGGCGCATCCTGCATCGCGAGTTGACGGTCGATCCGGGGGCCATGCAGGCTTTGGTTCAAGTGGCGCTTGAGAAGCTGGGGCGGCAGGAAGTTTACCGCGTGCGCGTGCATTCGAGCCATGAGGACGCCATTCGGTCCTGCCTGGGGAAGCTTACGCAGAGAAAGATTGAGGTATTCGGGGACGCCACGCGGGAGCTTGGCTCGCTCGTGTTTGAGACGAACCGCGGAAAGCTGGATGCGTCGGTCGAAACGCAGCTCGAAGAGATCGAGCGCGGATTAGCCGACCGGGTGCACGAAAAATGAGCGCGCTTGACATACAGCCCTATTTCGCCGACATCGAACGCATGGACACCATGCAATCCGTTGGAGAGGTAGTCGAGCTGATCGGCCTCCTGATCGAATCCCGCGGCCCCTCGGCCGCCATCGGCGACTTCCTCGAGGTCCGCACCGACACGAAGCGCTGCATCCGGACGCAAGTAATCGGCTTCCGCAATGGTCACGTGCTCTCGATGCCGCTCGAAGAGACCGACGGCCTCCGCCTGGGAGATTGCGTGATCGCGCGCTCCGGCGAAGCGCATGTGTGTGTCGGACCGCAGTTGCTCGGCCGGGTTCTCGACGGCTTTGGCAAGCCCATGGACGATGGTCCGAAGATCCATTCGCCCGAAGCTTACAACCTCTACCAGCCGGCGCCCAACCCGCTGTCTCGCGCGCATATTGTCGAGCCGCTCGTTACGGGCGTCCGCGCCATCGACGCACTCTTGACTTGCGGCAAGGGCCAGAGAATAGGAATCTTCGGCGGCAGCGGAGTCGGCAAAAGCACATTGCTCGGCGCGATGGCCCGGCAGAATTCAGCCGATGTCAGCGTAATCGCCATGATCGGCGAGCGGAATCGCGAGGTGCGCGCCTTCCTCGAACATGAGCTTGGCGCGGAGGGGATGAAACGGTCGGTGGTGGTGGTTTCGACATCGGACCGCCCCGCGCCGCTGCGCGTTCGCGCCTGTTTCGTCGCGCTCGCCGTCGCCGAGTACTTCCGCGATCAAGGCGCGAGCGTGCTGCTTGTGATGGATTCCATTACGCGTCTCGCGATGGCGCAGCGCGAGATCGGACTCGCCGCCGGAGAGCCGCCCAGTCAGAAGGGCTACACGCCATCGGTGTTCAATTTGCTGCCCAAGATTTGCGAGCGCGCCGGCAACTTCGAAAAAGGTTCGATTACGGGATTTTTCACCGTGCTGGTCGAAGGCGACGATTTCAACGAGCCCATCTGCGACGCCGTCCGCGCCATTCTCGACGGGCACATCTCCCTTTCGCGGGAGTTGGGTGGCGCGGGGCACTATCCCGCTATCCAGATTCTCGATTCCGTTTCGCGCCTGCAATCCCAGATTTCCTCTCGCGAGCAGTGCGAACAGGCGCGCAAGGTACGGGAGGCCCTGTCCGCGTACCGGCAGGCCGAAGATCTGATTGCGCTCGGCGCATATGTTTTCGGTTCCAACCCGCGGCTAGACGTCACGATTCGCGCGCGCGAGGAAACCATGCGCTTCCTCCGGCAGGAGTCCGCGGCCACCGCGCCCATAGCCGATACTCTTTTAAAGCTTGAGGCGTTGGCGGGCATTCTGCCATGAAGGCCTTCGCCTTTCCGCTCGAAAGGGCCCTGAATTGGCGTCGCGCGCAGCTCGATCTGGAGCAGGCCCGCGCGCGAGCCATCGCGGGCGAGATGGCCGAACTGGCTAACCGGCGGGAGGATCTCCGGAACGAGCGTTCGTCGGCCGAGCGTCACATTCTTGCATCGAAGACGGTGGAAGCGGAGGAACTCGGCGCGATCGGCAAATTCCATCTGAGCGTGGCAAAACGGGATTCGGCTCTCATCGAGCAAAGCGCCAAATGCGAACGCGAACTGAGAGGGCAGCGGGGAAAGCTGGTCGAGGCGCAGCGTAAAGTGAAGCTGCTCGAGATATTGCGCCAAAAGCGCTTGGCCCAGTGGTCTTCAGCGGTCGCGCGGGAACAGGAGCAGTTCGCGGGAGAGGCGTTTCTCGGGCGCTGGCAAGCGGGAAAGGCCGGCAAAACCAATCCTCAAGACGCGGAAGTTCCCGGCCGCTTGCCTATGCGTGATTCGGTGCATCTTTTTGGCAGGGGACGAGTTCCCGAAGCAGGCGCGTGAGGGCGTTAGGCGGCAAGTTCAGTTAGGACATCAATGCGGTGCGTCCACGATACGGGCCGGATGTCGTAATTGCGAAGAGCCTCGATCACTGCGTCCGAAAGCGGTTGCTCGTCGTTGAGAACGGCGTACGCCTTCGACTCCGGCGGGCGCACTTGCCGAGTATCGCTCCAGGCATTGATAAAAAGCAAAGCGCTGTCGCGCGTAGGGCGGTTGATCGCCTGCACAATGCGCTCCGGCTGCTTTTTGGATTTGGGTATCGCGAAATCAAAATGCTGGTCGTAACCGCTTACACCCGTAAACTTCACGTTCGGGGTATAGCGGATATCGTTCGCGTCGAGCCATGCAACCACGTCTTCATAGAACAGGCTCTCGACAATAGGTTTGGCGAGATAGAAAAGATCGTTAACCGCAAGCATGGCCTGAATGAGATTGTGCTTGCGAAGCGGAAAGTTTTCGGAGTTCGCCTGGACCTCTATTGCTTCCTCATTCAGTTTTACGCCAAACCCGTTAAGCGTCAATTGCAAAAGATTTTTCCGTTTTTCGGTGTCCAATTTACAGCCTGAAGATTCGAGATCGTGAATGATGTAGCTATCGTCGGTTAAAACAAAACCGCCGTTTTCGCGGCGCGCGTAAATCTGCAAAGCATCGTTGTGCCGGTCGAGGTAAGGCGTTGTGATCTCGACCCAAGAGCCGTTCACCTGTCGCAGCGTGGTTTTGTCTTTCAGCCATTCCCGGTAGTCTTTCAATAGTCTTTCGATCTCGGCTACGCTCATGAGAAAAGCCCTCTCTCTATCTGAGGAGGCTCCGTAATATTGCAGTGTCGCATGAACTCCTCGAAAGTCGAAAACAGGTCCTGCACATTCGGGTATCGGTCAACCGGGGCCGGGAACGCCCATTTGTCACCATAGCCTTCGCGATAAATATGGAGATGCGGACATGGGATTTCGCGATCGTCTGGATTTCGGTGCGGCGGACCGTCGACGTCGAGGCGCATGAGAACTATGGCATGCCGCGCCCTGTTCTGAAATGTAGCTTTTGTAAGCGTGATCCGTGCGCGGGTGACGTCGAGAATGAAATTCTCGCGCTTATCCGGAGAGGCCAGCGCAACCGCCAGCCTGCCGCCGGGTTCGGGGAACAGCCAGCTCTTGTTCTCTACACAGTGCTTTTCCATTGCGATCAGGGCTTCCGCCTCGGCCTGTGGAACGTCAATATCGGGCATGTCCGGCATCGGCTCCGCACCGCCTTTCCTGCCACTCGGTGAATAGAATCCTCTGAATCGAAGGCCACCCTTGCCAAGCTGTAACCCTGAAACAACGCTTCGGGAACCGGACGCGATCGCGCGGTAATCCGGCGAATGATAGGATATCAAGCGTGGAAGAGAGTGGCGACCTTCTCGCCCGTATTACGGCGAAGCCCGAACAGTGCGGTGGGCGGCCCTGCATCCGCAATATGCGGATTCGCGTTTCGGACGTGCTCGATCTTTTCGAATCCGGGCTCGCCACGCCGCAAATTCTCGAAGAGATGCCGGCTCTCGAACCGGAAGATTTGGAGGCGTGTCTCGAATACGCGGCACGGGAAGTGAATCATCCCGTCCTGACTCAGTGATGACGGTTTGGATCGACGCTCAATTTTCGCCCCTGCTGGCCCCATGGTTAGCAAGTCGCTTCGGGGTCGCATCGATGCACGTTGCGGAGATCGATCTGCTGTTCGCCTCCGATGAGCTGCTGTTTCACTCGGCGGAAAAGGCCGGGGCCATTGTGATTACGCGGGATCGTGAATTCGCGCAGTTAGCCAAAGTGCTGGTGCCGCCCCCGAAAGCGGTTTGGATCACGGCGGCCGACCCGTCGCTTTCCGCCGTGCAAAAACTTCTGGACGGCGCTTTCGAGCGCGCGCTGTCGCTGCTCGAGGCCGGCGAATCGATCGTCGAATTGAAATCCGCTACAATCGCTTAAACACAAGGATGCCTATTGAAACCGGCGGTTCCAAAGCGACGGTAGTGGAACTGGCTGCGCGCTTTCGGGCGGAAATGATTCCTCTCGGCAAGAAATTTTCCTATTTCACGGCGACTCCGGTCGCGGAAGAAGATCTGAAACCGTATCTTCACGATCCCCTGGGCGCATTGCCGCCCGGGCTTGGCGCGGCGCTTCCGCGCATCGGCATCGTGCTGGTGCCGTATTTGGAGAAGGGCGCCGGCAGAAGCGCCGATATTGTCCGGTACCAAAAGCCCAAGGAGCCGCGCCAACTCTTCTCATCGGCGGTTGTCGCCGGGGATAGCGCCACGTTTTTCTTCGCGATCAAAGACGAAGAGGTCTCGGAATACCACTATGCGCTCTACAATTCGATTGCGTCCCTGGTTTTTCCGCGGCTGGGCGACGAGGCGCGCGACCGGTTCCTCAGGGTACTGCGGGAAGAGTTGGCCGCGCACGTTCACGGCGAAGTCGACGAGCGAAGCTGGCGTCTGAAACAGGCGCTCGCGCGGCGCGAGGGGAAGAGCAACAAAGAATCGAAGTTGTTTCGCGAGTATGCGGCCCAGGCGTTCGAGGATACTTTAACGCTCTACTTGCACGGGATTTGTTGCGATATCGACGTGGATACAGGTCCTCGCCAAATGCCCAGCCGGTACTTGCGGCGGCGCCTCGAAGCGCTGAACGAGCTCTTTCCGCCGCCGGAAGGACATGCCGTTTTTCCGGAGGAGGGCACTCGCCGGGAGCGCGTGAAGAAGAAGCCGGGGACGGCGGGGAGTCTGGGAATGCTGCAATAGCGGCAAGGCGTTACGCCAGGGCTTCCAGGAATCTCGCCGCAACCTCTTTTCCCTTCTCGCCTACCTCTCCGATCGGCCCGACGCACGAAGGACACCCCGATTCACATCCGCACGAAGCGATTAGCTCCGCCGCGCGCGCGACCAATTGCGGGCCCATGCGGTATAACGGCGCGCTCTGGCCGATTCCGCCCGGGTAGGTGTCGTAGAGATACAGGTTCGGCTCCCAGACTGAAAGAGTTCCCGGAATATCTTCAGTAACCGAGATTCCCAAATCGCGCGGATCGCACATCAGCAGCAGCGAGCCAACGGTTCGCAGCGCGTTCCCCAAACCCGTCAGCCCGTTCTGCTTCTCGGTTGGCGTGTATTCGCCGAGCTGGGCGAGAAACGCCGCCGGAAAATGCAGCCAGAACGCCGTGGTGTGCATCTCCTGCTCCGGCATCGAGAGTTTCCCCGCTCCGACGTTCTCCATCGTATAGAACTTAATCTTCTTAAATCCAACGATCTGACGGTTGACGCGCACATCGCCATGCCGGTACGACGCCTCGGCCTCGAACTCCTGCAGAATTTTCACCTGGGTGTAGTCGATCGCATCGGTGTAGTAGTCGCAATCGACGCGGCGCACGTAAGCCTTGCGCTCCTTGTAGTCGAAACGTTCCACGTGAAACTGCCGGGCTTCGTGCAGATAGATGGCTTTTTCATGCAGCGTGGTCAAAGCGGTTGGAAACGAGACTTCGGCGATCGCTTTTGGCTCGCCGGTAACATCGATCACGACGAAGTTATCGCTTGAAACGGCGCGCAAGCCGATCGCATCGGCGGGATAGGTTTGCGACGTCCAGTGCCAAGCGTTGCCCGAGCGATGCAGGAATCCGGTTTCATCGAGAAACTTGCACAGATCGGCGGTGGGATGCGGCCCGAATGTCTCGCCATCGCGCAAGGGCAGCTCGAAAGCGGCGCACTTCAGATGGCTCAGCAGGATTTCCAGATTGTCCGCGTTGATGTGGGCGTGTTCGGGGGAGCGTTCGAAAAAATACTCGGGATGCTCGACGATATATTGATCGAGCGGCGCGCTCGATGCGACCAGAACCGCTGCGGAAGCGGTGTTACGCCGCCCCGCGCGGCCGGCGCGCTGCCAGGTGGAGGCGATCGTGCCCGGATAACCGGCCATCACCACGGCATCGAGCGAACCGATATCGATCCCGAGTTCGAGCGCATTGGTGGCCACCACGGCGCGAATATCGCCCGCGCGAAGGCGCCGTTCAATCTCGCGCCGCTCGCGCGGAAGATAGCCGCCGCGATAACCTCGCACCGTCTCGGACGGAATGCGGCCGTTGTCGCAAGCGTCCTTCAGATACGTGACCAGCACTTCGGTGGCTAGGCGGTTATTCGCGAAGACCAGCGTCTGTTGGCCCCGATCGATAAATTCGAGCGCGAGGCGCCGCGTTTCATTGATATAACTACGCCGGATGCCCAGTTGCCGGTTGACGACCGGCGGGTTATAGAAGATGAAGAACTTCTCGCCCGATGGCGCGCCGTTGCGGTCCACCATTTGGAACGGCTTCCCGGTGAGGTTTTCGGCGAGTTCTTTGGGGTTGGCTATGGTCGCGGAACAGCAGATGAAAATTGGGTTTGAATTGTAGAATTCACAGATCCGCCGCAGCCGCCGGAGCACGTTCGCCAAGTGGCTGCCAAATACGCCGCGATAATAATGCAGCTCGTCGATCACTATATAGCGCAAATTTTCGAACAATTTGGCCCATTTCGTATGATGCGGCAGTATCCCGGCATGCAGCATGTCGGGATTGGTGAGAACCACGTTGGCGCGCTGCCGAATGGCTTTGCGGGCGTCCTGGGGCGTGTCGCCGTCGTAAGTGAAGGCGCGAATTCCGGACCCCATTTCATCGACGAGCGTTTGCAATTCGTGCAACTGGTCTTCCGCCAGCGCTTTGGTGGGGAACAAATACACGGCGCGCGCGCCGTCGTCGCGCATCAGAAGGTCGAGGACCGGCAGATTGTAGCAGAGCGTTTTTCCGCTGGCGGTGGGGGTGACGATCACCAGGTTTTTGCCGGACGAAACAACTTCGAAAGCCTCCCTCTGATGGCTATAGAGCTTCTCAATGCCGCGCCCGCGCAACACTTCGCGAAGGGCCGGGGGAATGCTTTCGGGGATCTCCTGGAACTCTCCGGCGGCGGCTTCCCGGTGGTGGATGGCCCGGACGGGAGTCTCGGGATGGCGCTGCAATCCTTCGAAATACCGGACGGCCGCCTGGAGGTCCGGTTGGCGCGTTAGCGCTTGCTCGGGGAAATCGAGTCGAGGTGCTGAAGAGTTCGCCATGCTTCGCCTTTTATTTGCCTAGACTCCATTTGCCTAAGATAGAGCATGGCGGCGGAAACATCAATCGGGCGGGGCTCGCGGGCGGGGCTCTCGCGTGTTTTCGCGCGGGGCTAGCCGTTTTTATCGGAGCGCAGGAACTCGTAGCGCTCGATGGTCGCCGCAACCTTGTACGAAGCCTCCGGATCGCCGGGGGTGTTCTCTACCCGCACGATTTTTCCGAGACACCGGATACGGACCTTCTTTTCCGCGCTCAACGTGATCACATACTCGATTCTGCCGCCCACGTCCCATTCCCGGCTGGACCGGAACGAGATGCCGCCCGAGCCGATGTCAAATACCTTGACGGGACGATTGACGCGTTTGCCCGAGAGCTGAGTGACCTCTACGGGAAGCTCGATGCGGAATCGTTGAGATCTGCGTTGCTCCATGGCTTAACTTACAAACCGAGAGTAAGTGTTTTGGCGGCGATGGTTCAAGAGCAAGAGTACTGGTCGGGCGATTCCTAGTAATGGCTACGGGAAATCTTATTGTTCGATCTCTTCAACTTGGTTCAAGGAGTATATCTTACAGGCCCCTTGGACCTCGAGTTCGTAGTAGATCTTCACGGCGATTTCGCGTTCGCGAGCGCTGCTCCAAATACGCGCAATCTTGGACAATTTCTCTACCGGGTTGTTGGCGGTCATGTAAGACTCCAAAAAGGATTTTGTAGTCTTATTTGTGCACGCGAGATACGATGAAGCGCGAAATTTAGGTCAATTTCGTTGATTCTACAGGAGGATAAAATTTGAGAATTTGGTGAACGCGGATTTGCCGCAACGTGCGCCGCCGGTTCATGAACCGGCGGCGGCATGGATACGACCGTTGCTAAACGACTTTTACGAAGATAATCATCAGCGTATACAGCGCCAACGATTCAATCAGAACCAAGCCCAAAATAAGCGCGAACCGGATGGCGGCCGAAGCGCCCGGATTGCGCGCCATGCCTTCCGCCGCGCCCGCCACCGCTTTACCCTGGGCGAGGGCGCACCCAGCCGATGCAATGGCCATCGAGAAACCGGAAGTCAGCGGCACCCACCAGTTAGGGCCGGTTCCGGCCGTGTCGGTCGCAAGAACGGGACTGGCGAAAACCAGTAACGCCAGCAAGATCAAAAACAGCTTTGTGTACATGCGTGTTGCTCCTTTTATGATTTGCTTACCGGAGGTGGTCCCCGCGCACTCGAAGATGCGCGAGCTCACGCGGCAAGCCGCGATTAAGCCAAGATTTAGTATTAATGTTCGTGCGCAACCGCCCCGCCAACATAAATCATGGTCAGCAGAGCGAAGATATAAGCCTGCAACAATCCGACAAATACATGCAGCCCCATAAAAATAGCCGGGGCGATCAGGTAAGTCAGACTTAGAAATACCAGGGTAACCTTTTCACCGGCGTACATATTCGCGAATAATCGGATGGTAAGCGATAAGGGACGAGCCAAGTGGCTGATGATTTCGATCGGAATCATCAATGGAGCCATCCACCAGATCGGCCCGGCAAAATGCTTGAGGTATTTGCCCAGGCCGTTGGCTCGAATGCCCATCCAGTTGTAGTAAACGAATGCAAGAATTGCGAGACCGGCGGGTACGTAAACCACCTGAGTCGGCGATTCGAGGCCGGGAATCACCCCAATCAGATTGGCAATCAGAATAAAGATGAACAAGCTGCCGAATAGCGGAAGATATTGACGGCCGCCGGGGCCCACGTTATCGTGCGTTTCGCCTTTCAGAAACTCGTATACGATCTCGAAAATGTGCTGCAATTTACCGGGGCGGTCGACCGACAATCGCGCTTTCAAAATCGCGAACAGCACGATAACGATCAGCGCGACCAGGAGCTGCATCACGATGAAATTAGCCCAAGGGCGGGCGGGATCTTCGGCGCGCACATGCACCAGGTTCAAGATGCCGTTGCCCAAGCCGGCCAAGCGATCGTTAAACAGCCTTGTCATCCAGATTTCATGTTCCTTCATAAACTATTTTGCGGATGCCAGTTCAAAAATGATCTCCAGAATCACGGCGGCGGCGGACACGAATAGCCCCACCAGCGCGGCGCGAACACTGACTTCGGAATATCTGATTATAACAAATGCACCGAGCGCAAGCACAAGAAAACGAAGGAGTACGCGGATTATTCCGCGGCCGCGCGACTTCACCCCGGAGCCCGCCGCAGCGGCCAGGCGGTCGACGATTTTCTTGAGCGCCTGGAAGTTCCAATACGATGCCGCGGCGCCCAGCAAGAAACCGAGCGACCAGCGCCACCCGCCCCGCCATTGGGCCGCGCCGCAGCCCAAAACCGCAAGCAGCAGCATCCACCACCCGAGGCGTTCGACCCCTTCAACTTCCATCGGCGCTGTCTTTCTGCAGTTCGCGAATGAGCTGGATTATTCCCGCCGCGATCCCCAGGAAAAGAAAAACGATGTAGAGGAAATGGGTGTGAAAGAGCTTGTCGAGACCGTAGCCCATGGCGTAACCGATCATGGACGAGATGGGCAGAAGAAGCGCGAGCTCCATGTACTTGCCGATTTTGCCGGTGTCGTTCATCGCTTTCGTTTCAAAACTTCGTGGGCGTCACGTGCGGCTTCGGCGACAAGAAAACCCATTTTCGGATGACTCGGTTCGAGATCGGGATGAAGGCCGCACTCTTCGAGCGCCTCGGTGGTGGTGGGGCCGATGGAAGCGACCACGACGCGCTGGAACGCGGGCAGGATGTCTATCCGTTCCTCGGCGGCGATGCGGAACAAGTGTAGCGCCTGGACCGCGGTCGTGAACAAGACTACATCGACGCCGCCACGTGAGAGGCGGTGAACGGCCTCCCGCAAGGGTCCGGTGTCTTCCGGCAGATCGTATTGATAAACCGGAATTGCGGTGACCTCCGCCCCACGCGCGCGCAGGCCGTCGAGAAGTTCGGGGCTCGGGCGGCCGTATTCCTGAACCGCAATGCGGCGCTCGGGACGCCCTTCGATCGAATGAAGGATCTCGCGCCAGGTGTTCGGCTCCGGCACCAAAATGTCGACGGGAATCCGCAGTTCGCGCAAGACGGAGGCCGGCTTCGGGCCGCGGGCGACTGTGGTTATGCCCTGTGTCAGTTCAGCCAACTTGCCGTCCAGCACGCGGTCGAGCAAGCGCGTGCCGACGCCGGTGAGGAGGATCAGCATGTCGAATTCGCCGGCGGCAAGACGCTTGGGATTTTGCGTCAGCGGGACTTCGCGCATGGAGGGAGCGACGAAGGGATCGCCTTGTTGGTTGCGGATCAACGCGCCGATTTCCGTCGCGCGGCGGCTCTCTAGAGACAGGACGCGTAGCCCGTCGAAGGACATGGCTATATGGTAGCCGGAGTCACTCGTAGCGCAGTGCGTCGATGGGGTCCAGGCGCGAAGCTTTCATCGCGGGTAGAAGGCCGGCAACCAGTCCAATCGCTTCGAGCAGGATCGTGGAGGTTAGCACCGCGAACCGCGAGACGTGCAGGTGAATGTCGCCGGTGCCGCTCTCGTCCTTGAACAGGGGTCCAAGCAGGGGCAGCGTTCCGATTCCACGGGTGAACGCGAATCCGATGAGCACTCCAAGCAGGCCGCCGAAGGTTACAATCGCCATCGCCTCCAGCAGAAATTGAAGCAGGATGGAGCCGCGCGTGGCCCCGATCGATTTCAGGACGCCGATCTCGCGCGTGCGCTGCGTCACCGACACCAGCATGATGTTCGCCAGGCCCACGCCGCCGATCGCAAGCGTCAATGCGCCGATAAAAGCGAGCAGGATGCGCAAGGCCATCGACATGGCATCGATCTGTTTCATGAACTCATTGAAGACGATCACCTCGACGGCGCGGTCGTCGTTCGCCGCAAAATTGTGCACGCGTCCAAGCGTGCCGCGGATGGCTTTCACCGCCTGTTGTCGGAACAGCGGATTCGCCGGGGTCCAGACTATATCGTCGGGGTACTTGATGTCGCGCAGGAAACCCATCGTGGAAAACGGGATGAAGATGCATTCGTTGTCGGGCGTGTTGTAGTTCGAAATTTGGGTTTTCGTCTTCAGCACGCCTGTTACTTCGAACTGCATTCCGTTGATGCCGATTTTCTCGCCTTCGGGAGGAATCTCGCCGAACAGCTTTTTGGCGGCTACCGCGCCGAGCACGGCGGTGCGATTCTTCTGTGTCTCGTCTTCGGCGGAGAGCCAGTTGCCGCTCCCCATCGTCATGTTGCGGATTTTGGCGTAGTCGATCGGGAGGGCGCCGCGGATGGTCATCGACTGCGTGCGATAACCGCGCACAACATTGGCGCGGCGGACCAGGCATTCGGGAGAAATCGCCCCGACCATGGGAACGGTGTCGCGTATGGCTTCGACATCGGTCGTCTCGAGGCGGATGCGGCGCCCGGAGCGCTCGCCGCCGGCTTGTGACGAGGTTTGGCCGCCGAACATCAGGACCAGATCCTGGCCCACGGCAGACATGGACGTGTGCAGAGCGCTGTCGAACCCTTCCCCGTAGGAGTAGAGAATGACGAAACAAGCGACGCCCCACGCGAGGCTCAGGATGGTGAGGAGGCTACGCTGTCGATTGAAGCGCAAAGCCTCGACGGCTTCGCCCAGGATGGCGGTCATGCGTTGCCACAAACAAATTTATCGCTCATAGCGCAGCGCTTCCACCGGCGTCAGCGTTGCGGCGCGCCACGCCGGCACGAGCGCCGAAAAAATCGCGATGATCGCCAAGGCCGAAAATGCCCACGCCGTGGTCGTGCCGCTCACCGGCAGGCCGGGAAACATTTCGGGCATCGGCACAAACCTCAGTGCGGCCGAGAGGCCGAACGCCACGGCCCAACCGATAAACCCGCTGGCCAACGCAAGCACGCAGCCTTCCACTAAAAAATCGATGAGGATGTGCGCCCGCGTTGCGCCGAGAGCTTTCCGCAGCCCCACTTCGCGCGTCCTCTCCGTCACCGTCACCAGCATAATGTTCATCACGCCCACGCCGCCGAGCGTCAACGTCACTAACGCGATCATGCCCAGAAACACGGTCATCGATTCGAAAATTCCGTTGGTTTGCTTGGCGTTCTCGACGGTATCCCAAATGTTGATCGCGCCCGCATCGGCCGGGTCGAAGCGATGATTCCGGCCCAAGATCCGCAGCACTTGTTTCCGCGCCTCCACAAAATCGTCGAGGGATTTTGGAACATAGATGATGTCGTCCAACATGCCCGTCATGTAGAACTCCAGCTTCCACGGAAAATCGCGAACGCTGACCGTATACGGCACGTAGATCTTGCTCTCATCGAGGCCGCTATAGCTGCTGTTCTGGTTCTTGTCGGCCATCACGGCGATTACTTCGAAGGGCAGTCCGTTGATGGCGATCTTCGAGCCCAGCACGCCGCCGCGATCGCCGAAGAGCTGCTTCTTCACCTTGCGGCCGAGCACGCAAACGCGGCGCGCTTCACCCTCGTCCGCCTCCGAAAAGAATCTTCCCTCCGCGAGCGGAATCGTGCGGATTTGCGGGTACACCGGTTCGACGCCATTCACGTCGAACGATCCCGCATTGAACGCGCTGCCGGCACGCTGCGTGCTTTCCATTTCGCCGATCGCGTAGCGAACCAGATAGCACTCCTGGCGAATATCCTGAACGTCCTTATAGTTGAGCCGGATGCGGCGACCGGCGCGCTGGCCGCCCGCCTGCTTCTCCGTGCGCCCGCCGAACACGATCACGATGTTCTCGCCGAGGCCCTTCATATTGTTGCGCTGGCCTTCCTTGAAACCATCTCCCATCGCCACGATAAGGACGATCGAAGCCACGCCCCAGGCAATCCCGCCCATGGTGAGAAAGCTGCGCAGCTTGTTGCGGAACAGGCTCGAGAGAACCTGCCCCAGCAGTTCCTTCAAGTACGGCATTACTGCAACACGACCTGTTGACCGGCGTTTAGACCTTTGACGATTTGAGTGCGCGAGCCGTTGCTTATACCCGTCACAACGGAAATTCGGCGCTTGCCTTTTTCCGAAGCCGAGTCGGGAATTTCGACTTCGGTGGTCTTGTCTTTCTTATAGAGAATGGCTCCTTCGGGAACCGCGATCACGCCCTTGCGTTCTTCGAGAATGATTTCCGCGTTGGCGGTCATCAACGCCTTGAGCTTGCCCGATTCGTTGGAAATGGAAACGCGAACTTCGAACGTTGTGACGTTATCTTTTTCCGTGCCCATCGGGGAAATCTTGGTCACTTTGCCGCTGAATTTCCGGTCTTTGAACGATTCGACGGTGATGCGGGCGGGCTGGCCCAGATAGACCTTGCCGATATCGGATTCGTCCACCTTGCCTTTCACGTACACTTCGCTGAGATCGCCGAGCGTCATGATGAGCGTGGCGCCGGAGCCCATGATCAGGATCGAGCTGACCGCATCGCCGACTTCACTGTCGCGCGAGAGCACGACGCCGTCGATGGGCGAAGTGATGGTGGCGTTGCGGAGGTCCTCTTGCGCGCTCGCGACGAAGGCCTGCTGCTGCTCGAGTTGGGCTTGGGCTTTCGCGATGGCCGCGCTTGCGGAGCCGAGATTCACTTGCGCCGAATGCTGTTTGTTGACGGCCATCTCGTAATTTTTTTGGGAATCGTCGCGGGCATTCTGGGCGATCAGGCCATCGGTGAAAAGGCGTTGGGCGCGGTCGCGGTCGCGTTTCAGGAACGGCAGATCGGGGCCTTCCGCGTCCACTTTGTAACGATCGTAATCGGCTTTGGCGCTGTTCACGCCCGCCTCGGCGATGGCGAGAGCGGCCTCCGCCTGCCGCAAGCGCGGCAGCAGATCGTTCTTATCGAGTTCGCAGATCACTTCGCCTTTATGCACGCGCTCGCCGAAATTCACGGGCAGCTTCAGGATGATGCCGCTGGCCTTCGATTTGATTTCGACCTGGGTGACCGGCTGCACCTTTCCGGTGGCGACGACCGAGCGGGCGAGATCCATCTTTTCGGCCTTCGCGAGCTTTTCGGGATCGATCTTGGCGGGAGCGCGGCTGAAGGCTTTGAGGGAGAAAAACGCGATGCCGCCCAGGATCGGAAGCAGCAGAAGAGACCAGATCAGCCGTCTTTTCTTCTTATTCGCCATGTTTTCGTTCCAAGTAACCGATACGCATGGGGCGAGCGCGGAGTTCGCAGAGTTAGACGCGCTTGCGAGGAAAAGGTGCCCCTAGAATTTTAAACCGGCGGAGCCAATTGTGGCGTGTAAAGCCCGCGGACTGAGCTAGAATGGCGGGATTCGCGAATTGCGCTTTCGAGTTAAGTAATGAACGACCCAGTGCTCGATATCCAGGAGAAGGGTTACTGCGTGCTCAGGCAGCGCTTTCCGCGTCCCTTGATTGACGCGTGCCGACACGCGTTTTGGCCGATACTACTCCGGTATCTCGCGGCCCATCACAACGAGCCTAATCGTGGCCCGCACCGGCACTTTATGCCAATGCCTTTCGAGCCGCCTTGCTTTCGGCCCGAATTCTTCTTTGACGCCGACGTGCTTAGTATCGTTCGTGGGGCGATGGACGACAGGGTAGTCGCCGACCAATGGGGTTGTGATGTGCCGCTCCGGGGTTCCGAGTATCAGGTTCCCCACGCCGACTACCAACGTCCGTTATTTGCGGAAGCACCCGACCTGGAATTACCCATCTACATGCTCGTCGTAAGTTTTGGCTTGGTCTCGATAACCTTTGAGAATGGTCCCCTTGAGATCGCGCCGGGCACCCAGCGGCTGGCTGGAAAGGAAAGGATGCGCGCGGTGGAAACGTCTGAAACCGCGATGCAGCCGGTCCCGTTGGAAGTTGGTGACGTGTTGATTCGCCATCCGTGGGCGCTGCACCGGGGCTCACCGAATAGAACCGATACTCCCCGCGCCCTCGCGACTATCCGATATGTCCGTCGTTGGTATGCCGACGGTAGCCGCGGGGTCGATCTCCTTCCGCGCGAAATTTGGGCGTCCCTTACCCGGCAGCAGCAGAGCGTAATGCGTTTTCCCGTCGGCGACTGAGTGGGCGACCGAAAAGTCCCGCCTTGTCGCATAGCGTAAATCGGCCGTTTGCCAAGTGCTAACTCGTGCGCGTTTGCTCAGAAACCGCTCCGCTTTGCCCATTAAACGTCTTTGCGCATTAAACTTCCGGTCCCACCCGGACTCGATATGCTCGTGAGGTCAAGACTTCTGCGAGGCGCCGGGAAGCAGGCGCCTCCGCGGCCGACAGCACGTCCCGCCCGCACGGTATAAGATGAGTCTGCTACCAAAGGAACTGATGACTAACTGGACACGCAGAGGTTTTCTTGGATCGGTGACAGCCGCTGCAGCGGCGACATCGCTCATCGCTCAGGAAAAAAGGACCGGTCAACCAAAGATCAAAATCACGGACCTCCGATGCGCCATCATCGGCCGAAATCCGGTGATTCGAATCGTTACCGATCAGGGTGTGTCCGGCTACGGTCAGGCCGAGTCGTCGAAGGCTTATCTCAAGCCGATGGTCCTCTTCTATAAGGATTATCTTGTGGGCGAAGATCCCACCGACGTCGAGAGAGTCATGCTGAAGATTCGCCGGCTTGGGGCCTTTAAGCCGTGGGGCGCGGCGGTAAGCGCGATCGAGATCGCTCTGTGGGACATCGCAGGTCAGGTCGCGGGAGTGCCCGTCTACAAACTGCTCGGCGGCAAGATTCGTGACCGCGTCCGTATATATAACGGAGGGTTCCGGCCGCCGATGATAGGCCAGATGCCGCGGGACTATGCCGAAAACGTGCAGAAGATGAAGGAAGCCAAAGAAGGATTCACGCTCATCAAGATGGCCGTCGGCTTTCACAACCCTGCGATGATGGGCGCTATTCCCGACATGTGGTACGACGAGCCCCGCCGGGGAGCTTCGCACCCGAACCGCGGTCTCATGACCGAACGCGGTTTGAAACACGTGATCGCCTGCGTCGAAGCGATGAAGAAGGTGCTTGGCGACGAGGTCGGTCTCGCGCTCGACTGCGGCCCCGGGTGGATGGTGAAAGACGCGATCGCTTTCGCGCGAGCATGCGAGCCGATGCACATCACCTGGATCGAAGACATTCTCACAGGCGACTACACTCCGTACCCGAATGCGGAACTCTTTCGGGATCTCAAGCAGGCCACGTCAGTCCCGATTCACACCGGAGAAGAGATTTATCTCCGGCAGAACTTCAAGGATCTGATCGAGAAGCAGGCAGTCGACGTAGTCGGCCCCGACCCTGAAGACGTCGGAGGCATCGCCGAACTCAAATGGATCGCGGAATACGCCGATATCCACGGCATCTCGGTTGCCCCACACGGTATTTTCGACGGCCTGATCGGCCTTGCCGCCCACGTTCACATGGCCGCTGCACTGCCGCAAAACTACATCGCGTTCGAATACCCATTCGGCCAACCCGATTGGTGGTACGACATCGTCGAAGGGCTGCCAAATCCGATCGTAAACAAAGGTTTTATCGACGTTTGGGACCGCGCCGGCCTGGGTGTGACCTTCAAGGTGAGCGCAGCCAAACCGCACCTCGCGGAACAGGATCGCCGGTTCTTTGATTAAGCGATCGCCTAGGATACTCACGAAGTTTCCGATGCGAACGCCGTGATAGTATTCGTCACTGCTATGACTCAAACTCTTCCGGCGAGGATCATCCCATAGATTCTGGAATTGATCTCCGCCGCAGGGAAGACCAGCGAACTGCTTAAGCCTTCGCGTTCGCAACAAGTATAGTCTCGCTTGGTGTGCGTCGGATCGAGTTCAGAATAGTTACAAACTTACTTCTCGTCGCGCTTATAGACGTGCGAGTTTTTAAATACCTTCTCCGCGAACGCCTTTCGAACCGCCGTCCTCAGCAGGTTATCGCCTTGCATCGCCAAGTCTTTCCATTTCTCGCCCGGCCGCCCCCGGAAGGAGGTCACGTGGTAAGAAGCGTCGTCGTCCGCCGGCTCGGGCGAAAAGTAATAATTCGAGACACAGCAGCGTCTTCCGTCCACTTGCACCGCACTGACCCCGTGCCACGAACTCTTGTTCGTGATCATCACAACCAGGCGGTTGAAGCCGCTAAACATCGTCCGCCGCGCGCCTTCCGGACCCCCGTCCCACAACTCGAGATTGCCGCCGAACTCTTCTTTCCAGCCCGGCGTCGCGTAATACAGAAGGTTCAGAACGCGATAGTTTTTTTGATCCTTGTCGTGCGAGTTATCGAGATGCGGATTCAGGAAGTTGCCCCGACACATCACGCTAATGCCGCCGGCATAGAGATCGCTGTCGGGAATGAGCTGCCGGATTCCCGTGATGCTCGATACAAGTTTCACGACTCGAGGGTCCTGGAAGCTATAGACGGTTTCTTCCAGGATCGCGTCGTACAGGTTCATCTGCACGCCAACGAATTTGTCCTGTCCGAGGTTCTTCTTGTGCACCAGCCGGTCGTTCGGCGGAAAAGCATCGAAAATGCGGCGCGCGATTTCTTCGGGGAACAGAGAATCGACGGCGAAGGAAGCCACCCGCCCGCTCACATGGAACGCTTCGCGGAGGCCATCCACTACCGGCGTCAACCGGAGGATAATGTACTCCGCTAACTCGCCTCTCGATGACGGGGCAATCGGCATCCGTTTCTCAATATAGAATATCTGGTTAAACGAACATGGATTTAGACAAAGGCTTCGATCCCGCCGTTCTGCTGAAGACCGCGATCACGCAGCCGCTACTCGGCCAGATCCAGGACGACCCGGACGAGAAGCGCCGGATTATTATCGACACCAATCTGGATTACGCCGGAGGCCGGGAAGCGGCGCGGGATCGGATACAGGTTCTGATCCGAACTGCCATCGCCACTGTAGGAAATCCAAGCGTGACTCAGAGTTTCCGGCAGTCCCGCGGCGCCGCCACGCATCCCTATATTTTCGCCGAACTGCAAGGGAAGGTAATCCAGGAAGTGGTGCGGCTGGATCGTCTGCAATCCGAACCGGCGGCCCTGGCTATCTATCGAATCTGGCAAGATGCCGAGGTGCACGCTCTGATCAACCGGTCCGTCAGCACGGTGAAAGCGGATGCTGCGCAGGTATCGTTTTCGGCCGTGGGAAAAGGTATCGTGTGGGCCGTGGTCGATTCGGGTATCGACGCGCTGCATCCGCATTTTACGCAAAGGAAAAATCTCGACCTGAAGGCGCCTGTCGCTCACCGGGATTTTACGGTGCCTCCGGGCTCGCTGGAGGCGCCGTGCGTCGACGCGTTCGGACACGGCACGCACGTTGCCGGCATCGTCGCCGGTGTCATGGGAGCCAAGTACGGCCAGGCGCCTTTGGCGGTTACTAAGTCGCGTGACGAGCAGGGCGCGATTCAGTATGCGGCCAGCCCGCTGGAAGCGATTTCCGGCATGGCCCCGGAGTGCAAGTTAGTAAGTTACAAGGTTCTCGACGACAGGGGATCGGGCCTGGTCAGTTACATTATCGATGCGCTCGAAACGATACAGAAACTGAACGATTATGGGCGTCGGATTCTGGTTCACGGCGTGAACATGAGCGTGGGATACGATTTCGATCCCGAATGGTTTGCGTGCGGGCAGAGTCCGCTATGCGTCGAGGTCGATCGCCTGGTGCGCTCGGGAGTAGTTGTCGTCGTCGCAGCCGGCAATACGGGTTATGGCTACAATCAAACGGCGTCGCGCGGCAGTGTAGCTTCGGGGATGCCGTTGACGATTAACGATCCCGGCAACGCCGAGCTGGCGATAACGGTCGGCTCCACGCATCGCGACATGCCGCATATTTATGGCGTATCTTACTTTTCATCGAAAGGGCCAACTGGGGATGGACGCAAAAAGCCCGACCTGGTCGCGCCCGGCGAACGCATTCTTTCCTGCGCGACCGGACGCACGAAGGCGGATGCCGTCCGTAAAGCGGGACCCGGCGCTCAGGATTTCCAATATATGGAAGATAGCGGGACCAGCATGGCCGCCCCGCATGTTTCAGGCGTGATCGCCGCCTTTTTATCGATTCGCGGCGAGTTCGTTGGGCAGCCGGAAAAGGTAAAAGAAATTTTTCTTTCGACCGCGACGGATCTGAATCGCGATCGCTCCTTTCAGGGCCGCGGGCTAGTGGACTTGATGCGGGCAATACAATCCGTTTAACAGGAAAATTGCATGAAAACTCTTTCTAACTTCCCTTATACCGAAGTTGAATTCGACATGGATGGCAAGCCCGTGGACCCTCGCGAGACTCAAGACTTGATGGACTATCTTGCCGGGGACGGGAAAGAATTGACGGATTTGTTCATCATGTCCCACGGTTGGAATAACGACATGAACGACGCGCGGGGCTTGTATGCAAGGTTTTTCGCGGTTCTGCGGGGAGTTCTCGACCAGACTCCTCCCTCATCGTTGGCGGGCCGCCGCTTCGGAGTTGTTGGGATACTCTGGCCTTCGAAGAAGTTCGCGGATGCGGACCTGATTCCCGGGGGCGCGGCGGCGTTCGATCCGGACTCGGCCTTGCAGGATTCCCTCGACCACTTGAAGACGTTTTTTACAACTGACGACGCGCGGGCGAAGATCGATGAAGCCAAGGCTCTGGCCGATCGATTGGACGAGGGCGAGCCGGCGCGGGATGCGTGGTTCGCCAAGATTCGCGCATTGCTTCCGGCGCGGGGTCAAGATTCCGAAGATGCGTCGGAACAGTTTCTGGCTATTCCGGGCAGCGACTTACTCAGGAAGCTGCAAGCTCCAATTGCGCCGGCCCTCTCGCCAGGCTCCGGTTTTCAGGGAGGCGGAGCGGCGGGTTTTGGGGATTTCTTTGGGAGCGTCCAGAGCGCCGCGATACAGGCGCTCAATTACACCACTTACTATCTGATGAAGGACCGGGCGGGCGTGGTCGGACGAGCGGGCGTCTGCGGGCTGATTAGCGAAATCGCAAATCATTCGCCCGGCTTGAAGATCCATCTGATTGGTCATAGTTTTGGAGGCCGCGTGGTCACGTCCGCGGCGGACGCGTCCGCATCGAAAGTAAGTGGCATGACCCTGCTGCAAGCGGCTTTCTCCCACTATAGCTTCGCGCATAACTACGAACCCGGCAGCGACGGACTATTTCGCGAAGTCGTCACGGATGGTAAAGTAACCGGCCCGATTTTGATCAGCCACAGCATGCGCGATACGGCGGTGGGCAAAGCCTACGCAATTGCGTCGGCCATCGCGGGCCAGATCGCTCAAGCTTTGGGGGATGAGAACGACCGGTACGGCGGCTTGGGGCGCAACGGGGCTAGGCTTACTCCCGAAGCGGTGGATGGCAACTTGCAGGCCGTGGGATCGACTTACCAGTTCACCGGCGGTAAGATTTTCAATCTCACGGCCGACGATATTATCATGGAGCACAGCGACATTTGCAAACCGGAAGTAGCTTATGCGCTGCTTTCGGCCGTGGCGGCCGCGAGTCCCGCTTAAGTTTTCGTGACGGTGGCTTCCGAACTCCACTGACCGTTTTCGGACGCGATCGTCAGCTTCATCGTACTACCCGAAACCGTTCCGTTCACCAGCAGCGTCACCGCGTCACCCTGCCATTCGGAAGCCACTTTGAGCGAGATCTTATCGCCGTCAAGCGTTCCCGACGTAATCGGATGATCCTTGCCATCCGCGCCCGACATCGTGCCGGTAACTTTTGAGCCGTCGGATTTCAGATCGAAGACAACATTGGCGTCGCCGGCGTTCATCGATCCGTTCCATTTGCCGGTTACATCGGCGGCAAACGCTATCGAGAGCAAAGCCAGAAATAGAAATGTGCAACGCGTCATTCGTCCAGCTTACACAAACGCGGCCGGGGGCGCGGGATCTTCGGGCCGTCCCGCCTGCCCCAGCGGCACTTTCACCAATATGAATCCGATCAAGATCAGGATCAGCACGCCCACCAGATACATCGGCTCGGGAAACAGCGACGGAAGCTTGCCCTTGACTAAATTGAAACCGGAGGTCACCAGCCCCATCAGCGCTTCGCCCGCGATCAACCCGGATGCCGCCAGGACGCCCGCATTCTCCACGCGCGCGCGCTGCGCCTCGTTGTAGCCGTGGCGCTCGCAAATCGCGTCCGTAATCCAGCGGATCATGCCGCCGCAAAAAATCGCGAATGTCGTCCCCAGCGGCAGATACATGCCGATCGCCACCAGCATCGGGCTTTTCACCTGGACCAGAATCATCGTCAACCCCAAAGCAATGCCCGCGCCGATCAAAGGCCACGCCATGTCTCCGCCCACGATTCCCTGCGCGAGCGACGCCATCAATCCGGCTTGCGGTGCGGGCAGCGCCTTGTCGCCGAAGCCGATCCCGCCCGCGTTGATGTTGCCCTGGTGCAGCAGAAGCAGCGGGAAATACATGACCACGCTAGCCACCACCACGGCGATCAGTTCGACAATTTGAATTGTCTTCGGAGTTCCTCCCAGGATGTAGCCGACTTTAAAATCCTGCAGCAATTCTCCCGCGACGGCGGAGGAGACGCACACGACCGCCGCTACTCCGAGTACCGCGATGACTCCGCCGGTCCCCGAAACACCCAGCGAAACCAGCAGCAGCGCGGCGATGATCAGCGTCGAAAGCGTCAATCCCGAAATCGGATTGTTGGACGACCCGATCACGCCCACCAGATATCCCGACACGGTGGCGAAGCAGAAGCCGACGATCAGCATCGCCGTCGCCGCAACCACTCCGGCAAGCTTGCTGCCGGAAAGATAGGTGTAGAGGACGATCATCCCGATATACACCAGGCCGACTCCGGCAAGGACCAGGCGCGAGCTCATGTATTGCCCGAGCCGCCCCGCGTTGGCCGACATGCCCGCGCCGCCGCGCAGTTCCGCGAAAGCCTTGCTCAAGCCCACGCCCAAACTCTTGCGCATGCGGAACAGCGTGTAAGCCGCGCCGATCATCATGCCGCCGACGGCGATGGGGCGCACGATATCGCGCCAGAAACGGTCGGCGAGCGTTCCCCAGGACCATTGGTCCGCGCCCGGCATGGTCGCGCGGAACTGCGGGCCGATGAAGTAGATCAGCATCGGAATCAGCATGCCCCAAGCCAGAATGCTACCCGAAAAATTCAGCGAAGCGAGCTTCGGGCCGATCACATAGCCGACTCCGATGTAAGCCGGACTGATGCTAGGCATCGAGAATGTCGTGACGCCGCCGGTGGCAAGCGTACGAGTGCCTCCCAGGCGCAGCGCGCCGCCAGCGGAACTGCCAAGTGCCCAGAGAAAATTCTTGTCCGGCGCGAACACGCCGAACGCGCCGCAAAGGAAAACGATGCCGCCGAACGCCATGTTGTAGAAGAGAAATTTCGCGGCCTGGCTGCCGAGCTGTCCGGCCTTGTGGATCTGCGCCGCGGCGAGCGATTCGGGGAACGGCAATTCGGGATCTTCGACCATCACGCGGCGGACCAGGGACACGAAGAGCACGCCGAGAATGCCGCCCATGGTCATCAGCGCGGTTGATTTCCAGTAGGATTGGGCGCTATCGAAGACCGGCCACGCTTTGGTGATGACGAATGCCGGAATCGTGAAGATGGCCCCCGCCGCGACGGATTCGCCGATCGAGCCGGCGGTCCGCGCGATATTTTCCTCGAGAATGGAACCTTTGAACACGCGCAGCACCGCCATGCCGATTACGGCCGCGGGGTAGGTGGCGGCGATGGTCTGCCCGGCTTTGAGGCCCAGGTAGGCGTTCGCGGCGCCCAGGATCACGGTCATCACCAAGCCGATGAGCAAGGCGCGCCAGGTGAACTCCGTCATCTTGACGCCTTCGGGGACGAACGGCTTATAGGTGGATGGGGGGTTCTTTTCGGGCGCGATCATCGGGATTTCAAGCCAGCCTCGATTTCACTTTTTCGCTTAATAGCTTCCCATCCACATTTTTCCCGGCCAGTTTCGCGTTCGCGGCTTTCATCACCAGGCCCATCTGCTTCGCGGTTGTCGCGCCAGTCTCGGACAGAGCCTCCGCAATAGCCGCGTCGATCTCCGCTTCCGAAGCGGCGGTCGGCAGATAGGTCTGAATCATGGTGCGTTCGGCTTCCTCTTTCTCCGCCATCTCCACCCTTCCCCCTACGCGATACATGTCGGCGGCGTCGCGGCGCTCCTTCGCCAAGCGCCGTAAAATCTGCTGCTCGGTCTGTTCATCGAGCGGTTTCATCGAGTCCACCGCATGTCTTTGCAGCGCGGTTTTCATCATTCGCAAGGTGCTCAACCGGGCTTCGTCCTTGCTCTTCATCGCGGCGACTAGATCCTTCTGTACTTGGTCGATCAGCGGCATGGTCTCTGCTATTCTAGTGAATTCAAGCCCATCATGCATATAAAGAAGCAGAGACTGCTCACTCCAGGCCCCACGCCCCTCTATCCGCCGGCTCTTCACGCGATGATGGCGTCGGATATTCATCACCGCACGGCCGATTTTCAAAGCATTTATAAGAACGCTCTTGCCGATCTGAAAGAAGTATACGGAACCTCCGGCGACGTGCTCTGTTTTGCCGCTTCCGGGACCGGCGCGATGGATGGCTCGGTATCGAATTTATTCTCGCGCGGCGACAAAGTAATCGTGTGTTCGGCCGGTAAATTCGGCGAGCGCTGGATTGAAATCGCCAAAGCGTACGGCCTCGAAGCGAACGTTCTGAAAGCGGAATATGGCGATGTCGTCACGCCCGATCGCGTCCAGCAAGCGCTCGCGGCGGAGCCCAGGACGCGCGGCGTTTTCATCCAGGCTTCGGAAACTTCCACCGGCGCGCAGCATGACGTCGAAACCATGGGCAGGGCGATCGCGAAGACCGATGCGATTTTCGTGGTCGATGCCATTACCGGCATCGGAACGATGCCGCTCGATATCGATGGATGGGGCCTCGATGTCGTGATCGGCGGTTCGCAGAAGGCGTTCATGATCCCTCCCGGCCTCGCTTTTATGTCGGTAAGCAAGAAGGCCTGGCAGCACGCCGATCACTCCGACCTACCACACTACTATTTCAATCTCAAAAAGGAAAAAAAGAGCGGGGATGCGGGCGAATCGAGCTGGACCCCGGCCACTTCCCTGATTCTGGCGCTCGGAGAAGCGCTGAAATACATCAAGAAAGTCGGGATGCCGAACCTGATTCAGAACGCGCAAATGCTGGCGCGTGCGACCCGGAACGCGGTTACGGAACTGGGTCTCGAAGTATTCGCCGCCGGGTCTCCGGGCAGCTCGGTGACCGCGGTGCGCGCGCCCAAGAGCATGGATTCCGGCGTCATCGTCAAGGAATTCCGCAATCGTTTCGGCGCGATTATCACCAACGGGCAAGGCGCCATGAAGGGCCAAATCTTCCGCCTGGCCCACCTTGGCTATTTCGATTTCACGGATATGTTCGGCATAATCGCGGGGCTCGAAATCATTCTCGCGGCGAACGGCCATCCGGTGAAATTCGGATCGGGCGTGGCGGCGGTTCAGAAGATTTACGCCGATTCGGCCGTCGTTTCGGACATGGGGAAGCATGCGGTGACGGCGTAACCATGAACGTCCTGGTCGCCGAGCCAATGGCCGCGGCGGGAATCGATCTGCTCGAGTCCCAGCCCGGTTGGAACGTTATTATTTCGAATCCAAAAGAATATGCCAGGCACTTGGGCGAAGCGGAAGCGCTGGTAGTCCGCAGCGCGGTGCAGGTAACGCCGGAGGTTCTGAAGCAGGCGCCGAAACTGCGCGTAATCGGGCGCGCCGGCGTGGGCGTCGACAACGTCGATCTGCCGGCAGCGACCGCCGCGGGCGTGCTGGTGATGAACACTCCCGGCGGGAACGCCGTCTCCGTCGCCGAGCATACGTTCGCGCTCATGCTCTCGATGGCGCGGCACATCCCGCAGGCGAACGCGTCTACCCTTTCCGGTAAATGGGAGAAGAAAAAGTTCCTCGGCAGCGAGCTGCGCGGCAAGACGATCGGGATCGTCGGCCTCGGCAGCGTGGGACGCGAAGTGGTCAAGCGAGCACGCGCTTTCGAAATGCGGATTTTGGTTCATGATCCTTACGTGATGTCTCAGATAGGAAAGGACATGGGCGTCGAATTAGTGGCTCTGCCAAAGCTCTATGCGGAGAGCGATTACATCACCCTGCATGTATCGCTAACGCCCGAAACGGAACGGCTGCTTTCGCGGGAAGCGTTCGACCAAATGAAACCCGGCGTGCGCATCGTAAACTGCGCCCGTGGCGAGCTGATCGACAATGCGGCGCTCGACGCGGCGCTGCAATCGGGCAAGGTCGCGGGCGCTGCTCTCGACGTCTTCGAAGCCGAGCCGCCGCCCGCCGGATTCCCGCTCTTCGGCTCCAACAACTTGATGGCCACGCCGCACATCGGCGGCTCTACCGAAGAGGCGCAGGAAATTGTGGGCGTCCGCATTGCCGAACAAATGGTCGAGTATCTCAACCACGGCATTGCGATTAACGCGGTGAACATGCCGGCGCTATCGCCCGAGCAGTACCGGACGCTGGGACCATACATCGAGATTGCCGGCCGTTTGGGCAACTTCGCGGCGTATTTGGCGGCAGGCAATCCGAAAACCATTCGGCTGACGTACTACGGGCGAATAGCCGACGGCAATACAAGCCTGTTGCGCAACGCCGGTTTGGCGGGAGTCTTGAACCGCTCGGCGGCGGAGCGCGCCAATCTGGTGAACGCGATGCAGATTGCGGCCGAGCGCGGCTGGAACGTGGCCGAGATTCAGGAGAAGCGGGCGGGGCATTCCGATTCGATTCGCCTGGAGCTCGAGACGGATTCGGGAACGACGGCGGTCGAAGGCGCGGTGGTCCCTGGCGTGAGGGGTGAGATGAAGCCGCGGCTGCTGGCTATCGATGAGATTCATTGCGAGGCGCCGCTTGCCGGTCATCTGCTGGTGATGAAAAACAACGACGTTCCCGGGGTGATTGGGCATGTGGGCTCGGTGTTGGGACAGAACCACATCAATATCGCGAATTTTTCCCTGGGCCGGCAGGAGGGGGCCGGCCATCCGCTCGAGGCGATCGCCGTGGTTTCGACGGACGCGCCGGTGCCGGAGGATGTGCTGCGGCAGTTGATGCAAAATCCGGCGGTGAAGTTGGCCCGCTCCGTGGAATTTTCGTAATGTTATCCCATGAAACCGCTCCTTTTCCTGCTCACATTCTCTCTCCACGCGTCTCCCTACGTCGAGCAGCGGATCGCATCCGCTGGCGAAATTATCCAGAAAGACAAGAGCAAGCCGAAGGGTTATAACGATCTCGCGATCGCTCTCGCCAAGCGCTTCCGCGAGACGGGCGATCCCGCATATCTCAAGCAAGCCGAAGACGCCGTTCAGGAATCCCTCCGCCTCGCGCCCGCCAATTTCGACGGGCGCAAGGCGCGCGTCGCCATCCGCCTGCAGGAGCGCCGGTATGCGGATGCGCTCGAGGAAGCGCAAGCGCTCAATAAACAGGTTCCCGACGACAATCCCGTTTACGGCTACATCGCCGATGCCCAAATCGCACTGGGAAATTACGCCGAAGCCGAAGCGGCTACCCAAACTATGCTCGACATGCACCGCGTCAACGCGCCCGCATTGCAACGCGGCGCGGAATTGCGCGAGATTTATGGCGATCTCGAAGGAGCGCGGGAATGGTGGAACTCGGCCCTGCGGCTTACCAGCGCCACCGATACGGAAGAGCGCGCCTGGATCGCCACGCATCTCGCTATGGTCGACCTGCATGCCGGCACGCTGGATCGGGCGGAGAAAATCTTGCAGGAAATCTTAAAGCAAGAGCCTGGTTATCCCGCGGCGGTCAACGCGCTCGCGCGGGTTCGCCTGGATTCTAAGCTTCCAAAACCTGTTGCACCTTACCCGCTAGCTCATCCATGGTGAATGGTTTCATCAAGAAATTGTTTCGCCAGCGGGGCCGTTTTTCTTCGAGGTAGGTGTGGTTCGAATAACCCGAAATCATCAGCATTCGAATGTCCGGCCAATTTTCCGAAGTCTTCGCCGCTAGTTCATCCCCGCTCATCCGGGGCATCGTCAGGTCCGTCAACAAGAGATCGATCTCGGTATGCCGCCGTTCGCAAATGCCAAGGGCCTCAGGCCCATCGCTGGCAGTCAGGACCGCATAACCTTTACGCACCAATGCTTTGGAGATGAATTCGCGAAGCATTTCTTCATCGTCCACCACCAGGATCGTTGTTTTTTGGTCGTCCATCACGATATTCGCGGCTATGTGGGAAGCCCCGATAATAACAGCAGGGAGGCTAAAAAGAATACTGGCAAATACCCTATATTCTCAACTATTTTTGCGCAGTCAAATCGAAACAATCCGATGTTGGATGGCGTATTTTGTTAAATCGGCGGTGCCGTGGGTATTCAACTTTCGCGCAAGATTACTTTTATGGAATTCCACGGTTTTCATGGATAACCGTAGAATCCGCGCGATTTCCTTGTTGGCATGCCCTTCCGCCACCAATTGCAGCACTTCCCGCTGTCGCGATGTGAGTTCGGCCGCAGCCGGGCTAAGCATTCCCTCGACGGTATGTTCCCTCGCGATCAAGGGTGTTACGTATGTGCGCCCGGCGAACACCTCATGAATCGCGAACGCCAGCTCCGAGGCCGCCGAGCGCTTCAGCAAATATCCCATGGCGCCCAGCCGGAGCGCTTCGGTAATATAATCCGGGTCGGCGTGCATCGTCACGAAAATAATCTTCGATTCCGGCGCAAGCTTGCGGATCTGCCGGGCGGCATCGAAGCCATTGAGCAGCGGCATCGAAATATCCGCAAGAATCACGTCGGGCCGGAGCTTCTGAGCCAGCTCGACGAGCTTGCGCCCGTCCTCCGCTATCCCCACCAAATCGAACTCCGGCTCAAGTAACTTGCGGAAGCCGGCAAGCACCAGGGTGTGGTCGTCTCCCATTAATACTCGAGCTTTTGCCATATTAAATCTCCTTCGGATTTCCCGCGGGGGGCAATGGGATAACAACCTCCACGCGCGTGCCGTCGCCGGGTCGCGAACGCACGGATATCTTGCCGCCGGCCAGGCGAACGCGTTCCTCCATGCTGATGATCCCCAGGCCAGCGCGGCCCTTCAGCGAATCGGGATTGAATCCCACGCCGGGATCGCGAATGGTTAGCTGGATGCGGTGATCGCGGCGCGAGATGGAGACGATCGCGAGTTTAGTGCGGGCGTGCTTGGCGATATTGCGCAAAGCTTCTTCGGCGACCCGGTAGAGGCACGACGCGATTTCCGGAGGGAGCGAATCCGGCAAATTGCGATGCGCGAACCGCACTTGCATGATTTCGCGGCGAGAGAAATCCGCGCAGTACGACCGCAAGGCGACGGCGAGACCCAGATGATCGAGCGAGGAAGGGTGGAGTTGGTACGCCACGCGGCGAACGTCGTCCGAAAGTTCGGCCACTTGGCCGCAGACGGAGCGAAGCCGGTCGCGCAAGGAGCTATCGGCGGCGGGCAGCCCGCGCTCCACGCTTTGCACCTCCACTTCGAGCATCGCAAGGCGCTGGTTCAGATGATCGTGGAGCTCGCGGGAGAGACGCCGCCGTTCGTCCTCCTGGACGGACATCAATTTCGCCGTAAGGGCCTGCAGCTCTTCACGCGTGCGCGCAAGCGCGGGGTCCGGGGCCCTTGGCGGAAGCGAGCCGTCGCGCGCCGCGGCGGGATCGTCATGCGCCATTAGCGCCTCGCGCAATTCCGCCTCGTGCGCCTGCATCAGCAGGTCGTCTTCCCGCTTGCGTTCGGTAATGTCTTCCATCGCCAGAAGGATCAGATCGCTTTGCGGGGAGCCCGGCGCGCCATTTCGCGGAAGCCTGCGGGCATTTAAAAGCAAAGTCTTCGGCCCGAGCCCCGGAAATTCATGCTCCAGTTCGAAATCGTCGAAGCGCGAATTGCGCGGCAGGATCTCTTCGAGCAGGGATCGCAGCTTGGGGATATTCCACTGCCCCTTGCCGATCTCATACAGCGGGAGGTTCTCAACATCCCTAGGCACGACGTGAAACGTCTGGTAAAAGGATGGATTCGCCGATTTGACAACCAACCGCGCATCCAGGACAACCAGCGGCTCCCGGACGGTCTCGACAATGGCGCGAGCGAAATCGCGCGAAGTCCGAACATCGTCGAGAGTATGTTTCAACTCGTCAATCTCCACCAGCACCAGAACCACGCCGTCGATGCGGTTGTCGGCCGTCTTGTAAGGCCTGATCCGCATCTCGTACCACTTGCCGTTTGCATCCTGAACCTCGGACGCGCCGGCGTGCAGCGTTTCGATCACTTCGAGCAGAAGCGCGTCCAGGCGGGGGACGTCGATGTTGGGCTTGATGTCGCGCATGGGCCGCCCGATATCGGATGGAATCAGGTTCAGAACTTTCCCGGCCGGGGGCGTGAAACTCCGAATCTTTCGGTCGTTATCCAACATGACGACGGGCAGGTTCACGCTGCTCAGCAAATTTCCAAGGTCGTCGTTCAAGCGGGCCAGTTCCGCATTGCGGTGCTCGAGCTCGTCGTTGACGGTGTGCAGCTCCTCATTGGTCGATTGCAGCTCTTCCTTGGCGGTCTCGAGCTCCTCGTTGGTGCTCTGCAGCTCCTCGTTGCTCGATTGGATTTCCTCGTTGGCCGTGCGCAGTTCCTCGTTCGACGCTTCCTGCTCTTCGATAATGGCTTCGAGATAGTCCTTGGTGGCGGTCAGATCCTGGCGCAGCTTCAGGAGATCTTCCGGCTCGCGGTTGGCGCGATCGGCCGGGCCGTTCGGCAAAGGCTCTTTCGGCTCCGGCTCGGACGCGCGGAACAGAACCAGGAAGAAACTCTGGCCGGATCTCGCGTTCTTGACCGGGACCACCTCGATGCCGGCGGTGTGCGATTCGCGATCGCGAATGACGCGCACTCCCTCTTTCCGCACCGCCTCGCTCGAAGAGCGCGCTTGCTGGATGGCGGCGCGAAGATCGACCAGCATTCCTTCGCGGGCCATTTTCACGAGATTGAGACTGGCGGCGCCGGGCGCAGGCTCGAGCCAGGGGCTGGTCTGACCCCGGAATTGGAGGATATTCATCTGATCGTCGATCAGGACTCCGGGCGGAGCGAAGTTCGCGATCACCAGCCGGTCGGCCTCCCTTTGCAAGTCGGTCGAACTCCAGGCGCTCGCAACGGCCCCTTCGACGTCCTTGTGGCCGCTTCGCGTTTCGGACGACGACGGCTGGAACACGAAGCTTGCGCGGACGGGGGAAAGCTTTTTGGTATAGACCTTGTTCTTCGGGTCGACCAACCGGAAAAGATCGGAAAACGTTCCCACCGTTTCCGACACTCCCAGCATCAGGAAGCCGCCCGGCTTCAGCGCGTAATGCAAAATGGGAACGATCCTTTTCTGCAATGGGGAGCCCAGATAGATCAGGACATTGCGGCAGCTGATCAGGTCCAGTTTCGAGAACGGCGGATCTTTTATCAGATTGTGCCGCGCGAAAACGCAGAGTTCGCGAATGCGCTTCGAGATCTCGTATCCGCGGTCCACCTTGATGAAGAAACGGCGCAGGCGCCCCGGCGTCACATCGGCGGAAATGTTTTCAGGGTAACTCCCCATGCGCGCTTTGCCGATTACGGCTTCACTTACATCCGTCGCGAAAATCTGCGCGGGAATCTCAACCTTGCGCTCATCCAGAAATTCCAGCAGGCACATCGCGATCGAATAGACTTCCTCGCCGGTGGAGCATCCCGGAACCCAAATCCGGATGGGAGCGTTGCCGGGGCGCTCGTTTAGAATTCCAGGCCATACCAGCGTCTTGAGGGCCGTGAACGATTCCGGATCGCGGAAGAATTCGGTGACGTTTATGAGAATATCGTCGAAAAGAGCTTGGACCTCCCGAGGATCGTCGGCCAGATTCCGAAGATAATCGGCGATCGTACCGGCGTTCATGAGGAGCATGCGGCGGAGCACGCGCCGCCGGATGGTGTTCTGCTTATACGCGGCGAAATCGACGCCCGTGGCCTTGCGTAGCAGAACGAGAATGCGATCCATGTCGTCTTCGCCGACCGGAGGCGGCTCCGCGGATTCGACATAGGGATGAGACCCTATCCTGCCCAGCTCGGCCGCGATGGCCGCCGGCGGTAAAGTGTAATCCACCGATCCGGAGGCAACCGCGCTACGAGGCATGCCGGCGAATTTCGCCGATTTCTCATCCTGCGCGAACGTAATTCCGCCCGCGGCTTTGATGGCCGCAATTCCGAGAGCGCCGTCCGACGCGGTGCCCGAGAGGACGACGCCAATCGCCCGGCTGCCGCACTCCTCGGCGATCGAACGGAAGAAACAATCGATGGGAAGAAACTGCCCCTTGGCTTCGTCCCTGGGGACCAGGCGCAGCTTGCCGTCCTTCCATTCCATGCTGGTGTTGGGAGGCATCACATAAACGCGGTTGGGTCCCACGACCACCCCGTCGTGCGCTTCCTCGACCGGCATGGCGGTCTCGCGCGTGAGCAGCTCGGTGAGGATGCTGGGGTGCGCGGGATCGAGATGCTGGATTACGACGAAGCCGATGCCGGTATCGGCGGGGAGGTGCTGGAGGAGGCGGGTGAAGGCTTCGAGACCCCCGGCCGAGGCTCCGACGCCCGCGACGGGGAATGGAGGGGGCGGAACGGCTGGCGGCTTCGAAGATTTGCGCTTGGTGGGCAACTTCGGTGGCAAAGGATACCTTTCGTAGTGCTTATAGCTTTACCAGATTGGGCGTGGAGGGCGCAAATTCCGGTACGGCATTGCTACAGGTAATCAATCTCGATCAGACCGCATTTTTTTTAAGGACATTCCATGGTTCATCGATTACCCATTACAAAAGCCCGCGCCAATCTCGGTGCCCTGTTAAAACGCCTCCACCTCTCCGGTGAGTATTTCATCCTGGAAAAGGACGGCATACCCGTTGCCGGCATTATGAACGCCGAAGAGATGGAAGATTACCTTGAACTCCAAGATCCGAAGGTCCAGCACGCCATCGTGGAGAGTAATGCGGACATCAAGGCAGGCAGAACACGCCCAGCCACGGACCTGCTCACCGGATTTAAAAGGGAAGCTTCCACTCGGAAACGATCAGCTAAGCGTTAAAAGGAGTGACGCCTGCTACATTTTCTGTTCGCGTAACCACGCGGTTTGAGCGCGACTATCGAAAGCTCCCAAATCCCACCCTGACGTCGCCCGGCTTTATGCGCGCGCAATCGAGATATTGGCTGAAGATCCGTACAATAGTAGCCGCGTGCATCCGATCAAGAAAATACTGGCGTTAAACCCGGCGAGGGCCAGTACCGCATTCGATTTCTCCGGTTCCGGCTCATCTACGACATTGAAGGCCGTGTCGTGTTCCTCAAACATTGCCGTTTGCGCCGCGAGGACACATATAGATAATGATTAAACCCGGCGAACATAAGCTGGCCGGCTGACCGCGCCGGATGTGGCAGAATACCGGTGAATGAAAGCTTTCATTATCACAGAGCCTGGCCAGACGGCGATCGGCGACTTCCCCGTTCCCGCTCCGTTAGCGGATGAGGTGCTGCTGCGAACCCGGCTGATCGGAATGTGCGGAACGGACCTCGGGACGTATCGCGGCAAGAATCCGCTGGTGAGCTATCCGCGCGTTCCAGGCCACGAAGTCGCGGCCACAATCGCGGGCGTGGGCTTCGGCGTTCCCGCCGAATTTCGCGCCGGCATGAACGTGACATGCTCGCCGTATACGGCTTGCGGAGAATGCGCGTCGTGCCGGCGCGGACGCCCGAACGCCTGCAAATCGAATCAGACCCTCGGCGTGCAGCGCGAGGGCGCGATGGCCGAATACTTCGTGCTGCCCTGGCGCAAATTGTACGTTGCCGAAGGGCTATCGTTGCGTGAACTGGCGTTGGTGGAGCCGCTGTCCGTGGGATTTCACGCGGCCGCGCGAGGACGCGTAACGGCCGGGGACACGGTGGCCGTGCTCGGCTGCGGCGGAGTCGGCCTCGGAGCGATTTCGGCCGCGGCTTTCCAGGGCGCCCGCGTAATCGCGGTGGATCTCGACGACGCAAAACTGGAGATCGCGCGCCAAGCCGGAGCCGCCATCCTCATCAACTCCAGCCGCCAGTCCGTGCACGACGAGTTGCAGTCCGCGACGCAGGGGCTTGGGCCGGATGTCATGATCGAAGCTATCGGCACGCCGGATACTTTCCGTCTGGCGGTCGACGAAGTTGCTTACACCGGGCGCGTGGTTTACATCGGCTATGCGAAAGAGCCGGTGAGTTATGAGACGCGGCTGTTCCTTCTGAAAGAGCTCGACATACTAGGATCGCGCAACGCCCTGGATGAATTCCCCAGCGTGATCGCGATGCTTCAACAGAAGCGGTTTCCCGTGGATCGCGTGGTCTCAAAGACAGTGTCGATGGAAGAGGCCGGTTCGGCTTTGCGCGAATGGAGCGACCGTCCGGGAGCGTTCACGAAGATACAGGTGGAAGTGAGCCGTTAGGGATGCGGCGCGCAGCGAATTTGAAAAGGGCCCACGCTCGCATCGTGGTTTTCAATCCGGTTTTCAATCCGGTTTTCAATCCCGTATCCGTGCGAAAATAGTTCTTCCTCCTGGATCAACCTTGTCTACCCAAACTATGCCTACTCCGGCCATGCGCCAAAAGACAACCGAAAGTGTCCTTAAAGAAAAGATCGAATCCCGCCGCGCCCGCGCCGGCATCATCGGACTCGGCTATGTCGGGCTTCCGCTGGCCGTCGAATACGCCAAAGCGGGATTCTCCGTCACGGGCATCGATCTCAGCTCGGCCAAGATCGATCGCGTCAACGCGGGCGATTCTTATATCGGCGATATCCACAGCGCCGAACTGGCTCCGCTGGTCTCCTCGGGAAAGCTTCGCGCCACGAACGACTTTTCCGTGGTCCGCGATTTGGATACGGTTAATATCTGTGTCCCCACGCCGCTTCGGAAGACCAAAGACCCCGACATGAGCTATATCGTGGCCGCTTGCGAAGAGATCGTGAAGCACTTTCACGAAGGCATGCTCGTGATCCTCGAATCCACAACCTATCCCGGCACCACGGATGAACTCATCCTTCCGATGCTCGAGAGCACCGGACTTAAGGTTGGCCAGGATTTTTTCCTGTGCTTTTCACCCGAGCGCGTCGATCCGGGCAATCCGAAATTCCAGACGATCAATATCCCGAAAGTGGTTGGCGGCACAACCCCGGCCTGCACCGAAATGGGGCGGATTTTTTACGCCCAAGCACTTCAAAACGTCGTCCCCGTCAGCTCCACGCAGGTTGCGGAGATGGTGAAGCTGCTCGAAAACACGTTCCGCATGATCAATATCGGACTTGTTAACGAAATCGCCATGATGTGCCACGGCATGAACATCAACGTGTGGGAAGTGATCGACGCCGCCGCGACCAAACCTTTCGGATTCATGCCGTTTTATCCCGGACCCGGCCTGGGCGGACACTGCATTCCGATCGATCCGTTCTACCTTTCCTGGAAATCGAAACAAGCCGGCGTGGAAGCGCGTTTCATCGAATTGGCCGGCCAGATCAACGGACAAATGCCGCACTTCGTCGTTTCGAAAATACAGGAGGCCTTGAACGGGCATTCGAAACCGGTGAACGGCTCCCGCGTGCACGTCTGCGGCGTATCTTACAAGCGGGATATCGACGACGTTCGCGAATCTCCCGCGCTCGACATCATGCTGCTGCTGCGGCGTTTGGGGGCGGTGCTGTCTTATTCCGATCCGCATGTTCCGCAGCTTAAGTTGGACGATCTGGACCTCTTGTCGCGGGATGGAAACGACATTGCCGATGCGGATTGCGTAGTGATCGTGACGGACCACTCGGCGTTCGATTATAGCGAGCTGGTCAAGCGGGCGAGGCTGATTGTCGATACCCGCAACGCCCTCAAGAACGTGAAATCGGATAACATCGTTCGCCTTTAGCCTTCCGGGATCGAAGTTTTTGGTCGGTGATTTCAACGGCGACGGGTTCCAGGATCTAGCCGTCCTCGGGACAGATCGGAGTATTACTCTTTCTTTGAGCAGCCGTGACGGCACTTCCAGACAGGCCCCAACTTTCTTCGGAGCCCCTGAGGCGGACGCGCTGATCTTAACAGGAATATTTTATTAGACTCGCCCATGTACTACGCCATCGATGGGTTTCCGCGATGATCTGTTCCGCCAGAAACGGATCATCAGCTTGCGGAAAGGTGGCGGACCTCTTCGGGTGAGAGTATCGGTTCGCCGTTAAGCTTTGCCGTACTCGACAAAAAACTTTTGAAGGTTTTTGAAGAGCAAAGGCAGATCCCTACGCCACGCGCAGCCCGGCAATCGATCGCGCCTTCGTTTTTCGCTTGACCGCGATTTCGATGTCGCGCTCAAGCATGAGAAGAAATCGCATCAGCCGCTCGATTGAGAAGCCAGAGAGCTTACCCTGCTTGAGCGCGGAGATCTTGGGCCGATCGATACCAAGCAGGGCCGCCGTCTGCGCCTGTGTCATCCGCCGTCGTTGAATTTCGGCGACGATTTTAGCCGCCGGTCGGCTTTCGCCAACAGATCGTCGGCATGCGGAAGGTTCAGGTCCGCGAAAACGTTCCCGGTACTCGGCGTATATTGTCGATTCGGCATCTTAGTCTTCCTTCTTCACGGCCAGTATAAGAGCAAGCCCGAGCCGCTGGCGAATCAAATCCAGTTCTCGCCGCAGTGTGGCAATTCCCGACTTCGCCTTCTTCTGGAAAGCGTGAAGTACGTAAACGGCCCCCCGGAATTGAGCTACGTACACCACACGGTATGTCCCGCCTCGATCGTCTGCCCTAACCTGCCAAACCGTCCCGGCAAAACCATGCAACATCTTCGCTTGATAGACCGCGAACCCGCGCTTTTGTCGAACCGGAGGCGGAAAGCTCTTCAACACGGCAAGAAGAATCGACAAGCCACATCAGCTTCCTCGGTCCGTCCGGCACTGATCGATTCTATGCCGAAAGTAGCATAAAATCCAAGTTGCGGATTGACCGGCGGCGAATCGTATTTTGGTCCTGTTCGCTTCGCTGCTCATGAGAAGTGACCCGTTAGCGCTCTCTTGAAATGACCCGTTCCGGGAACCGGAACGGGAGCGGAGCGGGCATTCATCATCCACGCCGCAGGGGTGCGATCGTTTTCGCGAGGGGAC
>JBPCKZ010000050.1:0-13161 GCA_051003795.1 Bryobacteraceae bacterium | reverse complement strand
GCCGCGGGTGTCTATCACAATACGGCCGCGATTCTCGATGCCGATGGTTCGCTGCTCGGCCTCTATCGCAAAATGCACATCCCCGACGATCCGCTGTATTTCGAAAAATACTATTTCACGCCGGGCGATCTCGGTTTCTGCGGCTTCGATACACGTTTCGGCCGCATTGCCACGCTGGTTTGCTGGGATCAGTGGTACCCCGAAGCGGCCCGTCTCGCGGCTTTGAGCGGAGCGAATATCTTGTTTTATCCAACCGCCATTGGCTGGCATCCCGCGGAGAAAGCGGAATTCGGCGAAGCGCAGCACGATGCCTGGCGCACCATCCAGCGCTCGCATGCCATCGCGAACGGAATCTATGTCGCCGCGGCTAACCGCGTCGGATTCGAAGGCCCGCCGGATCGCGGGATCGAATTCTGGGGCGCGTCGTTTGTGGCCGACCCGTTCGGGCGAGTGTTGGCCGAAGCGCCGCACGATCGCGAAGAGATTCTTGTCGTGGAATGCGATCCGCGCCTGATCGAGGAAACGCGCCGCAACTGGCCGTTTCTGCGCGACCGCCGCATTGACGCGTACGCGCCGATTCTCAATCGCATGCTTGTCTGATGCTCACGCCGCGCGCGCTTGGGTTTCGCATGCCCGCCGAGTGGGAGCCGCATGAGGCCACCTGGATTGCCTGGCCGCACGAGCGCGAGGACTGGCCGGGGCGCTTCACGCCGATTCCTTGGGTTTACGCCGAAATCGTGCGCAAGCTTTCGCAAGTGGAACGCGTAAATATCCTGGTTCAAAATTCCGAGTTGGAAAATCGAGCCAGACGTGTTCTCCGCCGCGCCGGGGCCCAAATGTCCGCGGTCGCGTTTCACTGCTATCCAACGGATCGCGCGTGGACCCGCGACTATGCGCCGCTATTCGTTAAGAATGCGGCGGGCGATGTCGCCATCGCGAATTGGCGTTTTAATGGCTGGGCCAAATACGACAATTATCGTCAAGACGACGAGATCCCCTCGCGATTGGCGGAGTTATTGCAATTGCGAGCGTGGTCGCCGGACATGGTGCTCGAAGGCGGCAGCATCGACGTAAATGGCGCCGGCTTGCTGCTGACCACCGAAGAGTGTTTGCTCAGTCCCGTGCAGGCGCGCAATCCGCGGTTGAGGCGCGACGAGATCGAAAAGACCCTATCGGATTACCTGGGAGCGGATCGCGTGCTTTGGCTTAATCGCGGAATCGCCGGAGACGATACGCACGGACACATCGACGACGTCGCGCGGTTTGTCGATGCCGATACGGTGGTTCTGGCGCTCGAAAGCGACCCTGGCGAAACTAACTATGAACCACTGCGAGAAAATTTCGAGCGCCTGAAGCAATATCCGCTGCGAGTTGTTCCGCTCCCCATGCCCGCTCCGCTCTACTTCCGTGGCCGGCGCCTTCCCGCCAGCTACGCGAATTTCTACATCGCGAACGAGCTTGTGCTCGTGCCCACTTTCAACGACCCGCAAGACCGGGTCGCGCTCAACACGCTGGCGGAGTTGCTTCCAACGCGCCAAGTGACCGGCATCAACTGCACGGAACTGATCTGGGGCCTGGGCGCGCTCCACTGCATGACTCAGCAACAACCCGCGAAGCTAGAATAGCGTTGAATGGCAGATTCCGATGTTCACGAGCAAATGCGTTCGGAGTGGAACGAGCGCGCGCGCGAGGACGCGAATTACTACGTCGCGTTCGGCCGCCGCGATCAGGACGACGAAGAATTCTTCGCGACAGCGGCGGACGTGGTACGCGCGCTTGAAGCGGAGTTGAAACGGTTATCGTCGACGGAGCGCGCGTTGGAGATTGGCTGCGGTCCCGGCCGCCTGATGCGTCCGATGAGCCGCCACTTCGACGAGGTTCATGGCGTCGATGTTTCGGACGAGATGATTCGCCGCGCCCGTGAAAAGCTGCGCGGCGTTCCCAATGCATTTCCCCATCACGCGCCGGATTCGAGCTTGGCCGCGTTCCCCGATAATCACTTCGATTTCGTCTATTCGTACGCGGTTTTCCAGCACATTCCTAGCCGCGAGGTTGTTTTTCACTACCTTACCGAGGCGGCCCGTGTACTGAAAGCGGGTGGCATCCTGCGCGCCCAACTCAACGGATTGCCGAAGACGGTTCCGGGGTACACAACGTGGTCGGGCGTTCGCATCGGGGCGGAAGAAGTCGCCGAATTTGCGGGCGCGCACGGGTTTCTGGTGCTCGCGCTCGATGGCATGGACACCCAATACATGTGGACGACGTGGCGCAAGAGCGCCCGCGCCACAATTCGAGCTATCTCGAACGCGCATACCGGTGAGCACGCCGTGCCAGCCGAAGGCCGGCTCGCGTGCGCTTCGTTCTGGATCGAGAACCTTCCGGACACTTGCGACCTGCTCTCGCTCGAAGCGCGCATAGACGGAGCCAAGGCCACGGGCGTCTACGTTGGGCCGCCCGCCGATGGTCTCTCGCAGTTCAATGTGCTGCTGCCGCGCGGCGTTCGCACCGGTCTGGTTCCCGTCGAGATCTTATGGAACGGCCGGCCGCTCTGCCCGGCGGCGTGGATGCGCGTGATTCCTGCGGGCCCTTCCGTACCGCGCATTTTTGCCGTGAGCGACGGCGTGAACTTGCTCTCGGGCACGCGCATCGAACGCGGCACGGTGAAGGTAACGCTCGAAGAAGTGAAGACGCCCGAATCGTTCGAAGCGCGCATCGACGGGCAGCCGGTTCGCCAGCCCGAGATTTTCTGCACCGACCCGCTAAATCAACGCTTCGAAGTCAATTTCTTTCTGCCTGAATCGACCGGACCCGGCCTGCATCGTCTCGAAATGCGCCTCGGCTCGCGCGAGTTCGCTCCCGTTCCGATCGAGGTTGCCTAGCTGATGTTTCCGCTGGCGCTGGTGCTCCTAGTTGCGAGTCCCGAGCAACAGATCCGGCAGACGGTGCGCGCCGGTACCGGCGTCGTGCAGCTCCCGCCCGGCATTGTCGAGATTTCCTCGGAGATCGAGCTGCCCTCCGATGCGCACGACCTCGAAATCCGCGGCGCCGGCTCCGGAACCACGTTACGCGCATCCGATCGCTTCTCCGGCCGGGCCATCTTCATCGCTCGCGCCGGCAAAAATCTTCGCTTCACTAACTTCGTCATTGATGGCAATCGTGAAAAGCTTGCCCGGCCCGCGGGATTGCCTCCCTCCGACGTTCCGTTCTCTCGCTTCACCGCCAACAACGGGCTGTTGGTTGAAAATGTCCAGGGCATAGGTGTTTCGAAGGTGCAGTTCCGTAACGTCGCGGGATTCGCCGTGCTGGTGAGCCATTCCAGCAAAGTTCAAATCGAGGGAGCCGGAATCGAAGACAGTGGATCGCAAAGTCTCGCCAAGCGAAACAACGCGACCGGCGGAATCCTGCTTGAAGAAGGCACAACCAATTTCGAAGTCTTGAATTGCAATCTGAAAAACATACGCGGCAACGGTATCTGGACGCATTCGCTTTACACATCGCCGCGCAATTCGCAAGGCCGAATCGCCGGCAACCGTTTCCTGAACGTCGGGCGGGATGCCATTCAGATCGGCCATGCCACGCACGTACGCGTGGAAGAAAACGAGGGCGAGCAAATTGGTTATCCCATAGAGATCGTGGATGTCGAGCATCACGCAATTCCGGTGGGTATCGATACGTCGGGGAATACGGAGCAGTGCCAATATCTGCACAACCGGTTTGAGGAAGTGAACGGCAAGTGTATTGACCTGGACGGGTTTCACGATGGCGAAATCCGCGGTAACACGTGCCGCAACACCCAGTCTCCGGAAGCCTACAAATTTGGGAGCTACGCGATCGTCATGAACAACACGAACCCCGATATGCGGTCGCGGAATATCCATATTGAGGACAACGTAGTCGATGGCTCGCTGTTCGGCGGGATTTTCGTGATCGGGACGGGAAACACGATTGCGCACAACCTGCTATCGCGCCTAAACCTGGCGCATTGCGAAACGTGCTATTTCGACAGGACTGAGCCGGAGTTGCTAAAGAGCGGCATCTATCTCGGCAAGGGAGCCGAGCGCGCCGACATCGCGCGCGATAACGTCATCGAAGATAACCGAATCTCGGGGTACAAGATGAGTTCGCGCTGCATTGGAGCGGCGCCGGGCGTTTCGCTCAATAAGAACACGGTGCGAAGGAACAATTGCTCCGACGAGGAGATCCTAAGCGCCCACGTAACTCGCGAAGGATCGCGCTCCTCAATGGAGCCCCGATCCTCCGCTTTCGAACCCTAATTTAGCCGCTGCACGGGAGGACAGTTTACGATGAAGTCGCCGGTGCCGAATTTCGCGCCGTCCGGACCCGTCAAAATCCCATCTTGAACGAGCGTGAGGATCTGAAACTCCTCCCTCAGTTGGCCTCGATAGCCCTTGGAAACGGCGTCCGGCGTCCATTCGTAAGGCTGTGCGTCCCACAGGGGGCTGTAGTCGGGCGCGATGGTCGGGATTCCGCCGAGCACGTTATTCGGACGGAAACCGTCCGAGAGAGCCGCGTTCAAGCCCTGCCGTTGGGGATTGTCGCAGCCTCCATCCGGTCCGTTGATCGCGAGAAAGAGCCGCTCGACGGGACTGGAAAAGCTGTCGTCTTTGCCCAGAACCTCCCTCTGTAACCCCGGCGCAAAGGTGACCGATTCAATCGCCGCGGGTACCGACATGCTGGCCTCCAGCGTCAAATACCAGATCGGACGGCCGAAGCTGAACCCGTTGACTACGTTCAAAGTGACGGTCGCTTTGAATGGATCGATGGCAATCACCTGGTCGTGAACTTTGCTGTAGTCCACGCCACCGGTCGGGAAATTAATCTGGCCCTCGTCGACGTCGAAGGCGATCATGCTCGCGTTGTAGATCATCCCGCCGGCATTCAACACGCGAACTAGCGGGTTATAGGCGCCGTCTCCCACGGAGCCGGGCTTCGCAACCGCGGGCGGGAAGGGCGTCGTCGCTCCAGGCGCGATAGCGCGCGCCGGCGAAAAGTCGACCGTGCCTTGATCGAAAATCAGATTGCCCTGGTCGTCGAAGTTCGCGGTGCGCGCGCTGCTGCCGCCGAAGCCCAACTTGGCGGAATAGTTGATGCCCAGGAATGAAGCGACATTCGCGTCGTTGACGTCGGTGAGAATATACCAGATGTTTTTTCGTTTAGGGCCCGACACGCCGGCCTTCAGAAAACCCTTGTACAGGGGGAGCGTAACCGTGCCTTTCACGTCGTCCACCTGGCCGGATTTCAAAAGCTGAACAGGGCCCACAAAACTTGAATTTGTCGTCGATGGCGGAGGTCCAAAGTACGATAGATCGACCGTAGCTCCAACCGAGGCCGGCGCTGGAAACAAGTTGCACCCAGGGCCTGGACCCATCGGGCCGGGACCGGGTTGAGCCGTTAGCGGGATCGTCGCCAAAATCGAGAGCGCGACGACTGTTATACGGATCGGGCCAGTGTAGACGTTAAACTCTTGCACACGAAAACGAGCTTTCATTTTTCTCCTATTTGCTGCGGTTGCTCCCCTTGCGAGGAGGTTGTCGGTGAGAAAGCATGGGCCCAGCCGCAGTACTCATACCAGCCGGGCCACAACCAATTGGCCATATCCAACGCTCATGTCTCCAAGCGCGCCTGATTTAGCTCACTGTTTTTTGTCGCGCCTCGCCGGCGAATCCCCCGGTATTATTTTTGGAAAGCCGCGTAAGGGCACCCACGCCAGGGCAGCGGGGCCCCCTCCACATGCTCCGCCAATAATCGGGCGTGGCAAAAGTAGCAGTGATTCAGCGATTTGATTGTTTCCGGAACTGGACTAATTTGAACGAGACGCTCCCAAAGGCAGAGTGGACGGCCGTGCTCTTCGCACGCGGTGAGACTGGCCAGGGGACCTTGCGCGGCTTCGGCGCTCATGAGAGCCGAGTAGATGCGAGATTTCAATCGGGAAGAGACACGGCTGGGGCCCGGGGCGGTCGATTCCGCCAAGCCCTCGAACCAGTCCTCGAACCCGTAGTTATTCATCTTCCCATCTCCTTTTGAACTGTTCCCGCGCATGGGCCAAAAGCCGTTCCACGCCCTTTTCCGTTCTGCCCGTGAGCGAAGCCATCTCCTTCGTGCTGCGCTTGTCCCAGTAGCGCCAGAGCAGGATGAACCGGTAATCCTCGGGCAAGCCGGCAAGCGCGAGGCGGGCCCGCCGCTGGAGGGCTTCGCGATCGAGATCGTCATCCCAGCAAGGATCGAATTGCAGCTCCGGCGGAACCTCATCCCCATCCTCGGGCCATGCATCGGAGTGGCGCAACTGGGCCCGATAGTGATCCTCTACCTTGTGCCGGGCAATCCCCAACAACCAATTTCTTAACGTGGACTCGCCGCGGAAGAGGGGCAACTGCTGCCAGGCGGCCAGGAAGACCTCCTGAACCAGATCCTCGATAAGGTCCCCCCGAGGAAAGAGCCGATGGCGCACATAGCCGTACAGCGCCTCGATATGCAACGCGACAAATTCCGCGGTGGCCTTCCGATCGCGGCGGAGAATCGCCGCGATCAGTTCCAGATCACCCCCGGGTGGCAAGGGTTCAGGGAGCGGGATGGGGATAAAAGGCGAGGCCATCGCGAGAATCGATCGTCTGAAGAATAAGTCGCACGGAAAAGGGGAACCCCCCGGCTTTCTTTATGGCATTTCGAAGAACCGCTCCCACGGCTCGGAAATGGCATACCGAGCCGTGACCGTAAGGGAGCGGTTGCCGCGATTTGTTCACACGTCCCAAAAATCCACGCGCCATCCTCGCGCACCCGCTCGTTTGAATTCGCGAATCGCGAGCGTGTTCGGCTCGCGGTTCCCGGGTCGGCCACCTTATTTTGCAACGTTCCCAAATTCGAAGAACCGCTCCCTTACGGTCACGGCTCGGTAAGGCGCTCCGCGCCAACACGCATGTGACCTAGCGTTGCCGCGATTTGTTCGCACGTTCTTACGGTCACGGGTCGGAAATTGCATGCCGAGCCGTCCAGAACGAACGCTACGCGGTCGCCTTCGCCACCCGCGAAATCGCGCCAACCAGCTTCCGGTACGGAACATTCGCAAAGCTATCGAACAATAGAAACTCCCCGTCCCGCCAGCTCGAATAAAACCATCGCGCCAGTATCGCCAGATATTCCAGCCTTTCCTTCGGCTTCCAAACCGTCGCGCTCACATCGTCCACAGCGTCATGCAGCTTCCGATCGAGCGAGACTTGATCAAACCCAATCCGCGTGGCTCCCTGCCAGTGTCCCGCGCGGACGAACGAAACCTCCACCGCATCCGGTTCCGCCGAAGCCGTCACGGCCACCCCATGCAGCCGGTCGATATCGCGCGCCATCTCGTCTCGAAGCTTCAACACCTCCCCGATTTTCTCCACGCGGCGGTGTTGCCGCGCCGCCTCCTCGAATTGCATTTCCGCGCTGAGCCGGTCGCGCGCCGCCGCCGCGGGATCGAGCAGCGAACGCCCGCCGGTAGCCAGAAATTCCGTCAGGCGTTGCACCTCGCTCGCGTACTCCTCCACTCCCACCAACTGCTGACAGGGCCGCAGGCACATGCCCATTTCTCCGTACATGCACCCGGGGTGTTCGGGCGAAGGGGTTAAATCCTCCTGGCACCTTCGCACCTGAAACAGATCGAGCACCGCGGATTCGAAACGCTCCGCCGAAAGGCGCGTGCGGAACGGCCCGAAGTACCGCGCTTCGGAACGGCCTATTTGCGAAGTGATGTGACTGCGCGGGAACGCATTGCCGAGGACGATTTTCACGAACGGCGGCAAACGCAGACGCGCCACGTCGCTATACCGTTGAGGAAGGTGAAATCGGGCTAATTGATAAAGCCGCATCGAGGCCTCGAGCTTCGATCCGGTAAAGGAGTATTCGATCCGCGCGACGGGGTGCCGGGCTTGCAACAACCGCCACATTCGCAACAAGCGGCGGCGCAGCAGATTCGTTCGACCCAAGTACGGATCGCCCTCCGCGGGCCACAACAAAAAAACGGCCGGGCGATTCGGCAGTTGTTCAATCGCCGATTCCGAAGCCTCGCACCGCAACAAGTCCGAAAACGGGGGCAGGCTTACGCCTGCCCCACCAGTTGCTGGACAAGGGGGGTTGTCATTTGGCAACTGATGCAAGTGAAGACGATGCGACCTCCCAAAATGTTTCGTAAAATCTCGACGAAATCTCTTGGGCCGGCCAAGGTTCAGTCGGATTTCGTGCGAACCCGCTCCTGAATTTCGGCCAGGAAGTCCTCGACGCTTCGCGCGCCCAGGTCTCCACGCTTCCGCTCGCGCACGGAAACTTGTTCGCTCTGCGCTTCCCGGTCGCCCACCACCAGCATGTAGGGGATCTTCTGCAACTGCGCGTCGCGGATCTTGAGGTTCACCTTCTCGCTGCGGTCGTCCACAGTGACGCGCAGTCCTTCGCCCGTGAGCCGCTCTTTCAACTTTCGGGCATAGTCCAACTGGCGGTCGGTAATCGGAAGAATCGCGGCTTGAATCGGAGCGAGCCACGCCGGGAATGCGCCCGCGTAATGCTCAATCAAAATTCCGAAAAACCGTTCCAGCGAACCGTACAGCGCCCGATGCACCATCAACGGTTGATGCGCCTTGCCGTCCTCCGCGATGTACTCGAGCCCGAATCGCCGCGGCAGCGTAAAGTCGAACTGAACCGTCGAAAGCTGCCATAACCGCCCAATTGCATCCACCAGCTTGATGTCGATCTTCGGACCGTAGAACGCCGCTTCGTCCGGCATCGCTTTCACTTTCAGATTTAGGCGCTCGGTCGCATTCTTCAGCGCGTTTTCGGCAAGCTGCCACTGCTCGGGGCTGCCGTCGTACTTGCCGCTCGCGCCGCCATCCCACGTCGAAAGCTCGGCCTCATACTTTTCGAATCCGAACGTGGTCAACGTATCGATGGCGAATTGAAGGCAGTTCACCACCTCGTCTTCAATCTGCTCCGGCGTACAAAAAATGTGCGCGTCGTCCTGCGTGAATCCGCGCACGCGCAGCAGCCCGTGCATCACGCCGGAACGCTCATAACGATACACCGTGCCCAGTTCGCCCAAGCGCACCGGAAGCTCCCGATAGCTGTGCATCTTGTCGCGATAGATCAGGATGTGGAATGGGCAGTTCATCGGCTTGAGCTGGTATTCCGAATCGTCCAGCTCCATCCGCTTGAACATGTTGTCGGCGTAAAAGTTGTAGTGGCCGGACGTCTTCCAGAGGTCCGCGCGCGCGATGTGCGGCGTGTAGACCAGCGAATACCCGCGCGCGATGTACTGATCGCGCATCCAGTCTTCAATGATCTTGCGAATCGTGCCGCCCTTGGGATGAAAAAAGATCAGCCCCGGCCCCGCGAGTTCCTGAATGCTGAACAGGTCGAGCTCTTTGCCGAGCTTCCGATGGTCGCGCTTCTTGGCTTCTTCAAGCTTTTGCAGATACTCGTCGAGTTCTTTCTTCGTGAAGAACGCGGTACCGTAAATCCGCTGCATCTGCCGGTTCTTCTCGTCGCCCTTCCAGTAAGCGCCGGCGATCGAGAGCAGCTTGAATGCTTTGATTTTCGAGGTCCGCCCCACGTGCGGGCCGCGGCAGAAATCGATGAAGTTGGGCCCAAGCGTGTACTCCGAAAAAACGGCGTCGGCCTTCTCTTCGATCAGCTCGCACTTCATGTGCTCGCCCATTTCCCGATATTTCCGCAAGCCCTCCGGTTTGGGAGTCATCACGCGCTCGTACGTCAGATCGCGCGCTTGCAACTCCCACATCTTCGCTTCAATTTTTTCGAGGTCCTCGGGCGTGAAGTGCTCTTCCCGCTCGAAATCGTAATAGAAGCCGTTCTCGATGGGAGGTCCGACGCCGAGCCGCGTACCCGGGAACAACTCCTGAACCGCGAGCGCGAGAAGGTGGGCGGTCGAATGCCGGTAGATTTCGAGGGCCGCCGGATCTTTCGCCGTCAAAATCTGAACGGCGGCGTCGGTCTCGATCGCTCGGTTGAGATCGTAAGGCTCGCTGTTGACTTTGGCGGCAATGGCGGCGTCGGCGAGCCGGGGGCTAATGGATTTCGCGATGTCGAATGCCGTGGCGCCAAGGGGAACCGATTGGACACTTCCGTCCGGCAGGGTGATCTGGATGCTGCTACTCATAACAGGAAATTTCAGCGTATCACGCGGGGCGCGATAATACCCTCATGAAACCAGCGTCGTTCTTAATCGCGCTCCGCATATCGATTATTGGCGTCACGGCCTTCGCTCAAACAACAGTCCCGCGAACGCCCTACATTCTCGCCGTTGGAAACGCGAGCATGTCCGTGAAGCCCGACCAGGTCCGGATCGACGTCGGCGTGGTTACGCAAGCGACCGCTGCCCAGGATGCCTCTACCCAGAATGCAACCCAGGTCGCCAACGTGATAACGCAACTGCGCTCGGTGCTTGGCGCTGCCGCGGACATCAAGACCATCAATTACACGCTGAGCGCGAATTACAACTACCCTCCGGGCGGCGGCACGGGAACGCTGCTTGGCTATACCGCGACCAACGTTGTGGAAGTCACTTCCGACGATCTATCCTCCATCGGGAAAGTGATCGACGCGGCCACGCAGGCCGGCGCGAATCGCGTGCAGAGTCTCAATTTCACCCTCAAAGACGAAGATACGGTTCGTGCTCAGGTGCTTGGACTTGCCGCCGTGCGGGCGAAAAATCAGGCAACCGCCATCGCGACCGGCCTGGGAGTGAAGGTGGGCGCGGTTCTTTCGGCGTCGGAGGGCGGATCGGGGACTATTCAGCCGCTGGCTTTTGCCGGGTCGGCCGCGGGAAGCGGCGCCACGACGCCCGTGGAACCCGGTCTGGTGAGCGTCAACGCGACCGTCACGCTCGAGCTCGCCATCGCGCAATAGAGCGGAATGGATCGCGCGGCGATACTTGCGGCGATTTTCAAAGTTGGCATCATTCCGGTGGTCCGCACCTTGAATGCCGAAAGCGCGTTTCGCTGCGCCGAAGTTCTCCATCGCGGCGGCATTTGCGCGGTCGAGATCGCGGTCACAAACCCCGAAGCGGCGGACGCCATCCGGCGCATCCGCGGACGGTTCGGGGAGGAAATGTTGGTCGGGGCGGGTACGGTGCTCGATGTGGACACCGCCCGCCAGTGCGTGTCCGCCGGCGCCCAGTTCCTGCTGTCGCCGGCTTTAAAGCCGCCTGTAATCGATGTGGCGAAAGAGCTTTCGACGGTCGTAATGCCGGGTGCCCTGACGCCCACGGAAATCTATTCGGCCTGGGAAGCGGGCGCGGACGCGGTTCGCATCGTGCCGTGCAACGCCATGGGCGGTCCACGCTACATCAAATCGCTACGCGCGCCGTTTCCCAAAATTAGATTCATCGCGAGCGGTGGCGTCACCCTCGATAATATCGGCGAATATTTGCATGCGGGCGCTTCCGCCGTGGGAGTCACCGGCGCGCTGGTCGATGCCGCCAGCGTCCGGGACGAGCATTACGAAGTCTTCGCCGAGCGCGCGAGGCGTTTTCGCGTGGCGATTGCGCGAGCGCGGGGCTTGTGAAACCCTATTCTTCCGCGAATTCCGCCTCGGGCTCGGGTAGAACGTCTCCCTCGCGCGCTACCCACACATAGAGCGTAGGCAGCAAATAGATGCCGAGCATCAGCGCCGCGAGCAGGCCGCCGACAATCACGATCGCGAACGGTCGCTGCGAATCCGAGCCAATCCCGCGCGACAGCGCCGCCGGCAGCAGCCCCACGCTAGCCACCAGCATCGTCATCATGATGGGGCGCAGTCGCAGGACCGATCCCTCGACCGCCGCCTCTCTAATCGTTTCGCCGCGCCCGCGCCGCTGGTTAATGTATTCGAGCATGATCACGCCCGTCTGAACGGACACGCCGAATAACGCCAGAAATCCGACCCCGGAAGATACGCTGAAATGCGTTCCCGTAATCCACAATGCCAGCAACCCGCCGATCGGAGCCATGGCAACGTTAGCGAGAATCAACAGCACCCATTTCGGAGAATTGAACATGGTGTAGAGGATCATGCAGATCACCATAATCGTGAGCGGCAACACAATCATCAGCCGCTTCTGCGACCTTTTCTGGCTCTCGTATTCGCCGGCCCAGTCCATGCGGTAACCGGTCGGAAGCTTGACGTCGCGATCCACCTTCCGCATTGCCTCTTCCACCGTGCTGCCGAGATCGCGGACGGGCACGCTGTATTTGATGGCGACGTAGCGCGAATTTCCTTCCCGGTAAATCTCGGAGGCGCCATCGAGAACGTCCACTTTGCAGAGTTGCGCCAGGGAAACGCGCTCGCCGGTAGGCGCCAGCAGCCGAACTCTCTCGATGGCTTCTTTGGAATTCCGGTACGGCGTCTCATAACGCGCCACCAGATCGTATCTCTGCTCGCCTTGCAGCACTTGGCTCACGGCTTTGCCCCCGACGGCGGTCTCGATCGCGTCCTGCACGTCCGCCACGTTGAGTCCGTATCGCGCGGCTCTGTCCCGGTCGACCTGAAACTCCAGATTGGGCTGGCCGATTACGCGGAACAGCCCCAGGTCCGCAACGCCGGGAACCGTGCGCATGACCGCGACAATCTCGTTCCCCTTGGCCTCCAAGACCTTCAAGTCCTCGCCGTAAATTTTGATCGCAAGCTGGCCTTTGACACCGCTGACCGCTTCTTCCATGTTGTCGGCAATCGGCTGCGAGAAATTCCAAAGCGCGCCCGGAATCTCCTCGAGCGCACGATCCATCGCTCCAACCAATTCTTCCTTTTTCTGGCTGAATACCGGACGCCAGCGATCTTTTGGCTTCAGGTCCACAAAGTATTCGGTGTTAAAAAAGCCAGTGGTGTCCGTTCCATCGTCGGGCCGTCCAATCTGGCAAATCACTTGAGTTACCTCCGGAAAACGGGCGAGAATCAGTCGTGCCTGGTTCATGACGCGCGTGCCTTCCGCCGGTCCGGTACTCGGAGCGAGAGTCGCTCGCGCCCAGATGGCGCCCTCATCCAAATGCGGCAGAAACTCGGATCCCACAACGCCGCTTGCCGTAATCAAATAAGACGCGATCAGTGCGCAAGCCGCGATGCCGACCGTGATCCACCGGAAGTCGATGGCCCATTGAACGCTCCGCCGGTAAGCGGCCGTGATCGCGG
>JBPCKZ010000049.1:0-7217 GCA_051003795.1 Bryobacteraceae bacterium | reverse complement strand
ATTTGAGATCGGTCGCCCAGTTCACGATTCCTCGCAGGTCCCCGATTCGTGAGAACGCTTTGTCGTTGGTCACGAGAACGGCGCCGAGAGAAATTGCGTGCGCCGCGATTAGCATGTCGAGATTTCCGAGTGTCTTGCCGGAGGCCTCCATTTTCGCCCGCAGTTCCCCATAGGTACAGGCTTCGTCACTGCCCCACTGGAGGACTCGAATCTTTAGGAGAAACGCTTCTATGGCCACATTAAGAGCCCGTGCGGCAGGACTTTTAGCGAGTCCGTAGCGGATCTCCGCTTCGGTGATTGCGGATATACAGCCAGTCTCGGATGCCCTAAGCCCAGCGAGCTTCGCTCGAGCCGCAATGGACCGTCCCCGCACGATGTAGCTGACCGTGTTGGTATCGAGGAGATAGACGACAGTCAGAAACTTGGCCGTCTTTGGGGAGAGCCTTGAGCGCGATCTTCAAGGAAGTCGTCAGGGACGCCGGCCTCGTCGAGCCCGGCATAAATTTCTTCCCATCCTCCTGGAGCCTGCGAGAGGATCAGATCTCCGCTCTGGGCGTCGCGGCGGATGTACACTTCATCCGTGGAAAACCGGTATCCGGCGGGAATACGGACTGCCTGGCTACGACCGGTCATAAACACGCGTGCTTTCTCGATCTTTGTCATGGTCTCGCCCTCTGATACGTATCATGATACACACCAAAGGGGTTTGTCAAATCCGCCTGACACTACGCGTGCGCGGGTTCGGGCTCCGGGGCAGCCTCCACGGGCCGCCCCGTTTTCTCGAACTTCAGCTTCTTGGCGCTCGGGTCCCCGTCGGCATCCACCACCACGGTATCGCCGCTCAAGTACTCGCCTGCCAGCAGCTTGAGGGCAAGCGGGTCCTGGATCATGCGCTGAATGGTCCGGCGCATCGGACGCGCCCCGTAGTTAGGATCGAAACCGTCGGTCATCAACACTTCCTTCGCTGCCGGGGTCACCTGAATATGCACTCCCCGGTCTTCCAGCAGCTTCTCCACGCGGCGAAGCTGAATGTCGATAATCTTGCTCAGATGCTCTCTATTGAGCGGATTGAACACGATAATATCGTCCACGCGGTTCAGGAATTCCGGCCGGAACGTCTGCCGCAAAATCTCCAGCAGCCGCGTACGCACCTGATCGTGCCCTCCGTTCTTCGCGTTCACCGAGAACCCGATCGGGCCAGTCTCATGAATCAAGTTCGAACCCACGTTCGAGGTCATGACGATCACCGTATTCTTGAAGTTCACCGTGCGGCCCTGACCGTCGGTTAACCGCCCGTCGTCGAGGATCTGCAACAGCGCGTTGAATACATCGGGATGCGCCTTCTCGATCTCATCGAACAGCACCACGGAATAGGGTTTGCGCCGGACGTGCTCGGTGAGCTGGCCGCCCTCGTCGTATCCAACATATCCGGGAGGCGCGCCGATCATGCGCGAAACGGCGTGCTTCTCCATGTATTCGGACATATCGACGCGAACCATCGCCTTCTCGTCGTCGAACAGGAATTCGGCGAGCGCGCGCGCGAGCTCGGTCTTTCCGACACCCGTCGGACCCAGGAAAATGAAGCTGCCGATCGGACGGTTGGGATCGCTCAATCCGGCCCGATTGCGCCGGATCGCATTCGCCACCAGCGTAACGGCTTCGTTCTGCCCGATGATGCGCTCGTGCAGCCGCGTTTCCATCGTGATCAGTTTTTGCACTTCGCCTTCGAGCATGCGCGAGACAGGTATGCCAGTCCACTTGGCTACAATCTTCGCGATATCTTCCTCGTCAATCTCCTCTTTCAGCAAAGGCGATCCGGATTTGATGGATTCAAGCTCGTGGTCGGCCGCCTCTAGGTTTCGCTCGTTTTCAGTGAGTTGTCCGTAGCGCAACTCCGCGGCTTTCTGCCACTCGCCCAGGCGGGTGGCCTTCTCTTCTTCGGCGCGCAACCGCTCCTGCTCTTCCTTTAATTGGCGCACGCGGCCAATAGCCGTCTTCTCGCGGTTCCATCGCTCCTGCAGCGTCGCCGACTCGGCCCGCAGGCGTTCCAGCTCCTCCTCCGCATGGCGCATACGATCGCGAGAGGCAGTGTCTTTTTCCCGATGGAGCGCCTGGCGTTCGATTTCCAAATGCGAAATGCGCCGCTCGATGTTGTCGATTTCGATCGGCATGCTGCCGATCTGGATGCGCAGCGCGGAGCCGGCTTCGTCGATCAGGTCGATGGCCTTGTCCGGCAGAAAACGATCGCTAATATAACGATGCGACAAAACGGCGGCCGCCACGATCGCGGAATCCTTGATGCGCACGCCATGATGGATCTCGTATTTTTCCTTGAGGCCGCGCAGGATCGCGATGGTATCGTCCACGCTCGATTCGCCCACCAGAACCATCTGGAAACGGCGCGCGAGCGCGGCGTCCTTCTCGACGTACTTACGGTATTCGCTGAGCGTGGTCGCGCCAATGCAGCGCAGCTCGCCGCGGGCCAGCGCCGGTTTCAGCATATTGGCCGCGTCGATAGCGCCCTCCGCGCCGCCCGCTCCGACCAGCGTGTGCAACTCGTCGATAAAGCAGATGATCTCGCCGTTCGAATCGGTGATCTCTTTGAGAACGGCTTTCAGGCGGTCCTCAAATTCGCCGCGGAATTTGGTCCCCGCCACCATCGAACCCAGATCGATCGCGACCAGCCGCTTGTTGCGGAGCTGCTCGGGGATGTCGCCCTTCACGATGCGCTGCGCCAACCCTTCGACGATGGCGGTCTTACCCACCCCCGGTTCGCCGATCAATACCGGATTATTCTTGGTGCGGCGGGCGAGTACTTGCATCACCCGGCGGATTTCGTCGTCGCGGCCGATCAACGGATCGAGTTTGCCCTTCCGCGCCTGCTCGGTCAAATCGACCGCATAACGCTCCAGTGCTTGGTATTTCGATTCGGGATTCTGATCGGTGATGCGTTGCGTGCCGCGCACGGCAACCAGGGATTTCAGGATCGCGTCATGCGTGGCGCCGCTCTTTTCGAGCAGATTGCCGGCAGGATCGTATTTTTGATCCGAAATCGCCAGCAGCAAGTGTTCGGCGGAGACGAACTCGTCCTTGAAGCGTTCCGCTTCCTCGAAAGCCGCTTCGAACACCTGATTCAGCGGCGGGGATAGATACATGCCGCTTTGCTGGCCGGTAACTTTAGGAAGCGACTGCACCAGGCGCTCGGACTCGTGCAGGATGGCATCGGGCTGGACGCCGCATTTCTCGAGCACCGGACGGACAATGCCGTCGCGCTGATTCACCAGCGCCAGAAGGAGATGAATCGGATGGACAGCCTGGTTTTGGGATTTGCCCGCCAACTCTTGCGCCTGCTGCACGCCTTCCTGGGCTTTTTGGGTGAGCTTATCGAATCGGAACATTGTTTTCCTCGTGACGGGACCGCTCCCCGACGGGCGCGGCTCGGAATCAAGTTTACCGAGCCTACTCGTGAGGGAGACCTCACTACTGCTGCTGATTTACTTTGATCTGCCGCGGTTTGGCGGCCTCTTTTTTCGGAATCGTAACCGTCAAGACGCCGTTCCTGTAGTCCGCGGCGACCTTCTCGTTATCGACGATAGACGGCAAGGTAAAGCTGCGGACAAACGAGCCGTAGCTCCGCTCGATGCGGTGGTAGCTATTGTTGTCGCCCTCGCGCTCGAATTTGCGCTCGCCCTTGATGGTCAGGGTTTGATTTTCCACGTTGACATTGATGTCGTCTAGATTGACGTCGGGCAGATCGGCCTTCAGAACGATGGCGTTTTCGGTTTCCACCACGTCCACCGCGGGCGACCACGGCCGTCCAGTGCGAGGTTCATTCATCATGCGGGTCATCGCGTCCTCGAAAACGCGAAGCCCATAAGCGGGATCGTGCGTGAGACTCATGGTTTTTGGATGTCCTTTCGATAAAATAGATTCGATCAATTCATCGAATCTCATCTATTTAGAGAATATAATATGAGTCTCTCGTTGTCAAGTGTGTAAGATACCCAACAAAAAAGCCCACCTGGGAGGGTGGGCTTCTCGATCCCCCCGTTCTAACGGGGGTGATGTTCGATGGGAGAATCATTTTCGACGGCTTCACAACCGCCAAAAACTTAGTGATTGGATCTTAAATTTTTCGGGGCACTCCCGTCAAGGGAAAATCCCGGTCGATTTTTTGGACGGTAAATGAAACCAGGATCAAGTACTTAGAACTTATCCACATTTCGACAGCCACCGGGCGGCTGCCGCGAAAGGCCCGTTTTTTCAAGCTTTTTTGACTGTAACGGCAACAAAAAGACTTATTTAGCGATTTCGAAGTCCGAGGGAAATCATCTGATCGCCATCCCCATTCAGGCCCCCTCGCCGCAAAATCATTCGCCAACCGCCCACCGCAAACCCCGATAAGATGCAGAAAACGAGCAGTATCCCTATGAGTTTAAACACGTTGAGGAAAAATGACGCCACATTTTCCTTGGGCGGGGCAAAGCGGTGGCCTGGCGTGACAGCTGCCTGATAGCGTACTTGCGAAAGAAGCCTCTCCGCTTCGTCGAGGTCCTTGGGAGAAAGAATCACCGCGACCAGCGGTCCGGCGCGCTTGGCCATGGCTCCCGAGACCTTCTCGAACGCCTCGAAGCGGTCCCGAGCGATGCCTTCGGTGGGATAGGAAAAGATGGCAAGCTTCAAATTCCCGGTGAAATCGGCCAATTGGGCTTCGGCGCCCAGGTGGAACCCGGCTTCCGCCGGGGAGAGACCGGGGAAAAATTTCGCCAAACTCACCGGGCCGAGGATGTAGCGCTCCGACGCGGGCGACAACCCACGAGACGGCAAATAGTTGGGCAGCGTCGGGAGAGGTCCCTCTTCGAGGCGAGGCAGCGAACCTTTGAGCGTGCCTAGCTCGATTCCGGTGGGTCTGTGCCCCTCAAACACCAGCAGATACGTCCCCACGCGCGCGACGGTCTGGGTGGGGGATTTCACCGCGCGCTGCCACTGGTACGCCGCCAAAGCTCCGGTCGCGTCCTGTAATCGATATCCCGCCACCGTATACGCAGCGGTTTCCCCGTAGGAGGCCTTTTCGGAATCCTGAAGGCCATACTCGGCCCACAGGGCGGGCTCGGAGAGGGTAGCGGGCCGGGAGGCGGTCCTTTGCGCCGTTCCGAGCGTATCGGGGAACATGGCGGCCGAGGCGAGGACAGGCAGCAGAAAGAGAATGGGAAATCTCATCTGGAAATTAGACGCTTCGGAGAAGAGGTTCGATTACACATTACCTCTTTTATCCGCGGAAATGCTCCAACGCGGCCGGATTCTCAACCGTCGAGAGATCCCCCAGCTTCTCGCCCAAATGCTTCTGCCGGATCAACCGCCGCACGATTTTGCCGCTCTGCGTTTTCGGCAATTCCGGCACCCGGTAGATCGCGTGGGGCCGGAAGGTGGGTCCCATCGCTTCCACCAAGTGGTTGGAAAGTTCGTGCGTATGAACCGAAGCCCCAGTATTCAGGACCACAAAGGCCACGATGGCCTCGCCCTTCAGTTCATCGGGAATCCCGATCACCGCCGCTTCCGATACCGCCGGGTGCTCCATCAACGCGTCCTCCACCTCCGCCGGGCCAACCTTGCGGCCCGCCACGTTCATCGATTCATCGGCGCGCCCGTGCAAGAACCAGCAGCCGTCCTCATCGACGCTCGCCCAATCGCCGTGATACCAATAGCCGGGAAACTTCGACCAGTAGGTCTCGATATAGCGCTCGGGATCGCCCCAGATTCCGCGCGTCATGGATGGCACCGGCTTGGTGCACACCAGATAGCCCATCTTGCCGCGAACGGGATGCCCCTGCTCGTCGACCACATCGGTGGCAACGCCGGGCGCGGGCGCGCCCAGCGTGGAAATTTTCAAGGGCTGAATGGGAAGGGGAGACAGAAAACATCCCACAATCTCCGTGCCTCCCGAAATATTGACGATGGGACATCGCCTCCGCCCCACGTTCTCGAAAAACCAGACGTACGAAGTGTCGTCCCACGGCTCGCCGGTCGATCCCAAGAGCCGCAAGGACGATAAATCATGCCGCTGCGGCGAACTCTCTCGCATCAGAAGTCGAATGGCGGTCGGGGAAACGCCGAACACGGTGATCTTGTGCCGCTCAATGATCTGCCACAGGCGGTCGGGCGAAGGATAATCGGGCGCTCCGTCGTACAGGAAAATCGTCCCGCCGAAATGATGGTTGCCGACGATGGTCCACGGGCCCATCATCCAGCCGATATCGGATAGCCAGAAGAAGCGATCCTCGGGCCGGTGATCGAACGCGAGATGGATTTCCTTGGCCATCTGGGCCAGAGTGCCGGCGTGGGTGTGGACGGTTCCCTTTGGCTTGCCGGTCGTGCCGGAAGTGTAGAGCAAAAGCGCGGTTGCCTCGGAATCGAGCGCGAGCGCGGAGCGTGGCGGGACTTCCGAAGGCGCGCGCGCCAGAACTTCGGCCACGTCGGCCACCTGCGCGTTTGCCGCCGCCTTCTCGACCTTTTCGCGCAACGGAATTCTTTTTCCGCGCCGCTGAACGTGACTGGCCGTGAATACCAGGCGCGCTCCCGAATCGGCCAACCGCGTCGCAATCGCGCCCGCGCCGAAGCCCGCGAAAATCGGGACGGCGATCAGGCCCAGCTTGAAGCAGGCATAAAGAATCGTGACCACTTCGGGGACCATCGGCATGCATAATGCAACGCGATCGCCCGCTTGCAGTCCCAAGCTTTCGATCCCGTGGGCAAGCCGGTCCACGTCCCGCGCGAGTTCGGCGAAGCCGACCGTGCGGGTCGATCCATCTTCCGATTCCCAAACGATTGCCGGATTCGTCGAGTGGACATGACGATCGAGCGTGTTCGAAGCGATGTTCAGCTTGCCGCCCACGAACCATTGCGCCCATTCCACGCCACGCGAGGTGTCGAGCACTTGACGGTAGGGCTGCGCCCACTCGATTCCAATTTCGCGCACCATTCGCTCCCAAAACTCTTCGAGGCGGGCGCGTGAATAAGCCAGAAACGCTTCGCGGTCGTCGAAGCCGAGCCGTTGCATGAACCGCCAGGCGTTGGTGCGCTCAATCCACTCGGGCGGAGGCTCCCAAATCCACTTGGACATCACACCTTCGGCCGCTCCATGTCGAACCGGTCGGTCGTGCGCGTGTACGTGGGGCCGCCCATGCGTCCGATGGCCTTCAGCTTATCCGGATCGATTT
>JBPCKZ010000048.1:0-10854 GCA_051003795.1 Bryobacteraceae bacterium | reverse complement strand
CACGATATTGAGCACAAGAACTTGATGCTCGTCGTGCAGGAAGATTTGAAGTTGATGCAAAAACGTCTGAACTACATGACCGTGGCGAGCAACGATCTGGGCCTGGGGCGATGATAAACTAGACGCTCATGAACACGGATCTATCTCGACGAAAGCTGATAAAGGCCGCCGGTATCGGAGTTCTTGCCGCCCCGCTAACACCGGCCGCGGACATGCCTGGTCCGCGCGTCGAAGGAAAAGATACACCAAAGATCTGCCTCGAAGTCGGCGGAGGCAGCCTCTCGGCGGGCGCGATCGACGAAGCGGGCATGCGCCGCGTGAAGCAACTCGGCGTGGATTACGTCCTTAGCGGCGGTCCACGCATTCCGTGGCGGGAAAGCCAGCTCAAGGACATGATGGACCGGCTCAAGTCCGGCGGCCTCACGCTGGCGAATTTGATGATTGGCGGGTTCAACAACACCATTTACGGAAAGCCGGGGCGCGATGAGGAGATTGAAAAGGTCAACGAATCCATCCGGGCGGCGGGCAAGGTGGGTCTTCCCGTAGTCGAATACAACTTCTACGCGCATCGCGCGATGGAAGGTTATTTCGAGGAAACCGGGAGAGCGGGCGCGGGCCTCACGGGTTTCGATTATGAGCGGATGAAAGACCTACCTCCCCTTCCTAACGAAGGCGCGCACGACCTGGAAGAAATGTGGACCAACATCACCTATTTTCTGAAGGCCGTCATCCCGGTTGCGGAGCAATCCGGCGTGCGGCTAGCCCTGCATCCGAACGATCCGCCCGCGCCCGTAAGCCGCGGATCGCAGCAGATTATGGGAAGCGTGGCGGGATGGAAGCGTCTGATCGAGATCGTAAAGAGCCCCTCGAACGGAATCACCTTCGATTGCGGCGTGACGCGGGAAATGGGCGAAGATCCGGTCGAGGTTTGCCGTTATTTCGCATCGCGGGACCGCATCAATCACGTGCACTATCGCAACGTGCGGGTCGTGAAACCGTACGAGCGGTATACCGAAGTGTTTATCGACGAGGGCGTGAACAACATGTTCGCGATTATGCGCGAGTTGATGAAGCACAAATATCCGCGGCTCCTCTACCCGGAACATCCGCGCGCGATCGATTACGACCGCGATCGCCCCGGCTTCAAATCGGCATATCCGGGCGGCGGGGGGTACGCGGCATTCGCCTACAACGTGGGATACGCCCGGGCCATGATGCAGGCGGTCATGTCGTCGTAACGCACCGTCGTAACGCACCCCACACAACAGGTCTCATTTGGGATATACTTTTCGGAAATGAAATCCTTATCTTCCCTAATCTGTCCGATAGCGGCACTGCTGCTCGGCGTAGCCGCAACGGCGCAACAAGCCGGCCACGCCAAGCTATACAACACCGCCAAACAGAAGCTGCTCGATGGCAAGCAGGTTTTCAGCTTCACGCAATCGAAGTTCGACATTGCCGCCTACTGTGAAGCCGCCAAGCATTACGATTACACCTGGTTCGAAATGCAGCACAGCACGCTCGAGTTCAGGGATATTGAAAGGATGATCGCCGCATGTCCGCACGCGGGCGCGATTCCCATGGTGCGGCTGCCCGATGCGCAGGAATGGCACATCCAGCACGCGACCGATATCGGGGCGCTCGGCGTGGTAATTCCGACCGTGGACGATGTGGACCGGGCGCGGGAAGCGGCGAAATGGGCGCGGTATCCTCCGGTTGCGCGGCGAAGCGCGGGCGCGGGACAGGCCGCGAGCATCTGGGGCCTCAACGGCGTCAATTACCGCCAGACGATTAACGACAATATGCTGGTCGTCATCATGATCGAAACACCGACGGGCGTAGCGAACGCATTCGACATCGCATCGGTGCCCGGCGTGGATGCCGTGATCATCGGCAACAACGATCTCAGCTCATTTTCGGGTTTTCCGCAGGAGGACGATCGCTACCAGGCCCTGATGAAGAAAGTTTGCGATGACACTTTGAGAGCGGGCAAGTACTTTGGCCAGGCAAACGCGAAGTATGCGACGGGCCACGCGCTCAGCAAGAACGCGACGTTTTTCCAGAATGGCCCTTCGAACGACGGGTGGGTGCCCCCCACGCAAGGCGGAAAACCCGTCAATGTGAACGCCCCGCCACCCGGTGAGCAGCCGTAGGTTTGATCCCGATCCCGCTTACTTTCTTGCCATTTCGTGGCGAAGTGGCACCACGGTTACTGCGCCGCGTGCTTCAATCTCGCCAGAGTCTTCGTGGTATGTAGCCTCGTCCGATCTTAGAATCATCGAACCGTCGCACGTCATCCTACCGTGCCGCCCAATGGGGAGGCAAACCGGCATTTTGATTTCGACCGCGCCCTTCAGATGAATCGCCGATGGATATTGTCCGCCGCGTTCAATATTCAGCGCAGTCAAGCTTGCCGCGCGCCCTCCATTGAGCGGCACCGCGATCAAATGCTTCTGCTCCTGACCGATCAACAGGCTAGTAGCAAACAACCACCCCAGGACCAAGTGTCTCATTGCCGAATGTCATCCTTTGCTGGTAGTTAAGTACAGGTAGTTAAGCGACGTTGCTCCACCGGCCTCCGTTTCAAGTCTTTTCCAGCGCCGGCGTCCTAAAAAGGTCTCGCTTACGCGATAAACATTCCGATGGCGGCGGCGCTCATGATCGCGGCGCATACCCAACCCGTGCGCCGCATCCAAGCGGGATTGACACGATCTCCCATGACTTTTCCGTCGCTCGTCAATAGCACCACCAGTACGATCAACGGAGGCGCCAGAACTCCATTCAACACCGCCGAGGCAAACAGCATCTTGACCGCGTTGAACCCGGTGAAGTCGAGAGCGAGTCCGATCGCAACGGCCACCGCCAGCACGCTGTAAAACTTTTTCGCCAAATGCGGCTTTTGCCCGAGCGAGGCCTTCCACGCCGCGCCTTCGGCGATCGCATAGGCACTCGATCCCGCCAGCACGGGCACGGCCAACATCCCCGTCCCGATCAGGCCAAGCGTGAATAGTAAATACGCGCCTTGCCCGGCAAGTGGCCGCAAAGCCTCGGCCGCTTGCTTGGCGGTTTCGATATTCGTTACTCCGTGGACGTGCAACGTGGCGGCCGTCGTCAGAATAATGAAGTACATCACCAGATTCGAGAAGAACATGCCGGTAACGACGTCCGTGCGCGATATGGCGATCTCCTCGTTCGTCGCGCCCTTCCGCTTGGCCAACGTGTTTCTACCGGACGCGCGCTCCTCTTCCACCTCTTGCGAAGCCTGCCAGAAAAACAGGTACGGCGAAATGGTGGTCCCGAGAATTCCCACAAGCACGGCGAGATAGCTGCGCGACCATTCCACATGGGGAACAAACGTGTGGCTCAAGACCTGCCCCCAGTCCGGCCGGGCGAGGAAAGCGGCGATTACGTAGGCGAAGAGCACAAGCGTGAGCCACTTAAAAACTCTCGCAATCAGGCGGTAGGACGTGAGAAAGAGCATGGCGACAATCGCCAACGCGAACAGAGGCGTCCAAACCTGACTTGGCACTCCGGTTACAAGCTCCATGGCATCCGCCATGCCGCCCAAATCCGCTCCAATGTTAAAGACGTTCGCGACCACCAGCAGCGCGCAGGCGCCCCAGAGCACCCAGCGTGGATACCGCCGCCGGATGACACCGGCGAGGCCACGCCCGGTCACCATGCCGAGGCGCGCGCACATGATCTGAACCGCCGCCATAAGGGGAAACGAGAATAGCGCCGTCCACAGGCCCGCATAACCGAAGGCCGCGCCAGTGACGGAATAGGTGGAAATCCCGGAGGGATCGTCGTCCGCAGCGCCGGTGATCAGCCCCGGCCCGAGGTTCGCGAAGAAGCCCCGGACCCGGCTGGGCGCGGCGCTTACGGATGAATTAATTGGAATGGCCGGTTTCAAAATTCTGTATTAACCATACACTGGGACATGAGCAGTCAACACATTATTGGCGTACTCGCCGACCTGTTTTTCATGGTCAAGATCTCCGATGCCGCGAAGCAGGCCGGCATGACCGTGGAATATGTCAAAGATCCGAAAGGCGTTCTCGATAAAGCCAAAGCGAAGCCCGCGATCATAATATTCGATCTGAATTTCGAAGCTGCCGGCCCGGTCGAGCTGATTGCGAAACTGAAGAGCAACCCCGAGTTCAATGGCATCGACCTGATCGGCTTCCTTTCGCACGTGCAGGAGGAATTGAAGCGGAAGGCGCAAGAAGCCGGCTGCGATACGGTGCTCGCCCGCTCCGCATTTTCCCAAAACCTTCCGCTCATTTTGAAACGCTATTCGGGGAGTGTTTAACGAACCGCGCGAGATCTTCCACCTTCCCACGGGCCGCGCCGGAATCGAGCGAATGCCTCGCGGCGTGCATGGCTTCGGACAAATCGTGAGCCGCGCCGGCGGCGATCAGCGCCATCGCGGCATTCACCAAGACAATGTCTCGCGCCGGGCCTTCTGCGCCCCTGAAAACTTCCAACGCGATCTCGCGGTTGCGCTCCGGCTCGCCGCCTTGCAAATCGGACGGCTTCGCCCGCGGTACCCCGAAGTCTTCCGGCAAATACACTTGGCGCTCCACGGTCCCATCCTGCACCGAAAACACGGTGGTCGGACCGGTCGTGGTCACCTCATCGAGCCCGTCCGAACCGTGTACGACGAACCCGCGCCCCAGTCCCAATTCGGCAAGAGCTCCGGCAATCAGTCCGGCGCTCCGTTCTGAAAACGATCCGACCAGTTGCGCGTTGGCCCCGGCCGGATTGGTCAACGGCCCCAAGTAATTAAATAACGTTCGCATCTTGAGCTCCCGCCGGACGGGCTGCACGTGTTTCATGGCGGGGTGAAAGTCGGGCGCGAACAGAAACCCGATACCCACTTCGCGAATGGCTCGGAACGGCTCTCCGGGAGGAAGCGAGGCTGGAATTCCGAGCAATTCCAACAAGTCCGCGCTCCCACATCGGTTGGCGAGTGAGCGATTACCATGCTTTGCCACGCGAACTCCGGCGCCCGCCGCCACGAATGCCGCAACGGTCGAAATATTGAAAGTCGAAAGCCCGTCTCCACCGGTGCCGCAAGTGTCCAGCAGAGTTTCACCCTCTATTATCGGGGGCGCCCCCATCCTTTCCCGCATGGCTCGCGCGAAGCCCGCCAGCTCTTCCACGGTCTCGCCCTTCATCCGAAGCGCGATCAGGAACGCCGATATTTGCGTGGGGCTCGCCGCGCCTTCGAGCATGGCCGCCATCGCCTGTTTGGCCTCTTCCGCGGACAAGTTTTGCGCCTCGGCGACGCAGTGCAGGAAGGGAAGCAACGGCATGGTATATTGATGAGTCTCGACATAGTAGCACACGCCTTTTTCCATGAAAATTCACGAGTATCAGGCCAAAAAGATCCTGGCCGAATACAACGTTCCCGTGCCTCGCGGCGAGGTGGCTTTCACCATCGACGAGGCGGAACAGGCGGCCAGAAGACTCGGCGGCAGCGTCGTCGTGAAAGCTCAGATCCACGCCGGAGGCCGCGGCAAGGGCGGCGGCGTGAAGATCGCCAACAATGCGGAAGAAGCGCGCGCTCTCGCGCAACGGATCCTGGGGATGACGCTGGTAACGCACCAGACCGGGCCGGAAGGCCGCTTGGTCCAGCGGTTGCTGATCGAGGAGACGCTGCCCATCGAGAGAGAGCTTTACCTGGGAATTGTACTGGACCGCGCCGCCGGAAAAATGGTGTTCATGGCCTCCGCCGCCGGCGGCATGGAGATCGAAGAGGTCGCGGAAAAAGACCCCAACGCCATCCTCAAGGAAACTTTGGAGCCGGGCTACGGACTGATGCCCTATCAGGCGCGCAAACTCGCATTCGGAATCGGCATCCCCGCCCCGAGCGTTAATGCCGCGGCGGCCGCCATGACCGCGCTTGCCAAGGCATGCGCCGCGACGGACGCGACGCTTGCCGAAATCAATCCGTTCATCCGCACCAAAGACGGCAGGGTCTACGCACTCGACGCCAAAATCAATTTCGACGATAACGCGCTGTTCCGGCACAAGGACCTGATGGAACTGCGCGATTGGAACGAGGAAGATCCCCTCGAAGTGGAAGCTTCGAAATTTGGGCTGAATTACATCAAGCTCGATGGCACGGTTGGTTGCATGGTGAACGGCGCGGGCCTCGCCATGGGGACCATGGACATCATTAAATATGCGGGCGGGAGCGCCGCCAATTTCCTCGACGTCGGCGGCGGAGCGAGCGCCGAGCAAGTGAAGAACGCGTTTCGCATTTTGCTTTCAGATCCGAACGTGAAAGCGGTTTTGATCAATATTTTCGGCGGTATCCTGCGCTGCGACACGTTGGCCACGGGCGTGGTGGGCGCGGCTCGCGATCTCAAGATCGGCATTCCGATCGTGATCCGCATGGAGGGCACGAACGTGGAAGAGGGGCGCAAGATCCTGGCGGAATCGGGCTTCAATTTTACGGTGGCCGAAGGCATGCGCGATGCTGCGGAGAAGGTTGTCAAGCTCGCGGGGCGGAGCGCGGCATGAGCGTTCTGATCGACGAGAATACCCGGTTGATCGTCCAGGGATTCACCGGACGCGAAGGCAGTTTCCACGCGCAGCAGGCCATCGCTTACGGCACGAATGTGGTGGGCGGCGTTACGCCCGGAAAAGGCGGATCGACGCATCTGGATCTGCCGGTTTTCGATACGGTGGCGAAAGCGGTCAGTGCCACGGGCGCGAACGCGTCGGTGATTTTCGTGCCGCCGCCGTTCGCGGCCGACGCCATCATGGAATCCGCCGATGCGGGCATTCCCCTGGTAGTGTGCATCACCGAAGGCATTCCCGTGCTCGACATGGTGAAAGCCTGGAAATTTCTGCAAGGCAGGTGGACGCGCCTGATTGGGCCGAACTGCCCCGGCGTGATCTCGCCCGGCAAGTGCAAGATCGGCATCATGCCGGGACATATTCATAAACCGGGGAACGTGGGAGTGGTTTCGCGGTCGGGAACGCTGACGTATGAAGCGGTTGGACAGCTCACCAAGCTCGGGATCGGGCAATCCACTTGTATCGGTATCGGCGGCGATCCCATAATCGGAACGTCTTTCCTCGATGCACTGCGGATGTTCCATGAGGACCCGGACACGCATGCGATCGTGATGATCGGCGAAATCGGCGGGAACGCCGAGGAAATCGCGGCGGCTTACGTGAAAGAGAACATTCAGAAGCCGGTGGTGGGTTTTATCGCCGGGCAGACCGCCCCGCCGGGACGCCGGATGGGACACGCGGGAGCCATCATTTCCGGCGGTTTGGGCGCCGCTCCCGATAAGATTCGCGCGATGGAACAAGCGGGCATCGTGATTTGCGCTTCGCCCGCCGAGATTGGCGAGAAGATCCAGAGCCGTTTGCGCGCCGCCGCTTCCAATTAGCTTCCAATTAGCTTCCAATTCAAATCATGAGCAACCTGCAACGCACGTTTTCGATAATCAAGCCGGACGCCGTCGCCGCCGGGAATGCCGGGAATATCATCGCGCTTCTCGAAAAAAACGGCTTCCGAGTGGTGGGGCTGCGCATGACGCGCCTTAGCCGGGAGCAGGCGGAAGGATTTTACGCCGTTCATCGCGAGCGCCCCTTCTTCGGGGGTTTGGTTGAGTTTATGTCGCAAGGGCCGGTGATTGCGATGGCGCTCGAACGCGAGGACGCGGTCCGCAAGCTGCGCGATGTGATGGGCGCGACCAATCCCGCGCAAGCCGCCGATGGCACGATTCGCAAGCTTTTCGCCGAAAGCATCGAGCGGAATGCGATACATGGGTCGGATGCCCCCGAGACGGCGGAAGCGGAGTTGCGTTACTTTTTCAGCACGCTGGATCTATCGCAATAAAGCGCGGAAGACGCCAGTTGCGCTCTCCTTTTCGGGTATGCTAATCTTTTGAACGTCCCCTGTAAAGGCTCAATGGGAGGTTTGCGCCTCGCGCGAACCGTTCGGACCAATGAGGGAAAATGGCGCATAAACCAGGTAAACAGTATCAATCCGCCGCAAAACAAGTAGAACAGCGTCCCTATATTCTGGGCGACGCCGTGCCGCTGCTCCAGAAGATCAAGTACGCCAAATTCGATGAGACCGTCGAGGTGCATCTGCGCCTCGGGGTGGATCCCAAACACGCCGACCAGATGGTTCGCGGCACTGTCATCATGCCGAACGGGCTGGGGAAATCGAAGAAAGTGTTGGTGATCGCGAGCGGCGACAAACAGAACGAAGCTCGCGAAGCGGGCGCCGATTTCGTGGGCGGCGAAGACATGGTGAACAAGATCCAGTCCGAATCCTGGACGGATTACGATGCGGTAATCGCCACGCCCGACATGATGCGTAGCGTCGGGAAGCTGGGCAAGATTCTCGGGCCGCGCGGTTTGATGCCCAATCCGAAAACCGGTACCGTGACACCGGACGTGGCGCGCGCCGTGCGGGAAGTCAAGGCGGGCAAGGTCGAATTCCGTGTCGATAAGACGGGGATAATCCACGCGCCGATCGGGAAAATGAGTTTTTCCGCGGAGAAGCTGGTCGAAAATGCAACCACGTTGATTCAGGCGGTTTTAAAAGCAAAACCTCCGGCGGCAAAGGGCAAATATGTTCAGAGCGCGACTTTGTGCTCGACCATGAGCCCCGGTCTCACTCTCGACGTAACGGAAATGAGCGCCAAGGCGGCTCTCGCCTAACCGATTCGATTCGCCAAAGGCTAACGATTTAAATGAAAAAGAAAGAAGACAAGATCAAGGATCTCGAAGCGCTGCGCAAAGAGCTCGAGAATTCGAAGAACCTGTTTGTCACGGGCTATGAAAAGCTGAAGGTCAGCCAGGATTTCGAATTGCGCAAGACCGTTCGGGGAGCTGGCGGCAAGTATCGGGTGGTGAAGAACAATCTGGCCGAGCTCGCGTCGGAAGGTAGCGCGTCCGCGGGGGTTTTGAAAGACCTTAAGGGCATGACGTCGCTCGCGTACACGACGGAAGACCCGGTGGCTCTCGCCAAGGTTCTGGTCGCCTACGCAAAAACCAATCCCACGTTCACGTTCAAAGCCGGGATGGTCGAAGGGCGCGTCATCGACATCCGCGAAATCGCCGATCTCGCCACGATGCCCTCGAAAGAGGAAATCTACGCGAAGATGCTGTTCCTGATCAACGCTCCTGCGCAACGTTTGGTCACGGCGATGAACGCAGTGGGGCGCAACCTGGCGGTGGTCATCGATCAGGGCGTGAAGGAAAACAAGTTTCAGGCTTAAACGATTCGAAGGAGTTTTGAAATGGCAGACTTAAACGCAATTGCGGAACAGATTCAAGGATTGACGCTGCTCGAAGCTTCGCAGTTGGTCAAGACGTTGGAAGAAAAGCTCGGGGTTTCGGCCGCGGCGGCCGCTCCCATGATGGGCGGTGGCGGCGGGGCTGCCGCGGCGGCCGCTCCGGCGGTCGAGGAGAAGACGGAATTCACCGTCGTACTGACCGCGGCGGGCGCAAACAAGATTAATGTCATCAAGGCCGTTCGTGAAGTCACCAGTCTCGGCTTGAAAGAAGCCAAAGATCTGGTCGACGGCGCTCCCAAACCGGTGAAGGAAGGCGTCAGCAAGGAAGAGGCGGAAACGATCAAGAAAAAGTTCGTGGATGCGGGTGCATCCGTCGAAGTCAAGTAGTTCCAGTATTTTCAATGGCGTATTCCCGCCGATTTGACGGGAAGGCATGGCGTTTGTTAAGCTTTTAGCTTGGCATTGGTTTCAACCGGATTAAAACCCGGATTGGTGACTGTGAATCCGGAATCTTGGCACTCAAATGGCAGTTTTCCCGAAACTGCGCGTGGGGAGGTCCTGCGCCAAATTTCACCTGCTATTTTTGCACGCATTGGGATTCTTCCGCCACTCTCCCTCCAATTAGCTTTGCCGATCTTCAACCAGTTCCTTCGTTCCTTTTGTAACAGTGTGGCGGGCTTTCGGGGATTTTCCCCGCAAGGCCCGTCAATTTTTTTGTTTGCGTAACCGCGGGTCTTGGAGCCCGCACCGTCCAGTGGCCCTCAGGAGTTTGTTAAACAGATGAACAATTTGACGTATGGCGCCGCTCCCGAACGAGTGGATTTTTCCAAAATCAAGACTTCAATCCCGATTCCGAATTTGATCGAAGTCCAGAAAAAGTCCTACGAGCGATTTCTGCAGATGGACTTGTTGCCGAACGAGCGCGAAGACGCCGGCCTGCAGACCGTTTTCAATTCCGTCTTTCCGATTTCCGATTTTCGCGGCGTGAGCCAGCTCGAATTCGTCGATTATTCGATCGGCAACTGGGAGTGCAAGTGCGGCAACCTCAAAGGCCTGCACCACCTCCGTTCCACTTGCCGGAATCCGGCGTGCGGCGCAACCATCAAGACCGATCCGTTTCATTCGGGCGATGTCCTCTGCCATAAGTGCGGCACTTTTAACAAGAACGTCGTCACGTTCTGCAACAAGTGCGGCGATCCGGTCGGACTGCAGTTGAAGTACGACATGGTCGAATGCCAGGAGCGCGGCATGACATACGCCGCTCCGCTGAAGGTGACAATCCGCCTTACCGTCTATTCGAAAGATCCCGACACCGGCGTCAAGAGCGTCCGCGACATCAAGGAACAGGAAGTCTTCTTCGGCGAAATTCCGCTGATGACCGACAATGGCACCTTCATTATCAACGGCACCGAGCGCGTCATCGTGTCGCAGTTGCATCGTTCACCCGGCGTGTTCTTCGAGCGCGTTCCGGCCCAAGGCTACTTCCTCGGCAAGATTATCCCGTATCGCGGCAGTTGGGTCGAGTTCGAATACGATATCAAGAACCTCCTCTATGTTCGTATCGACCGGAAACGGAAAT
>JBPCKZ010000047.1:0-39491 GCA_051003795.1 Bryobacteraceae bacterium | reverse complement strand
TTTTGACGAGAGGGGGGGTGGTTCCAGCGAGCAAAAGACAGACGAGGGAAATAAGCACGGTCGTCACCAGCAACGGGAGTAGGATGAGCGCGGCGCCGCGCTCGCGTTTTGCGCCCGAGCCGATTCGCCTAGAAGATTGTGCGTGCATACACTCCCGTTCCGGTCATAAAGTTGGTCCAGTCGATATCTGGCGACGCGAGATAGGTTTCCGTGAGGTACGCGAGCTGCCCGGCGGCAAGCGGCAGTAAACTCGAAAAACCGGTAGCCCGTTCCGAAATATTCGTCAGATAGTAGGACGCGGCAATGTAGCCGTTGGCATCCACCGTTCCGCTGCCCGGCGTGCCGAAGTTGCTTGCGCGCTTGGATGAATTGCCGACCACAATGCGGCGCGTGAAGACGATCTGGTTGATATTCGGGCAGTGTGCCGTATCCGCCTGGTATCCCGCCGCCGTGCACTGAAGAGCGCCAATGCCGCTTAGGGTGGAAAAAATCACGACGCCGTTGCCGCCGCCGATGCTGAAGTTCAGGCCGCTTGTTAGCCGGATGAGCAGATTTTGATTTCCGGCTTGCGAGAAATCCACGCCGTACGCAAACATGTGGCCGGCGTCGCGGCAAATCTGCATTACCTGAATGGCGCGGACAAGATTCAGCCCGACCACGAATGTTCCCATCAGCAGCGGCACCCAGAACAGCGATGACAGAACGAACTCCACCAAAATGCTTCCGCTCTCGGTTGGTCTGGGCGCTCTCATTGTGTTCAGCGTGTTCAGCGCGTGGGCGCGACTCCGCCCGGAGATCCTTCCATCCGGTCGGAGGAACGGGCGGTCATCATGAGCGGCGCGGCGCTGCGGAGAATCGGCCCGAGCGGGGTAAGCGAGTATCCTTCGACGGAGACCTCGACCAGATTTCCGCCCGCATTGCTTGCGGTTTCGACAAGCGTGTCTGGCGTGTAGTATCGAATGAATATCTCCGCCGCTCCGGTTGAACCGTTTAGAAATCCCATGGCATTTTGCTGCACCACCGTCTTGATTGAAGCGTCTTGGCCCATGGACGGCATTGTTTGGCTGGTTACCGCGTAGCGCACGCCCTCGCGGACGGCGTACTGCATCGTCGCTTTCACGAATATCGCCCAGGAGAGGTCCATTAACAAGAAAACGAAGGCGCAGAACGGCACCATCACCAACCCGAACTCAACCACTTGCGAGCCGCGTTGTTTGTATGAGCGCCGGCCACCCCGGTTGCTGCAAACCGGGAGGGACGGCGCGATGCCAGAAGCGACTGACTTCATACCGCCGAGGCTCAAGGTACTAGTTTGCGTTTGCGGCGGCGGGCCAGAAACAGGACCAGAATCATTCCGGCGGCGATCCACAAAATCGACTGAAACATTGTGCTTTCCATATATAAATCTCCTCTTGGGATAGTGTTCCCGTTGCTTTGGACGTCTTATATTTCTTTAAAGCCGCTTTGATATTCTTTAAAACTGCTTCATCAGCGGGAAAAGATTTTTGAAGATCTGCAAAATGCCGGGGCCCGCCGCCACGACCAGCATCGAAGGCATCGAAAAAAAGAAGATCGGAAAAATCAACTTCACGCCGACCTTTCCAGCCCGTTCTTCCGCGTCTTGCCGCCTTCGCGTGCGCAGAAAGTCCGATTGTGTCCGCAGCGAATCGCCCATGCTCGTGCCGAACCGGTCCGTTTGAATCAGAATGGCAACCAATTTCCGGATTTCGTCTTCTCCAGTTCTATCGGCAAAATTGCGCAAAGCTTCAGCACGGCGCTTTCCGGCATAAATTTCCAGTGTCACGGGTGCTCAACTCCTGGCAGATTGCCGGGTGGGTGCTCTTCAGCTCGCGGCTGACATTCAAAATTGCCTGATCGAGCGCCAGTCCTGCTTCCACGCAAACAACCATCAAATCGAGTGCGTCGGGCAGGGCCAATCGCAACTCTTCCTGCCGCTTCCCCACCAGCCTCTCCAGAAACAAGTTCGGACCGAAATACCCTGCAAACGCGGAGGCCGCCATAAGTACCGTGCGCAGGATGAAATTAAAGTGAATGTATCCTCGCAATAAGAAAGCCGCCAGGAAGAGACTGACGGCGAGAACCACCTTAATCCCGTAGAAGATCTGTACGGACGTCTCCGACCGATAACCCGCGGCAATCAGGTAACGCCTCCTGAGACTTGCATCGAGAGGCGAAACGGGAATCCGATCCCCAATTCGCCGGAATATCTGCAGGATATTCTTGGCCCGCGAAGTTGGCCTGGTTAAGTTGGCAACCGGGCTTGCGTCGATCGAATTCGCGAGCTGCTCGAAAACACGTCCAGGCCGCGCGTACCGCCGGTAACCGTAATACGAAATCGCCGCCATCAAGAAGGCAAACAACAGGGCGGACGTGAAAATAGCCGGCATTTCAAACCTTTATATTGATAATCTTGCGAATACAGTAGAAGCCCAGGAGCTGGCCTATGATCGATCCCAAAATCATGTACTTGCCGTCGTTATCCATCAACAGAGCGCCCAGGTATTCCGGAGCGATCACCGTGAGAACGACGATTAGAGCCACAGGCATGAGAGTCAGAACCATTCCGGTGATGCGCCCGTGCGCGCTTGCCGCCTTCACCTGCCCCTTCAATCGGAACCTTTCGCGAATAACATAAGAGAGCTTGGAAAGAATTTCGCCAAGATTTCCGCCGGTTTCCTGCTGCATCATTACCGACGAGACGAAAAAACGCACATCGATGAGCGGGACGGCGACAATCAGGTTCTGGAGAGCCGCGTGCATCCCCGATCCCAATTGTTGTTGATTGGAGACCTTCCGGAATTCGAGGGCTAGCGGCTCGGGCGCGTCGGTCGAGAGCAGTTCCATGCTGATCGAGAACGCATGGCCCGCCCGCATGGACCGGCCGAGAAAATCGAGCGCCTCGGGAAATTGCTCCTCGAATCGCGCCATCCTTTGGCGGCGCTTCCGCAAGACGTAAAAATATGGTGCCATCCCGAACAAGGTTGCCAGCGCGACGGCGCTCAACGAGGGAAGAACCAGAACCCGGATTCTCAGCCCGATCGCCAAGCCGATGGCCATGGCAATCCCCATCGTGAGGGCGAGTCTCCCAACGGTCCACTCCAATCCAGCCTGTTCCAAACGGATTCGCACTCTTTTCGTGAAATTGAAGCGCCCGAGCAGTTTGGCGATCACGTCGTCGGCCGCGGGCGCCTTCATCAAGACATAGGGGCTCGAGACCTCCTCGGGCGCCTCCACGCCTTGCAGCATTCCTCGAACGCGCTTCTTGCGAAGCGATTCGAGATAGCCCAACCCGAAGCCGACGGCTACCAGGACCAGAGCGAAAATAACGAGAAAGACGAGGATTAGCATGCCCGGCATTTAGTTCATCGCACCTCTACATCCGGCTGGAGAGCAGCCGGTGGAAGCCGAATTCCCGCGGCCTGCAAACGTTCGTAGAACTTCGGCCGGATACCCGTCGCGCGGAACCGGCCGGCAACGCGGCCGTCCGCGGTCAAGCCGCTTCTCTCGAAAACGAAGATGTCTTGCGTGGTGACCTGCTCGCCCTCCATCCCGACGCATTCCGTCAGATAGGTAATTTTGCGCGTTCCGTCGCTAAAGCGCGAAATTTGGATAAACAGATCGATGGCGGAGCTCACCTGCTGCCGGATGGAACGTACGCCGATGTTCGCATTCGCCATTCCGACCATGACCTCAAGCCTGCTGATCGCATCGCGCGGATTGTTGGCGTGAATCGTCGTGAGGGAGCCATCGTGGCCCGTGTTCATGGCCTGCAACATGTCGAGCGCTTCCTCGCCGCGAACTTCGCCCACGATAATGCGGTCGGGCCGCATGCGCAGGGCGTTCACCAGCAGTTCCCGCTGCCGGACCGCGCCCTGACCTTCCACATTGGGCGGCCTTGTTTCCATGCGCGCCACGTGAACCTGGCGCAACTGCAATTCGGCGGCATCTTCGATAGTGACGATGCGCTCGTCTTCCGGAATGTAGCCCGAGAGCACGTTCAGCAGAGTCGTTTTTCCAGCGCCCGTTCCGCCCGAAATGATGATATTGAGCCGCGCTTTCACGCTCGCCTCGATCAACTGGCACATGGCTTCGGTCATCGAGAGATTGCGGATCAGATCCGCGGGTTGCAGCGGATCGCGGCCGAAGCGGCGGATCGAGAGCAGCGGACCGTCGACGGCAAGGGGCGGAATCACGGCATTCACGCGCGATCCGTCGGGCAGCCGCGCATCCACCATGGGCGACGATTCGTCTATGCGGCGGCCAACTCGCGAAACCACCTTTTCGATAATGCGCAAGAGATGGGCATTGTCTTTGAATTCGACCGGGGTGCGATAAAGCTTGCCGGCGCGTTCGACGTAAACCAGCCGCGGCGTGGTCACCAGGATGTCCGAGATGGTCGAATCCCGGAGAAGCGGTTCGAGCGGCCCGAGGCCGAAAACCTCATTCAGCACCTCCTCGATGACGCGCTCTTTTTCAACCAGGCTAAGGGGCGTTTTCTCCTCTTCCACCAAGCGCGCCACCGCGGGCCGGATCTCCATGCGGACGCGGTCTCCGCCGAGCGACGTGAGCGCCTCCAGATTGATCCGGTCGAGCAGCTTGCGATGAATGGTGAACTTCAGTTCCTGATATTCGGGCGTGTAGGCGTCCTTGTTCAGGAGCCGCGTGACCCAACTGTTGTCCTTTCCGGCGAATACGTTATTGGGGAAGTTGGCGGAGTTGGCGGCCATTGCTGTTTTCCTTTCCGAAGAATGAGAACTTCCGCTTCATTTCTTTGTGCTCGGGCATGCCGGCGATTTTGGCCGTCAGTTTCACGAAATTACGCGCCAGCCGGCTGTTTGCCGGAAGCAACGTGCCTTCGGCGTAGGATTGATACAATCCCGGATAATCGTTGGGCAGCGTGGCGTAAATCGGAAGACCCAACATTTTCTCCAGCTCATCCGGGCTGATCTCCGGATCCTTTGGCATCCGGTTTAGGATCAGATGGAGCTTGTTCTGGTCGAAGCCGCTTTCGAGGAGCTTCTGCGCGATCCCTTTCACTTGATGCAAAGCGGGTACTTCGAGGGTTGTCACGAGAAACGTCCGATCGACATCGTCGAGCGCTCCTCGCGAAAACGGGCTGAGGCTGCGGCCCAGATCGAGAACCGTCCAGTCGTACTCCGTCCGCACGAAGCGCAGCACATGCCGGATCTGTTCCGCGGTGGGGGGATCTTCATATGAAAACGTGGAAGGCGCGGCCATTACTTTCAAGCCTGGAATTCCATTCGAGACGAGCGCTTTCCAGTAGCTAAGATCGAGGCGCTGAATATTTTTGACGGCATCGAGCACGGAGTAGGGCGATTTCGCTTTCATGAGGAAACCGACCATGCCGGCATGCAAGTCGAGGTCGGCCAAAAGGACTTCCAGCTTGGTTTGCCGTTGGAGCTCGACGGCTACGTGGCAGGCGATTGTCGTGGCGCCGCACCCGCCCTTCGCGGATAAAAATGCGATGGTGTTGCTCGGATGTTGAGAATCGCCGCGCTGCTTTCCGCGCCCGCCCGACAAGCGCTCGAAGGCGTCGCGCAAGCTGGCCGCGAGCGGAGGATACAGGAATTCACTGGCCCCGGCGCGAATGGCCGCCAAAATCGTTTCCGGGTCCGCCGAACTATCCACCGCCACAACCTGAGGCGCTGAAGGCGTCGACTTGATATTCCGCACGACTTCGGGAAAGGTGTCCCGCACGCGCGCCATTTCGACAAGCAAGACATCGGGGCGCAAGCGCTGAATCTTATCCAGGAACTCGGGCCAGGGTCCGATTTCCTGCTGCTCTATAAGCACGCGGACCGGCAAGTCCTGGATAGCGCCTTGAACTTCCTCCCATAGCTTATTGCTCTCGATTACCAATCCGATGGTCAGCGGGTACATAGGCTAATTGGCGACCTTCGATGAAGAGGGGGACGTGGCCGGAGGCATCGGCAGGGGCGCGGCGGGAACAGCCGCCGGCACCGGGAGTGGCATCGAGGGCGATGGAATCGACGAGGCGCCGCCCTGTTTCTTTTGAATATCGAGAAGCTCTTCGACCGGAATCGTTTCCCGATCGGTGGCCGCCGGAGCTGGGCCGGTTTGATCGAGTCCCGGCGTCCGGGGCGCGCCGGCTGCCGTGTCCTTCAAAAACGGTTCCGGCATTTTGACTTGGGGCAGTGGCCGATCGGCTGGAATTGGCCGGACCAGTTCCGCCGTAACCATTACGAGCAGCTCGGTGTTGTTCTTGTTGATCGCACGCGATTGAAAGAGCTTTCCAAACATCGGGATCGAGCCCAAGCCGGGAATCTTGCTCAGGGTCTCCGTCACGCGGTTATCGAGCAGGCCCCCGATGACGAAGCTTTGCCCGCTCTCAATTTCGATTTCCGTCTGCACCCGCCTTGTGGCAAGCCCTGGAACGGTAAAGCCCTGGAACACCAAGCCGTTGGCATAGTCGAGCGAGCTGACCTCGGGGGTGACCTGCAGCCGGATGGTGCCGCGCGGCGTTATGTTCGGGAGGAATTGAATGCGCACTCCGAACTCGCGGAACTGAATCGTGACCTGACCGACGCCTCCGCCGCCGCCTTGCAGCGTGGGGAATGGAAATTCTCCGCCGGCGAGGAAGCTCGCCGTTTTTCCGCTAATGGTCAGCAGATTCGGCTCCGCGAGGATTTCGAGCAGGCTTCTGCTTTGCAAAGCCTTGATCGTGGCGCCGAGGTTGAGATCGGGACGGAAAAAGAAAATATTCAGCGCGTCGGTCAGCGTGAATTCGGCGTTTTTGGCGACTTGGGCCACGCTTGGCGGGCTGAATGCCTGGGTGGTGATCCGGCCGGGCGTGTTTCCCGCGCCGGTACTGAGAAAATTGAACCCGAGCTCCGATGTGGCCGCGCGGTCGACGTTTGCGAATCTGACCTTCAGCAGGATTTGAGACTCGGTCGCCGGCACATTCACGCGCAGCAAGTTCACCGTTTTTCCAAGAGTGCTTGCCATGGCCATGGCGCGTTCGGCGTTCACCAGATCCTTCGCCGTTCCGCGCAGGAAGACGGTGTCGTCTTCCAGGCCGATCGAAATATCCTGCCCCGCCATTTCATTCGCGATCTGGCGGCGCACGCCATCGAGCTTCGCGGTGCTGGCGGTGACGTGCAGATTGTAAATTCGCCTGGTTCCGGTCTGTTCCCAAACGATCAGGCTGGTTTCTCCTGGCGCCTTTCCGTTCACCAACACTTCGCGCGGAGTTACGGCGAGAGCCTGCGCCAATTCGCCGTTAGACACGGAAACCCTTTGGATATTTACGGCGCTGTCGAGCACCAGCGATTTGCTGACCGTTACGGAAAGATCCTGAGGCGTGAGTTGCGGTTCGGGTTGCGATTGAGGAAGCGATTGGGGAGTTGCCGGCGCCTCTTGCGTCCCGGCCGGCGGCGCGGCCTGAGCCGCCGTTTCGCCATAACCGAGGCGGCGAAGCCTCGCAAGCTGTTGTTCCAGCGTCGGGTATTGCACCCGAGAGGCGGGCGTGTGTTTCGAATCGGCAACGCCCGCATGGATCAAGAAAACAGTGGATACCAATAGCATCCCCGCCGAATTACGCCGCATCACGGCCTCCCCGAGAGTTGTTCGAACTTCTCTTCAGTCTTCGTCATGCCGTGGATCATCTCGACCGTGGTGGTCGGTTTCGGACGCTCGGCGGCGCGAGCCACCGTTTGAACTACCGGGACCGCCCTGACGCGCACCGGCCCTCTCACGCCTTCCGGCCTGATCTCGGCCGTTCTGAAAGCCTGCCCCGTATAGGCAATCCCGGAAAACAGATTGGCGGTTGCCGTACCCGAAGTCTTGGTTTCTTTGGTATCGAGCGGATTACGCAGAACCAGTTGAATTCGCGTTTCATTGCTGGCGAGGCTCATGACTTCAGCCTGCTCCGGGGTAACAAGCAGATTCACGACGCCCACCGATTCCGGCTTGCCGTCGTTATTTTTCTCGATCTTCTGCCCCGCCGAAAGCACCTCGATGTTCTGCAGAATCGTTTTCGAGAGGTTTCCCGAAACGCTTTGAGCGCCGCCGGGCGGCGTACCCTCGACGAGCACGTCCACGCGCATGCCCGGAATGACGAAACCTGCCAGGCCGACTACTTCGTTGACACGGACCGCGACGGCCCGCATTCCCATGGGAATCGTTGCCGCCATGCCAGCTCCGGCGCCTTTCGTCGCGAGCCGGTTCTGCATCACCGGCTCTCCCTGATCGATCGTCGCCACCACGCCGCGGCCGATTGCTTCCTCGGGCTTTAAGAGAGCCTGGGCGGGTATCGCTCCGCCCCAATTCCTAATCTCAATGTCAACATCTTTGATAAGCGTTCCGACCGGCAGTTCACGCGTGGCCACCAGCAACTTTGTGCCGGCCGGCCGGGCGTTCGCTTCCATTCGGGAGGCGACTAGCCGGTATACCAACAAGCTCGCCGCGCAGGCCACGACGAAGGCGAACAGCAAAACCGATAGAAAGCGTTTATTCATGGAAGGGGGCTAACTGCCGGCCGACACGGCGGCCGTGCTCAATTGGTTGTTTGCAACCGTCCAAACGGTCTGAATGTTCCCTCCGGCGCCGATGAACAACGCCGCGGCAGCCAGGCAGAGGAAACCCAACAGCAACGAGTATTCCACCAGGTCCTGACCCTGCTCTTCGGTTATCAGCGATATCAATAACGATTTCATCGAGTTCCTTTTCCAAGCGCCGGAGGGGATTTGCCGCGTTAACTGGCGGCGTTGGCCAGGGTCGAGTTCGCGCTGGTCCAAATCTTGCTGATATTCGTGCCGGCGCCGATGAACAGCGCGGCCGAGGCAAGCGCGACGAATGCCAATAGCAGCGAATACTCCACCAAGTCTTGTCCTTGCTCGTCTTTCAAAAAATTCTTTAGTAACGTTTTCATATTGGTTGACTCCTGTCGATTCGTTTTTCGAGATCCTTGATCGGACGATCGCGATCTTTTCCCTCTTTCCGGATAACGGCGGAAAGTTGGTTGGCCCGCGCGGCGCGGAACACGATTGCGACGCCGTCGTCGTAAACTGGACGCCAGCGTTTGGATTCCTTCAAAGTGCTGGATAGCGCGGCGTCGGGCGGCAACAGCACCGTATCGACGCCGTACTTGGCGAGATTCTCTTCCCAGTCGTACTTCACATTCATGATGTCGAGATATTTCTCGCCGAACTTCGCGCCGTAAAAATCGCTCCGGCCGTCGATGAAGACCTTTGTATCCGGGTAGAGCTGGTAAATCAGGTAATCGCCCCACTCGTCATGCGTAAAAATGTTTTGCGATAACTCCGCGCTTCGTAAGACCGCGATCGCCTTTTCCGGATACTTTTTCGGATCGTACCGGGCCCGGAATTTGGGGCCGGGCGTTGCGGTGAAGAAGCAGGCCGTCAGCGCCAGCGCGGCGACTCCGCTGACTACCGGCAGGCGTCCAATTCGATCCACGGCGGCGAATTCCGCCGCCATCGCTTGGGTTGCGGACGCGGAACGCTGGACCCAGCCGCCGACGCCCGCCGTTTTCAAGCGCGACAATCCCGCGCTCAACATTTCCGCGACAATGGGGGCCGCCACAATCAAAAAGATAGGGATGTTCCGCGCGGAGATCAGCGCGAGATGCGCCCAGCCCGCGATCAGAATCACCTGCGCGAACTGCATGCGCACCAAACTCCAGAGGGCCGCCGCCACGCCCAACATCAGCATCGCTTCAAAGTAAGTAGCCGCCGGGCTTTGGAAGCTGATGGATTGGAACTCGCTAATATTCCGAAGCTGAAACGAATCCGAAAGATATTGAAGGATGTGAACGTGCAGCTGGTAGAAGTAGGGGTTTACCAAGCTCGCAAGCAAACACCCGAAGGCTGCCCACGCATATGGCTTGCATCGTTGAAAGCTCTCCGGTTTCGATGCGACCAGCGCGTTCGCGATCTCGCCGGCGGCATAGGCGCCCAGCAGAACAATTCCGACAAAAAATCCGCCGTGCAAATTGGTCCAAAACACGGTCAGCGGCGGCAAAATCCAAAGCAGCCGGACGCGCCCGTCTTTCACGCGATCCAGAATCGAACCGAAGACGACGACGAAGAGCAGCGTCACCAGATGCGGGCGCGCCAGCCAGTGAATGCTGGAACCCATGGCCGCCAGCAGCGTGACGGCGATCGAAATCCAGTCGTTCGAACATTTCCTTCGCACCAGGCGGAATAAAAGCGCGAAAGTAAATGAAATGATAAGGATATTAATCAACACGACGGCCGCCATCCCGCCGTATTTGTGAACCCCGGCGAACGCCACGTCCCACAGCCATTCCCAGGCGAACCAGGGTTGCCCCGGCTTGGTAAAAGAGAAAATATCGATGTGCGGGACACGCCCGTTCCGAAGAATCCATTCACCGGTGCGAACGTGCCACCCGGTGTCGCCATCCCCCAACATGGTGGTGGCGCCATCAAGCTTGAAAAATAAAAAAAAGACAGGCATCAGGAAGGCGACATCCGTCAACGACGGGAAAACGCGCGCGATCCAGGGCGGGGAGCCGGTGGCACCGATTGCATTCGATCGTGGATGGAGTTCCGTCACCTTACTTTCCCTGGCTTTTAATAACTTCGGCTGATCGGTGGTAGTACTTTAGGGTCGAGCGCATTTTAGGCGGCGCGTGCCGCGATAACCGCCGGAAACGCCGGCGCAAGTATGGCAATCCAGAATCCAGTGATACTTCCGAAGAGATACCCGTCGCGGGCGTGGCACATGTAGCAAGAGGATCGGCGGAAACCGCGCGCGGCTTTACGGGCCGTCGCTTACAGGGCCGGCGGACCGAGCGTCACCCGGGCTCTCAAGTTTCGCGTATTATATTGAGCGGGAATCCAAATATGGACCGTCGAAAGATGGGAACCGGTACCAATGGCGGCGGCAGCTCCAATCAGACCAAGAAATTGGGCGTCGAAGGCGTGGCAAATCTATTCAAGTTCGGATACGAACGGCGTCACGTTTTGGGATTCGGCCGATCAGTACGGCAGCCACCCTCACTTGAAAGAGGCGCTCAAAACCGTGCCGCGCGAAAAAGTCGCGATCCTGAGCAAGACGCACGCCTCGAAGGAGAAGGAAATGCGCGCCGATCTCGACCGCTTCCGCCGCGAAATCGGGACCGACTACCTCGATATCCCGCTGCTCCACAACATGCAGGATGCCGATTGGCCCGACCGCAAGAAAGGCGCGATGGCGGTTTTGAGCGAGGCGCGCGAAAAGGCGTCGTCCGCACGCACGGTACGTCGTGCCACACGCTCGAAGCCATACGGACCGCTTCGCGCACTCCGTGGGTGCAGGTGGATTTGGCGCGCATCAATCCGGCCCAGGCTGCCGGCCCAGGCTGTGGCCCAGGTTGCCATGGATGCCGAACCGGCAACCGTGCTCGGCGTGTTGAAAGAGATGAAGGCGGCGGGAAAAGGCGTTATCGGGATGAAGATTTTGGGCGCGGGCAGGTTGCGCGACAAGGCCGATGAGGCTTTGCAATTCGCCCTGGCGCGGGATAATATGGATTGCTTCACCATCGGCGCGGAAAGCCAAAGCGGAGCTCGCGGACTTGATCCGCAAGATCCCGGCGGCCGGTACGCGCGGTTAAATTTCCATTGGAGGAACCATGAAAAAACTCAGATTGGCGGCGCTGTGCTTGGGTATCGCGGCGCTTTCCATCACGCTCGCGGTTGCGCAGGACGAAGAGAAGAAGTCGATGACGAAGGGCGCTTCCGGCGTCCTTCAGCCGCAGATGGAGCCGACCGGCGGTTGGACCTCGAGCGGGCAACTTGGCAACAAGTCGGACACTGCCTGGACGGCGACCACGACGGCGGCGGGCGTCGACCAGAAGCCCTTAACCGGCAAGCCGACGACCGTCACCGGGGAGATTATCGATTTATCTTGTTATCTGCAGCTTGGAAAACACGGCGATAAACATAAGTCGTGCGGCCAGAAGTGCATCGCCAATGGACAACCGATCGGTCTTCTGACCAAATCGGGAACGGTCTATATGTTGATGGATGAGGAGCACGACCCTCGGCGCGATGGACAAACGACGTTCCGCAAGGCCGCGAACGACGATTTCGCCAAAGTGGTCGAGGTGACCGGCACGGAAACCACGGTTCGCGGAGTTCACGCGATCTACGTTCAGGGTTACGTCAATAAGTGATTCGCCGGCGAGGGTTGAGCCGTTCGGGCGCGGTACTGTTCGCTCCGCTGTTGGTTCTGGTGTTGAGTCCGGCGTGCAACCGGGACACGAAGAAGCGCATTGCCGTGATCCCGAAAGGCCGCGCTCACTTGTTTTGGCAGTCGGTACATGCCGGGGCGAATGCGGCGGCGCGGGAAACGGGCGTTGAGATAATCTGGAACGGCCCAGCCACGGAGACCGATTTCAACGGCCAGCTTCAGATCGTGGACGCGATGATCAATCGGCGTGTCGATGCGATCGCGCTCGCTCCGATCGATAAGACGGTAATGGTGAGCGTGGTGGACCGGGCCGCCGCGCAGGGAATTCCGATGGTGATTTTCGATTCGCCGGTCGATACGCGGAATTTCGTCTCGCAGGTTGCCACGGATAATTATCAGGCTGGCCAGGTCGCGGCACAACGCATGGCGAAGATCCTGAATGGGAAAGGGAAGATTGCGATTGTCGCGGTTCAGCCGGGCGCGGCATCGACCATGGCGCGCGAGCAGGGGTTCGAGGACGAGATCAAGAAGAACGATCCGAAAATCCAAATCCTCGATAAGCGCTACGGCAATGCGGATTTCGCGCAATCGCTGGCCGTTTCGGAGAATATGCTGACGGCGTTTCCGGATTTGAATGCGCTGTTCGCCTCGAACGAATCGAGCACCGTTGGCGCGGCGCAAGCGCTGAAAAGCCGGAAGAGCAATGTGAAGCTGGTGGGATTCGATTCGAGTCCCGCGCTGATCGAGGATCTGAAGTCGGGACTGATCGATTCGCTGGTGGTGCAGGACCCGTTCAAGATGGGCTATGAATCGATTATGGCCGCGGTGACCAAACTGAAGGGCGGCACGCCGCCAAAGATACAAAATCTGCCCCCGCTGGTGGTAACGAGAGAGAATTTGTCCGATCCCGCGGTTCAAAAGCGGCTCAATCCCGATTTGAAGAATCTCTAGATAGAAAGTTCTGCACGTTTCCGTCCCCCGCCGAGTATATCCGTGTGAGAGGTCATGCAGGAACTGGCGTGGGAAATCCAGGGCGCGGGCGTGGACGACGTCATCGAGAAAGCCCGTTCCGGGGATCTTGCCGCGTTTGAAGAACTGATCCGCCGTCATGAACGTCTGGTATTGACGGCGGCGCTACATCTAACCGGAAATCGCGAAGACGCGCAGGATGCGGCGCAGCAGGTCTTTCTCCGGCTACATCGCCATATAAGCCGGTTCCATCAAGCCGAAAGTTTTCCGCCGTGGCTCTACCGCATGACGGTGAACGCGTGCCGCGACTTGAACCGCCGTAAGCGGCCTACGGTGGCGTTGGAAATCGATCCGCGCTCGGGCGAGCCGGGGCCCGAAGAAGCGCTGGGCGTCGAACAGCAGCGGCGGATTATGGCGGAGGCTCTGAAGTCCTTGCCGGAGAAGCAGCGCGCGGCTTTAGTTCTGCGCGATATCGAAGGGCTTTCCGCGAAGGAAGCGGCGGCGGTGCTTGGGTCCACCGAAGCGACGGTCCGCTCGCACGCCAGCGCGGGGCGCTGCCGGATCAAGAAATTCGTGGAGCGGTATTTGAGGAGGCGATCGTGAACTGCGCTAAGTGGCGGGAGTGGGCCGCGCTTTCGGCTGGGGGCGACTTGGCGGAAGCGGAGGTTCGCATTTTGGCGGAGCACGCGGCGGGCTGCGCGGCTTGCCGGGAGTTTGCGTCGGAATTGGCGGTGAGCCAGGCGATGTTGCGGGATTTGCGGAACGGGGCGCCGGACGCGGCGGAATACGTTCGCCTGCGCCAGGGAGTGATGCGCGGGTTATCCGCGCCGCGCGCCGTGAGGTGGTGGCCTTACGCGGTTGCCGCCGGATTGATGATGACGATTTCGGGCGGGTATTGGGAGATCGGGCGGGACCGCTCCCTTACGGTCGCGGCTCGGAATCCGAATCCCGTGGTTGCAGCGGTGGTTGCACCGGCGGTTGCGCCGGTCGTTGTTACCGAGCCGCGACCGTCGGCGAACAGTCCCCGCCGGCGCCACAAAATTATCCAAGTGAAGGTTCGGCCCGCGCCACCTCTGGTCGTCAAGCTCGCGACGGACGATCCGGAAGTCACGATTATCTGGTTGATCGATCAAAAAGGAGATGGAGAATGAGATTCCGATTGCTAACAGTGCTGTTGTTTCTCTCGAGCGCATTTGGGCAGACTTCGCCGGATGGCGAAATCACGCGACTTTTCACGGTGCGCTACGCCAACGTCAATCATCTTCGGGATCTTCTCGGGGTGTTCGGGGCAAAAATCAGCATCGACAGCGCGGGCGCAATCGCGGCGCATGGCTCCCCCGCAACGGTCGATGCCATCGGCGAGGCGATCAAGCGATTAGACGTTGCTCCGGCAGCGGTTGAGAACGTGGAAATCGATGTTTACATGCTGATGGCATCGCGGAGCGGATCTAGCGGCAGTTTGCCCAAAGAGCTGGATGCCGTGGTGAAACAGCTCAAAGGGACTTTCAATTACCAAGATTACCGACTGCTTGAAACGGCGGTCACTCGCACTCGCGACGGTGGACACGCAGTGTTAACCGGCTTCATACCGATGCAGTTCGAGGGGCAACCAATGATTTATGCTCTGTTGTTGGGTCCCATCGCGATCGCCTCCGAAGGAAAAGAGCGCTCGGTGCGCATCAACAATTTCAAAATGACCTTCCAGGTGCCTTACCGCACGGACCAAAGTGGCGGTTTCAGCTATCGCCAGGCAGAAATGAATACCGACCTCGATGTCCGCGAAGGCCAGAAGGTGGTCGTCGGCAAATCGAATATCAATGGATCGAACGACGCCATGATCCTGGTTGTCACGGCCAAGTTAGTGAATTAGCGGCGGGCGAAGCCGCGGGATCGAAGCGCCATTGGGTCGATAGCCGAGGCCTTGCGCCCTAACTTCCACTTGCTCACTCTTTCGCCGTTATCCCTTTGCGCGATTTCAATTCCGCCAGCAAACGATCGATCTGGTCCTCTTTGTCCAGTGCGGCGAGACGCGATTCCATCTCGTCCTCCAGCATCCCGGCGTTGGCTTGCGAAAGCGCGTCGGCCCGATCCACCTTGTCTTTGAGCCGGTCGAACCCGCTCCCATTCGACAGCTTGCCGATCTTCGCCTGAGCCTCCGTCGCCTTCCCCAAAGATCGCGAACGTCGATGGCGGGCAATCAGAAGGTCGCTCTTGGCCCGCGCTTCCGTGAGTTTTTGCTCCAACTTGTGCAGAGCGGATTTCAGATTCTCGACCTGCACCTTTTGATCCTCGATCTGCTCGTCGAAGCCTTGTCCCATCTTCTGATGGCTAAGCGCGCGCTCGATGGCCGCGCGCGCCAGGTCGTCTTGATTCTTATCCACGGCGAGTTCCGCCTTGCGGCCCCAATCGCGGCCTTTTTCCGTATTCTCGTCGCGCTTGCGTTCGAGAACGTGCTGGTCGGCAATGGCGATCGCGACCTGCGTCTTCACCTGCATCAACTGGTTTTCCATGTCCAGAATAACCTGTTTGATCATCTTTTCCGGCTCTTCGGCCCGATCCACCAGGTCATTCAGATTCGCGCGCAACAAAGTTCCTACTCGTTCCAAGAGAGCCATGCGATTCTCCTTATGCCTTCCCTGCCCCATTACCATCCGGCGCCGTCGACTTATCGCCGATCTGCTTCACCTTCGAGAACAGATCCGACATTTTCATTCCCGATAGCGTCTCGAACAGCGCCGGAATCTGCGCCGCCATCGTCGCCATGTCGCCGGTAATCTTGCTCATTCCCGCGCCATCGCCGTTGCCGGTGGAAACAATCGTGATCTTGTCGATGTTCGCTAGGGGCGCAGCGAGGGCGCGGACCAGTTCCGGCATGCCGGAGATGAGCTTATCGATCACGGCGGCCTGATTGTATTCCTGGTAGGCTTCCGCCTTCACGTTCATGGCTCTCGCTTCGGCATCGCCTCGCTTGAAAACGATTTCGGCCTCCGCTTCGCCTTGCGCGCGGATCGCGGAGGCGTTTCCTTCCGCCTCCCAAATCAAGCGCTGCTTCTCCGCGCCCGCCATGGTTTCGATCCTGCGCCGCTCCACTTCCGCCGGCTTCAACACGGTCGCGATCAATTCGCGCTCGCGGCGCTGGATCTCGGCATCCTGCACCTTGATTTCGTTCTCTTTTTCGACCTGCCGGATCTTGACGGCTTCGACCACCACCTGCTGCTGCATGATGTTGGCCTGGATCTCGTAAGCTTTGTCCGCCTGCGCCTTCTGCCGGTTCACGGTTTCGAGGTAGGTGGCCTTCTTGATCTCGAGATCGCGCTGCGATTCGGCCTGCTTGGCCATCGATAGCGTTTCCGCGAGGACTCGTTCCTGATCGGCCTGCGCCTTGGCGACAGCCGACGATCGCAACGCGTCGGCGCGCCGGATCGCGGTGTCGCGTTCCGCTTCGGCCGCCGCAACGTCGGCGTCGCGCTTGATGCGCGCTACGTCCGGCCGCCCCATGTTGCTGATGTATTCGTTCTTATCGCGAACTTCCTTGATGGTGAAGGAAATGACTTCGAGACCCATCTTGTTCACGTCGTCGGCGCAGGTGGCTCGCATGCGGTCGCCCACCATCTCCGGCTCCTTGACGATCTGCTCCACCGTAAGCTGCCCGATAATGCCGCGCAAATGGCCTTCCATCACCAGCCGGATCAGCGCTTCCCGCTCGGCATCGGTCTTCGTCAGCAATTGCTCGGCGGCCGTCTTGATCGACTCGGGATCGGACTTCACCTTGATCTGGGCTACCGCTTCCACCGTGACCGCAACACCCTGCTTGGTATAGAGGTCCTGCTGCGGGGCCACGTCAAACGACATCAACTCGAGCGACAAAACCCGGGCCGTTTCGACCATCGGAAAAATCAGCGTTCCCCCGCCCTTCTTCACGCGCATTCCGTTTACGCCGTACACAATCAACGCTTCGTGCGGCCCTACCTTGCGAAACATCTTCGCGAACACCGTCATGAGGAGCACGATTGTGAGCACTCCCAACCCGACGATTACGATCCAATTGACCTGCATAAACGTTCTCCTTTTTGAAATTTTCTACAGCTCCGTCCGGGTCAGCCCGTCCCATTCGCGGACGTAGGCGATCCCGCGCTCATAGCGCATCACCACTACTTCGGCTCCCTTGCCCACGGGGTTGCCATCTTCGCTCCGCACCGGCACGCCGCGCCGCTGTCCTTCCTGCGAAAAGATCATTTCTCCCGTGCCACCGTCGCGAATTGGACTGCTCACGCGGCCCAGCACGCCCACCATCTCGTAATCGGCGGGATCGAGAGGCCGCTCATTCCGCATCAACACGCGCGCCAGAAACCAGAACAGGATCGCCGCGCCGGCCAGCCCGCACAGAACCGCCGCCGCGATTACCCACGCCACCCACCAGGACGAATAGCGGGTCAGCAGATAGCCCGCACCGCCGAACCAGGCGAGAAACGCCGCAATGGTCCCGAGGTTAACGGGAGACGCGCCGCCTTTGCCGGAGGCGTGCCCTCCCGCATGATGCGGCAGGTGGAAATGCATATGCGGCAAATGCAAACCGCCCAGCAGCAGCGGTTGAACGCTAAATAGAAATCCCACGGCAAAACAGATCAGATAAAAATCCGCGCCGTTCATGCCATTCATAACGACCGCCTCCCATTCGGTTTCAATACCTGCAATAGCCGCTCGGCCAATCCGGGGTTGTCGATAATGGCGTCGAGCAGCACCAGGCATTGGCGCGAATCGTCATGCCGCGCCAGATGCAGCAGCGCCTGGCTAAGGCCAGGATCGTTGCGGAACCGTTCGGCGCCGTTGATGAGCCATAAGTCGAGTTTGTTTTCAAGCGCGCCGACATCGGAGATCAGCTCCGTTTGGAAACCTTCGGGATCGTCGACCAGGTAGCCCGGATGCACCTTGAAGAACTTCGCGAGCAGCATCCGCGTGGCGTTGGTGAGATGCGGGCGCGCGCCGCTTTCGATCTGGGACAGGTACGACTGCGAGATCGAGCTATTCAGCTCCTTCTGAACCGCCCGGACGATTTCCTGCTGGGTCATCTCGCGGCCGAGATCGCGGAGGGCCCCCTCGACTTCCCTAAGATACCGGAGCTTTTCACCCAGGCGCATATTACAATCCGCAATTATGTTATAGCAAATTGCGATATCTTGTCAAGGGAAATTTTGGTACCGGTACGGAGTATCCGGCTCGGCCCATTTCTTCCGCGCCGGGCGCTCTCTATGGTTAACTAATGGAATTCGAAATCGAAGTTGAAGCCGGGATCGATGAGATTGACCAGTGCCATTCCTGCATGGGCGATCACGACGAGAACGTACATGCCGCGACCTTGCGCGTGCGGAACTGGCTGCGTTCCGAGGTGAACCGGAAACTGGGACCGGCGGCGGCGAAACTTTCATTAGAATAGTAGTCCATGCCGGACGACAAAAAAATAGACCGAGCCTTTGGCTTTAACACGCGCGCATTGCACGCGGGGCAGCAGCCCGATTCCGCCACCAACGCCCGCGCCGTACCGATCTACCAGACCACGTCTTTCGTGTTCAACGATAGCGAGCACGCCGCGGACCTGTTCGCCTTGAAGAAATTCGGCAACATTTATACGCGCATCATGAACCCGACCACGGCCGTGCTCGAGGAGCGCGTGGCGGCGCTCGAAGGCGGCATCGGCGCGCTGGCCGTGGCAAGCGGGCAGGCCGCTCAGTTCCTGGCGCTGGTGAATCTGCTCGAAGCGGGAGACGAACTGGTTTCCGCCAGCACCCTGTACGGCGGCACTTACAACCAGTTCAATATTTCGCTGCGGCGGTTAGGGATTCAGACGACATTCGTCGAGCCGGACGATCCCGAAAACTTCCGGCGAGCCATCACGCCGAAAACTAAAGTGCTCTACGCCGAAACCATCGCGAATCCGCGAATGAACGTGCTCGACATCGCGGCCGTCGCGAAGGTCGCGCACGACGCGGGGCTGCCGCTCATGATCGATAATACGCTTGCGTCGCCGTATCTCTGCCGTCCCATGGAGCACGGCGCCGACATCGTGGTGCATTCGGCGACCAAGTTCCTCGGCGGCCATGGCACGTCGATCGGCGGCGTTATCGTCGATAGCGGCAAGTTCCCGTGGAACAACGGCAAGTTTCCGCAAATGATCGAGCCGAGCCCCGGGTATCACGGGATGAAATTTTTCGAGACTTTCGGCGGCCTGGCTTACATTATCAAGGCGCGCGTGGAGGGGCTTCGCGATTTCGGCCCGGCGCTGAGCCCTTTCAACGCTTTTTTATTTTTGCAGGGCGTCGAAACGCTGGGCATGCGAATGGATCTGCACTCGCGCAATGCCCTGGCCGTGGCGCTGCATCTCGAAAAGCATTCGTCGGTGAGTTGGGTGAAGTATCCGGGTTTGGCGTCAAGCCAATATCACGCGCTTGCCCATAAGTATTTGCCGCGAGGCGCGGGCGCCATTCTGACGTTCGGTATCAAGGGCGGACTCGAAGCGGGACGCCGCTTTATCGATTCGTTGAAGCTCTTTTCGCATCTGGCGAACCTGGGCGATGCAAAAAGCCTGGTGATACATCCGGCATCGACCACGCATCAACAATTAAGCGACGAGGAACAGATGGGCGCGGGGATTTCGCCGGATTTGGTGCGCTTATCGGTCGGTCTGGAAGATCTTGACGACCTCGTTTGGGATCTGGATCAAGCTCTCGGCGCGGCCCGGGCGTAAGGCTATTCTGTTTGGGGCGGGAGACCCCCGGAAAATGCAGTAAGCGGCGCGATGCCGTTCCAGCAATCGAAAAACTTCCGCAGTGTTCCACGCGGGGTTGCGGAATTCAAACGCATACCGCTGATATTCCGGAAGCGCCCGCGGAAAGATCGCGAGCCGCTCGAGGTTCAGCGTCCAATGCGGCGGCAATTGAAACAGGATAGGGCCAAGTTTCCGTTCCAGCAATTCGATCCGCGCGAAGTACTTTTCGAGCGCCGGTTCCGGGTCCTTCCCACCGTGTCGAAATATTGCGTATAGTACGCGAGCATTCGCGAAGGCGGCAACCCTTTCGGGTAAAACGGGCCAAGCCAATGCTTAATGCCAACCAGAGGTGCCGATTCGAAGCGCGCCGCCCATAAATAAATGAGACCATCCCTCGCGCAAATCGTGCAGTTTTCGCTGGTGGCCCTCAGCGCCGTTTTTTTCCTGGTGGATCCGATCGCGGCGATTCCCGCTTTCTTGGTGATGACGGCGGATGGCGACGCACTCGCTAGGCGCCGCATGGCTCGCCGCGCGGCGGCCACTTGCGCGGTAGTGTTGAGCGCGTTTGCGCTTGCCGGAAGCCTCATTTTCAAAGCCTTCGGGATCACTCTTCCCGCATTCAAGATTGCGGGCGGTTTGATTTTGTTCTTGATAGGGATCGATATGCTGCAGGCGCGCCGCTCGAGCACCCAGGAAACTCCCGGCGAGACGGAAGAAGGCGTCGAGAAGGAAGACGTCGGCATCATTCCGCTGGGTATTCCGATGCTGGCCGGCCCGGGCGCGATTTCGAGCGTGATGGTGTTGATGGGCCAATCGCCGAAATGGTGGCAGGCGGTACCGGTGTATATCGCGATCGCCGTGACGTCGGTGGCGTCTTACCTGATTCTCGCCGGGGCCGATCGCGTGCGGCGCTACCTCGGACCCACCGGCATCCGAATTCTGATGCGCATTATGGGGCTGCTGACCACCGCCATCGCCGTTCAATTCGTAATCAACGGCCTCGACGATTTAGGGTTTATTCACAGGCCCAATCCCTAAAATCAAACGTCGAACGGATTGAAGCTCGTCGAAGTATCGAATGTATCCACGCCCTCGCTTCGTTTAAGGAAATTCACCACGGCGTAGGTCAGCGGAGTCGCCAAAATTTCATACACGACTTTAAAGAGGTAGCCCGAAACGATCAGGTTCAGGATAGTTAGGATCGGCTGGTCGTAGAAGATGAACCAGATCACGATAATCGTATCGACTCCCTGGCCGACTATGGTTGAACCGACGGTGCGCGTCCAAAGATACCTGCCTTGGGTCAGGAGCTTCATTTTTGCGAGCGTAAAAGAATTGGCGAATTCACCCGCCCAGTAGGCCAGCAGACTGCCCGCGACGATCCGAGGCACCACTCCGAAGATTGTTTCGAACGCCTGCTGATTTTTGAATTCGGGCGCGGGCGGGAGCCAGATCGCGAACACTCCCATGATCGCCATGAGGAGCGCGGCGTAGAATCCCCGCCAGATGGCGCGGCGGGAAGCGCCGTAGCCGTAAACTTCCGTGAAGACATCGCCGAATATGTACGTGACCGGGAAGAGGAGTTGCGCGGCGCTTATCCGGAACGGGCCGATGACCGTGAACTTGGAGGCGATCAGGTTGGAGATCAAAAGGATAACGACGAAGGTCTGGATCAGCATGTCCAGATAGCGGAAATGTCGTGTCTTCATGAAAGGGGTAGGCTAAGAGGAAGACTGAACGCCGTTTTCAAATGCCAAGGGAATCAGCATAACAAAAATGATATTTCCGGCTTTCGATTGGTCGATTTTTTGGACCAACCTGTTCAAGGTGTCGGCGGCCTACGTGCTCGCCCTACCGGTCGGGTGGGATCGGGAATCCGAAGCGCACAGCGCGGGGCTTCGAACCTTTCCGATCGTCGCGATGGCGAGCTGCGGCTACCTGCTGCTGATGCCGGATATGACTACTCAGTCCCGCGTGCTTCAGGGCGTGGTCACGGGTATCGGGTTCGTCGGGGGCGGCGCCATTTTGAAAGCGGGAAGTGTGGTGCGGGGAACGGCGACGGCGGCAAGCATTTGGAACACCGGCGTCATTGGCGCGGCGATTGCCATTGAGCGTTATGAGGTGGCGTTAATTCTGAGTTTGCTAAATATTTTCACGCTCAAGGCGCTCCTGCCGCTGAAGCGCAAGTTGGATCAACGGCCGCCCGGCCGGGAACGTGAGGAGAAATGACCAAGCGCGTTGGAGTAACGTATCGAAGCGGTGAGAAGATCGGGCCGTATACGCGGGCCCTCGAATCGGTGGGATTGGAAGCGGTACCGATCTCGCCGGACTCTCAGGCCGGCCATGCTACGCTCGCCGGACTGGACGGATTGCTGCTGACCGGCGGGTCCGACGTGAATCCCGCCTTGTACGGCGAGAAGCCCCATCCCGAAACCGACGAACCGGACCATGCCCGGGACGAACTGGAGGCCGCCTTGCTGAAGCAGGCGCTCGATAGCGATCTTCCCGTGCTCGCGATCTGCCGGGGCCTTCAATTATTCAATGTGGTGCACGGCGGCACGCTGGTTCAACACCTGGATCGATGCGACCGCCACCAAGTGAAAAATTGCGATCCGGTGCATGATGTATCGACCGAACCGGGGTCGAAACTGGCCGAGGCTTTGGGTGGCGGCCCGGGGGAGGCTCCGGTGCATGTCAATTCCCGCCATCACCAGGGAGTGAGCACGCTAGGCGACGGGTTGGTGGTAACCGCCCGGGATGTCGAAGATGGAATGATCGAGGGGCTGGAGCGGCCGGACAAGCGGTTTGCGGTGGCGGTCCAGTGGCATCCCGAAGATCAGGTGTCGAGGGACCCGGTTCAGAAGCGGCTTTTCGAAAAGTTCGCGGAATCGATGTAAGGCCGGCTACTGCACCCGAAGGCGGTGATGCTCGTGGGTTACCAAGCCGTCGAAAATCGCGAGCACCTGTTTGCGATAAGTGTAGACGCGCTGCAGATTTTCACGAAAAGTATTTTCGAAGTCATTCGCTTTCAGCCACTTATCGAGCAGAGTCCGAGGCACATCGATGTCCCGGCGCAAAGTCTCTATGGAATGCCCGCGCAAAAAAAGCCCGTAGAAGAACGCCGCTTCCCGTTGCGGGGCTAATGGGTCGAAATCGTCTCTCGCCGTCATGTTCGATCGCGGTTCAGCGAAAAAGCCAGTATAGCGGGGGTTTTCGGACCGGGCAAGTGGCCCGGACGATTGGCCCGGACGATTAGCGGGATAAATTGGTTGGCGGCAAGCTGCTCAACCGGGGATGAAGGCGTCGATATCGACATAAGAATCGCTCCCGGCCGGATCGCGCCGGTGCAGCACGCGCACTTCCGCCGTGTGTTTGCCGGGCTTTAATCCGTCGAAAACGGTGCTCGCCTGCCAGACGATTTCGGGCGAGTATTCGTCTATCACTCCTCTATCGACCCCGTCTATCTTCACGGCGGCCAAGCCGCGGTTGTAAGCCTTGGTGTAAATGTACTTCAGGCTGGAGCCTTCGAACGCTATGTTCGCGGTGGCGTCCTTCTGGTTTGTGAACGTTACCGTGCCGCCGAGGCTTTGCGGAAATTCGCCGGAGGTCCACGGTCCCTGCCAGCATACGCGCAGGCTGGAATCGTCGATCGGCGCGGCGGACGAGGACGGGTCGACGGGACAGGGGAGATGCGGAAGATCGATCAGGCGGCCCTCAACGTAGCTCAGAACGTAATTAAAAGAGTGTAGCCGGAGCTGGCTCTTTACGCGATCGACGTAGATCGTGGGGTCGTTGTACAGTAACTTTGCCCCGAACAGCAGGTAACGGCTGTCGGCCGGAAACGGATCGTCGACGAAAAGCAATTGCGCTTTCGGCTGTAACTGGGGATGAATGCTCCGGAGTTGAGTAAGAACCGCGCGGCTGTCGCGATCCAGTTGAAGGAGTCCGGGCAGCACTTCCGACTTCCCGTAGGCATGGGCCACCGCTAATCCAGCCATGCAAAGCGCGAATATGGCGGTTTGCGATGCCAGCCGCGGCAGCGCGGCGATCCTTGCCACGGTTTCCCGCAGACGCACGAGCAGCGCGGCGAAGTAAAGAGCCAGACCTATCAAGGGAAGGTAAAGCACGAATCCCGCGCGGCCGGGAATTAATGCGATGGGGACGAGGCCGGCGATCCAGAAGCTCAGGCCGAAGGCCATCGGGCGGCTGCGCAGTACGCCCGCGAGCAGCGCCATTGCAACCCACAAGCAGAGCAAGCGCGGAACGTCAAAGAGATCGTTCGAATATAGCAGCATGTTGTGATAGCGGGCGCAGGAATGCAGGAAGAAATCGAGCGACGGCGTGGGGCGGTAGAGCGGATTCTCGCTGACAACGTTCGGCGTGAGGAGGCGATGCAGCAGAGATGCGGCAGTGAGGAGTCCCGTCGCCGGAATGGGCGCCAGTTCTCTAACTCGAATCCGGCGATAGCAAAGCTCATAAAGTAACAACGCAACGGGAAGAATGCACGCCATCTCCTTCGCCTGCAAGGCCAACAGATTCAGCACCAGCAAGCCAAACAAGTAAGACCGGCTCCACTCACAATTCCGCTTCCGCCTTGCGATATAGGACGATAACGCGATGGCGACCAGCATGTAACAGAGCAAGTCGTAGATTGTGCCCGTGTTGTAGTAGAGCTCGAACATCGCGGCGTTATAAGAGAGCGCCAAAGTGCCGATTAGAGCGGCTTCGACCGATTCCGACAGCAGAAGCAGCAGACGAAATGCAAGCGCCAGATTTACTAGTAGAAGCAGAAAGCAAACGGCGCGAAATGGCGCTGGGTGAAAGCCGATAACCGGGTAGAGCAACCGGTAAAACAAACCTCCCAAGGGACGGTAAGCGGATGTCAGCGGGTTTAAAACATCCAGCGCAACTTTAAAAGCGGGAATGGTGAAGTAGCCGTGAAGATGCGCCAGATTCATTACGTCGTCCGACGTGAAGTAGGCGTGCAGCCCCGCTCCCGCGAAATAGAAGAAGAACAGGACGATTGAGAGGAATGCCGCAACCGCCGGCGCGCGGCGCAGTCGATGCATCTAACGGGCTCCGATCCGCTGGTAGACACGGACGAACGACCGCGGCGCGGCACGGGGAAGCAGCCGCATGGTCGCGTCGAGAGCGGCCAGAGTCCGAGACATATCCGTAGCCTTGGCATCCGCGGATGTCTCATCCCCCACGACGACCACATAGTCGATGGGAATGGGCAGCGTCTCGCGAAGCCATTTCAGACTCTCGAAATTCTTGTTTGCGGCATTCTCCAGGCCCCACAGATTGTAGCGGTGCCCGGTGTCGATTATGGGATCGTAGACCACGGCGAACAGGCCGGAAGCAGCCTGGTAGTCGCTCAAATCGACGAGACGGCGCGTGGCCGCCACGTAGGCGTCGGTGTGGAAGAGCGGGGTGAAGGGAACATCCTCAAATCCGAATTGGGCCGCGACGTTAGGAATAGGATAGTAGACACGGACGAATGTGGCGCCCGGAGGAATGCGCGACATGGAGGATAGAAACTCGCCGGCGGCGCCCGCGACGGAGTGGCTCACGCGCATCGACGTGGTTAAGCTGGCAGCCAGAAACACCGCAGTGTAAATCGCGATCGGCGTTCGCAGCGGCCGCAGCCGGGCGGCGGAACATACCAATGGCGAGCCAATCAGAAATACGGCCCAGGCGAGCCGTTTCTTGATTTCCTGGCCGCCGAAACCGTCGTCGGGCGTGAATAGATATAGGCCGATCAATACTACCGTTACGATCGCCACGCCGCCCTTTGGGCCGCGCCATTCCCGGCGGCGCAGGGCCAGGACGGAAATCGCGATCGCGAAAAACACGGCTGGCCAAAGCAGATCTTCCCGCGCCGCGCGACCCGACCCCACCAGGAACGCGCCCTTGGGGAATTCGCTCCAGGCACGCGCTATTTCCGGCTTGAAATGAACGCCTTCCGACGATCCTGTCGCGAAGAAAGCCGCGAGGGCGACGGTTGGAAGCATCGCCGCGACGAGCAGGCCGACCCTTCCGGCAGCCTTCCGGAATCCAAGAACGCGATACTGCGATTCCGCCGTCAGATTCCAAACAGCCAGCAACCCCATGGCGATCGCGACGAGGGCCGCGGCCATGATGTGCGTGAAGAAGAGGATCGACATCCCGAGTGCCAGCAGGGCTGTCCGGCGGATGGTAAGCGCCCGGCGATGGCGAATATAGTAACCCGCGACGAAAGGGCAGAGCGCCATGCCGAGATAGAAATTATAAAAGCCGATCCACAGGAACCAGTTCTGAAATAGAAAATTCGCGATGGGGGACCACGCAGGCCCCGGCTTCAGCGCGCGGCACAGATACTCGAAGCCGAAGAAACCGGCCATCAGGCAACAGCCGGCGAGCAACTGCTCGGCATGGGCCGCGCCGACCGCGGATGCGGCCGCGCCCAACAGAAGCGCGCTGGTCCAGTTCGGGACTATTCCCCGCTGCACGCTATACGCGGCGGCGCGCGGCCCGTGGGGGTGGAGCAGAATGTCCCGAAGAACAACTCCCGTGTAGAGGTGAGATGGGCCGTCCTGCGTGGTGAAGCGCGGCGTGGTCCAGGGGAGAATTACCTGGAAAGCGAGCAGCGCAAATGCGAGAATGGCCGGCAGATTGCGCCAACCGCGCGCAAGCCGGCCCCTTGGGGGGCTGGACGCCTCGGCTGGGCTGAGCATAACATCCGAGGATATCCCATGGAAATCCCGGCAGTTGTCGAACTGGATTAAGCCTGGCGGAGACGTAAAGGATGCGACGATAAGCGGCAGGATGGACTTCGCAACCGAGGTTCCCGTTTATGCCGAATTCGTTCGATGGTGTATGGGATGGCCTTCATTCCACGACTCGGAGATCGTACGGCTCGAACTAAATCGATCTTCCGCTTCGAAGCTTGTAGTCCACGTTTTAGGCGGCCCAAAACCTGCCTTCGGCCCACGATCCAACCCAATCTATTCCTCACCCCCGTCCGATGTTGTCGTGACGTTCTTGCTCGAAGACATCGACGATTTGGAAGTTGGCGGGTTCAGTCGCCAGAAAATTATTTTCGACTTAAGAATCGAACTGCGGGACGGACTCCTTCATTTTCATCTGGACCCTTGCTACGGGTTGGCTGGAACAATTGCGCTTCGGAAGGTGAGCATCGAGTTCAGTCCGGGCAAACCCGCGGATTGAAAGCCGCGGCAATCCGCGCCCGCGTGCCGTTACTCAGAGCATACTTGAAGTGCTAACATTGGCCTAACGAATAGTTAGTCATGATCGACGGCGACAAGGAATCCGCTTGCTGAATCAGCCACGGAGGGACGTAGCTCAAGCATCGGGCGGGGCACCCGGTCGATTCGCAACGATATTGGGCACCTAACAAATCGTCAGAGCTTGGGTGCTTCGTTGATCAGCACGATGCGGCTTTATACCGACGTAAGGGAGCCCGGTGAAAGCGCTTCGTGAACGCCTGGGGATCATCGAAGCGGTGTTCGGCTTAGCAAGAAAATAAGTCTACAATTCAAGTACATGAATCGCAGGTGCCATCATCGGGTACTCGCCGCCGTTGTCAAGCTGCGGGCACCTCACGCGGCGAAGGCGAGCAACTGGATGAAGCGCTTCGTACAGGAATACCTGCCTAGCCAAGGCGGTTCAAGCTGGTACGGAAAAAGGGCGCGGCCTTAGGACGGCTGAACGTGAAACTAGGCTGCATCGCGGCGCTATGCGTCACTGGGGCAATCGTGGTAATGATCGTGATTGCGACCGCAATCGATTCGCCGAATTCACCGGAAGCGGCGAACACCACATCCTCGAAGGCGACCACTACGGGGACATCACGTAGGCTCATGACCGGAGATAATGGAGTGCTTTCTTCGGGCGGAACTGGCACTATCGCTCTTGGCGTAACCAAGGACGACTACGATGCGTTCTTCGCCGCGATGCGGGCAAAAGACCAGTACGGCGCTAAAGAGTTACTCATCTCCGGCAAGGTATTTACCGTTCAAGATGGAACCGCTTGCCTTGTAATCGAAAGCAGTTATTTGATGAGCAAGGTCCGCATCCAGAGCGGTGAGCACAACAACCGGGCAGGATGGACAGCGTTCGAAATGGTAAAGGATCGGTAGGCCATGAAAGGATGTTGGCTAGAGACGAAATTTGACCACGTTATGTCCGCACTGATGATTTTCAGAATGGCGGGTGTCTTAAGATAGCAAGTGCTCGGAGTAGTGTATTAAAAATTAGGGACGACCGCTTATGAAAATCAGCGCTTGGGAGTCGTGCCCGGCGGAGTTGTGGAGCCTTCGCGCACTCTCGAGTGGTGGCTGAGTTGTAGCTCGCTTAGAGGAAATCTATGGAACCCGATTTGAACCAGGAACGCCGGCAGGCTCGCGACCTGCTCGATATGCTGACAACCGAAAAGCTCACCGCTGTGCGGAGCCTTCTCGAAGTGATGGTGGAACCGCTGTCGGGCTCCCTGGCGCTGGCACCCGTCGACGAGGAAGAGATCACGCCCGAAACAGCGGCGGCGCGACCGCGCCCGCGCCTCGCTCACCCGCGGAGAAGGCATTCCGCACGATGAAATCCTGCGGGAGTTCGGCTCGATGAAATGATCCGCGAGACCGCTCCCGAGCGGATTGCGGTCATTTGGTCTCCAGCGCGAACCTGCCATGCGGATTCCCCACTGCATCGACCGGTACCTGGCCAGCCGAGTCGGAGACATCAAAAAGCTCACCCATCCGCGGGCCGGTTTCCGGCGGCGAAATCACAATCGAAATCACGAGTGTCAAGAACCGACGTGAAGCCTACCGCTGAATTCCACGCCTTCCGAATTTGTTAATCGCCGAAGCTGCCGACTTCTTCCCGTTCTTCCTGCTTCTTCGCGGGCGCCGGTGCAATCCCCACGCTTCCAAGCGGAACAAATCCACCCTCCGCCGGCTTCTCGCCCAATATCCGTTCGCGGTATAGCTTCTCCATCCGGGCATTCTCGGCGGCCTGCTTCAGCTTGGCGTCGCGAGCCCGGATTTTTTCTTCGCGCGCGGTCTTCGCAATTCCCTTATCGTCCAAATCGTGCTGCAATCCCGCGGCGACCGCTTCCGCGTTCAATTTCAGCGAGTGCGCGGTGCTCTCTAAACCGACCTTCTTGCCGCCCGCGAAAATCTCGTGACGCCCATGCTCCTCGTACCATTTGGTGAGCGATGCCGTCATGTGCATCTTCTCGATGATGTTGCGCCAACCCACGCCGGTGTTGTACGCGCAGAAGGAAATTTCGCCTTCCTGCGTGGCATACGGAATGATGCACTGCTCGGTGCGGCGGAAATCGTAATTGAAAAGATCCTGGAACCACATCCCGGCGATAAACAGGAAGTTCCAACGATCCTGCCGCCGCTTCTTGATATCGGCCTCGGTCCGATCGCCGGTCACCTTGCCGTAATTCCGCCCGGTCGCGCCGAAGCACTTGTCGAACTTGGCGAGCATGTCGGTTAATTTGAACGTGGAGGGCGCATGGAACGGATCGTAGTTGCGGAGCAGCGCGAGCGTTACGCCCACCACCGACCAGAACTTCGAGCGGGCGGCATCGTTGACGCGAGCCACGTCCTTCGCCAGCCTCTCGGCGTTTAGAAACGCCGTGACGGGCGCGAACTCCTTGGTTTCCTTATCGATCATCACCGCCATGCCGATCCCGCAATTCGGATGGCAGCCGCAGCTCAATTGGCCCCAATCCGCGCTCGGACCATGCACCAGATCGGCCCAATCGGAAAACGTGCTCATGAAGGAGATCGGGAACCAATCGCGCGCCGGTTCTCCCATGCCGGTCTGATTTTTTACATCGTGCGCCAAGTGCGAGAGCGTGTAGCGCTGGGCCACGCGGCGTTCGTCGGTGATCGCCTCATCGCGTCCCGTGAACGAAACCGGCTGGAAGGAGAGGAAGGAAATTTTCCTGGGATTATCGAGCGCGAACTCAACCACGCGCCCCACCTGCTCATTGTTCACGCCGTTGATGATCGTGATGACGGGGACGATATCGACGCCCGCGCCATGCAGATTTTCTATCGCGCGGAGCTTCACGTCGAACAGATTGCCGACGGCGCGATGCGAGTTCGCCGCATTGCCGATGCCGTCGAATTGCAGATAGGCATAGCGCAACCCCGCTTTCGCGGCATTCCGGCACAATTCGGGACTCTTCGCGAATTCAATTCCGTTGGTTGCGGCTTGCACGCTGTTGTAGCCGACTTTACGCGCGTAAGCCACGGCATCGAGGAAGTATGGCGAAAGAGTCGGCTCGCCGCCCGAGAACTGCACCGACATCTGGCGGCGCGGCTTGATGGAAATGGCGTTATCGAGCATGGTCTTGATCTCTTCCCAGCTCAATTCGTGCACGAAGCCGACCTGGTTGGCGTCCATGAAGCACGGATCGCACATCATGTTGCAGCGGTTTGTCAGGTCAATCGTCAAAACGGAGCCGCGTCCATGCTTCACCGTGCTGGTACCGTGATTGTGCAGTTTTTCGTCGTTATGCGCGCGAATGTCGCGGCCTGGAAAAACCTCTTCCAGGTGCTTGAAAAAATCCGTATCCATGGCCATTACGTCTTCAAAGTGGCCATGCTTGGGGCAGTCCTTCACCATCAAAATTTTTCCGTCGCGTTCAACGATCTCGGCCTTAATTTCTCCAATCTTCTCGTTCAGCAAGATTTCGTGCGGAACCTTACCGTCGACAATCTGTTGGCGAATCTCGGGAACGCAGCGCGGGCAAAGAGAATCGGTCGTGCGGGGCCAGCCAAGAGGCGGTTTGGTCTTTTGATAAGACTTTAAAAGTGGTTTATCGGACCATTTGGGCGTGAACGAAGGGTTTTGCTGGATCTGATTCAGCCGGTCAAATACATTCCAGAGGGCATTGGCCGTCACGGTAACGGCTTTTTCAACGTACTTAACAGGTTTTTGCATGAATCTCCTCGATTACCTCTGGTGAGGGTACTATTTTGCGACGGGGGGAACTACTCATAGCCATCGAACTGCTTATTTTCGAAATTAGAATGCCGGAAACCGGGCCTGAACGGGAACGCGACGCCAGCGTAAATGTAAGATTTAGAATCGGATAAGTGTGATCTTAATCACCCACAAACCAGTCATGCGAAGCTTTGGGGAGCCAGCAAAGAGCTTCCCATTTGACAGAAGAGGGGATTAGGAGCAACATAAGATACAAGGGTCCCCTATGAAACAGCTTGCCTGCCGCGTTTCTTGTGTACTGGCTTTATCCACTATTTCCGGATTCAGCGCTTTTGCGCAATCCATCGTTTCGGCCCATTCCGGCGTCTTGCATTACTCCGAAGGCGATGTTTTCATTGGAGATAAGCAAGTTGACGCCCAATTCGGAACGTTCCCCGACATCAAGGAGAACGGTCAACTTCGCACCGGGCAGGGTCGCGCCGAGGTGCTTCTGACGCCAGGCGTGTTCCTTCGGGTGGGCGAAAATAGCGGCATCCGCATGATCACTAACCGACTGATCGACACGCGCGTGGAATTTGTTTCGGGCGCGGTGATGGTTGAAGTTGACGATCCGCTGAAAGATAATTCGGTGGCGCTCGTTTACAAAGACTATACCGTTCAACTTAAGAAACACGGATTGTATGGTTTCGAATCCGAACCCCCGCAACTCAAGGTTTACAACGGCGAGGCGGAAGTGACGACGGATGGCAACACGGTCCTAGTAAAAGAGGGCAAACTGCTTCCGTTCACCTCGGCGCTGGTGGCGGAGAAATTCGACAACAAAGAGGGCGATGCGTTGTGGCGTTGGAGCAAGCGCCGCTCGGAGTACGTTTCCGTCGCGAATTTGTCGGCGGCAAAATACGTCAAGGATTCCGGCACGAGTACCTGGAACACCGGCGGCTGGTATTACAACCCGTACTACAGCATGTTCACCTATCTCCCTGGCCGGGGAACGTTTTATAGCCCCTTCGGCTACTCGTTCTGGAGCCCTTATTCGATTTATAACGTCTATATCCCGCGCCAGGCTTACTATGGAAATTCGAACTATGGCGGCTCGGGAATGGGCTACAACACCGCGCCGATGTCGGCGGGCAACCATTCTGGCGTGATGGCGGCTTCATCTTCGACCGGCAGGTCGTCGGGCTCGATTGCCAGTTCCGGCGGAGCGGCTTCGGCGGGAGCGTCGCATAGCAGCGGCGGAAGCGTCGGCGGTGGTGGCGCAGGCCACGCCGGCGGGCACGGCCGCTAATCTCAGGGCTGAATAAAGCCCTCTCGAATCGCAAACCGGACGAGACTGGCGGTTTCATGAATTTGCAATTTACTCATTAGCTTGGTGCGATGTGTATCCGCGGTTTTGACGCTGATGCCGAGTTCCGCCGCTACTTGCTTGGTCGAGCGTCCGTTGGCGATTAACTTGATCACTTGGCGCTCCCGGCCGGTTAGTTGCGGCTTGGAATTTGGCGCGCCAATGCGCTTCGAAATTTCGGGGCAGTAGAATAACCTTCCTCGTGAAACGTCGCGGATTGCGTTTAGCAAATCGGCGGTATCGCTGGTCTTGAGTACATATCCTCGAACCCCGGCCCATAGAGCGTCCATTACCCGCTCGGGTTCGGCATGGCTGCTTAACACCACAATCCGCGTGCCTGGACAAAAACGGACAAGGTCCCGCACCACGGCAAGTCCATCGACAAATGGCATTTCGAGATCGAAAATGACAATGTCGGGGGCCAGCAACCGGCACGCCCGGAGCGCTTCGGGGGCGTGTGAAACCTCGCCCGAAATATCGCCTCCATCGCGCTCGACAATCGATCGGATTGCCTGGCGGACGAGCGGATGATCGTGAACCAGGACGAATCGTGCCGCACGCTCATTCGTCCCGCCGGCGAAATGGAGTGGATGGTTCGATTGCGCGCTGAGTGGGATTAGTTGCATCGGAACGCCGCTACTGTTGTTGTAGAGCAGACGCGGAGACAAGGACAATCGGCCTTGTACCGGTACCCGGCGTTACTTGGAATCGTGGTACGCCCGAGAGGATTCGAACCTCTGACCTTTTGCTCCGGAGGCAAACGCTCTATCCAGCTGAGCTACGGGCGCGCTGTTTGTTATTGTATCGCCAAAATGCGGGCTGTGTTACCCTCTTGAGTATCAAAGCCGGAATCCCCACGGAGAGGTGGCTGAGCGGTCGAAAGCAGCGGTTTGCTAAACCGTCGTAGGGTCAAAAACTCTACCGGGGGTTCGAATCCCCCCCTCTCCGCCATTCTGTACTAGAATGATTATTTACGACATCGCGCCGTTCACGCTACGCGTGACCGGGCGCACGAGGTTCATCCCACAATGCATGCCATTATCGAAACCGGCGGAAAGCAGTTCCGCGTCGCTCCGGGCGACGTAATCCGCGTGCCGAAGTTCGAGGGCGAGATTGGTTCGGAAATCGCGCTGGGTCGCGTTCTCGCGGTCTTTAAAGACGAGGGCGACATGCTCCTCGGCTCGGGCGTCGGCGGCGCGGCGGTAAATGCCACGATCTCCGGGCACGACCGCGCCAAGAAGATTCTGGTCTTCAAGTTCAAGCGGAAAAAACAATACAAGCGCACGCAGGGGCACCGGCAGGATTACACGGAAGTGCGCATCCGCGACGTCGCGGTTTAGGGATTCCAGAGAATTTATGGCTCACAAGAAAGGTTTAGGCAGTTCGAAAAACGGCCGCGACTCGAATGCGCAGCGGCTCGGCATCAAAGTATTCGGCGGACAATTGGTGCCGGGCGGCTCCATCATCGTCCGGCAGCGCGGCACCAGGCTGAAGCCGGGTGAGAATGTCGGCTGGGGCAAGGACGACACTCTTTTCGCGAAGATCACCGGCGTTATCGAGTTCCGGGATCGAGGCCGCATGGGCAAGTTCGTCGCCGTAAAGCCCGGCGAATAAATCCCCGAGCCCCAGGCAATTCAACCGCTGGTCTGCCAGGCAGCTCAGCGGTTTTTTTATTGGCCGATTATGTTCATCGATGAAGTTCGCATCAAAGTGAAGGCTGGCGATGGCGGCAATGGGTGTCTGGCATTCCGCCGCGAGAAGTTCGTCCCGCGGGGCGGTCCCAGCGGCGGCGACGGCGGACGCGGGGGCGACGTCACGCTGATCGCGAGCGGCCATCGCAACACGCTGCTACAGTTCCGATTCAATCCCGAGCACACCGCGCAACGCGGCCGCCATGGCGAAGGCAGCAACTGCAAGGGGCATGAGGGCACGTCGATCGAGCGCGAAGTTCCTATCGGCACCGTTGTATGGGATGAAGAAACGGGCCGGCGGCTTTTCGATTTCACCGAAGAGGGCCAGCGATTCGTCGTTGCGCACGGCGGCCGCGGGGGGCGCGGGAATGCGCGGTTCGCCACTTCCACGCATCAGGCGCCGACCGAACACGAAGAGGGCAAGCCGGGAGAGGAAAAGCATCTGCGGCTGGAACTCAAGCTGCTTGCCGACGTGGGGCTGGTGGGCTTCCCCAACGCCGGCAAATCCACGCTGATTTCGCGCATCTCGGCGGCTCGTCCAAAGATTGCCGATTATCCGTTTACAACGCTCGAGCCCAACTTAGGCGTGGTTCAATTCGACGATTTCCGAAGCTTCGTTGTCGCGGACATTCCCGGCTTGATCGAAGGCGCGCACTTGGGGCACGGGCTCGGCATCCAATTCCTTCGGCACATCGAGCGCACCAAGCTGTTGGTTCACTTGGTGGATATGTCGGAGACCGGCCGCGATCCCGTACACGACTTCGAAGCCATCATGACGGAACTGGCGAGTTTCAGCGAAGATCTTCCCCGCAAGCCGATGCTGGTGGTTGCGAGCAAGGTAGACGCGGCTCAGGAACCCGAGCGGATCGAGCAATTAAGAGAACTGGCGGAAGTGAAGCAGTTGCCTTTCTTCGAAATTTCGAGCGCAACGGGGCAAGGAATAGAGGAGTTGAAGCACGCGATGGCGGAACGCGTGACGCTGCCGCATACCGCTCCGAAGGTACCGTCCGTTACGGGTTTGGATCGAGAGCCTGTTCCAGCATCTCGGCAAACTCTTCCGATTTGTGATTGACGCGCGCTTGGAGCGCCGAGAGATCGCGTTCGAGATTACGCAGGCGGTCGGCTAAATGCATACAGGCTAGGACCGCGATTCGCGAGGAATCGGCGGTCTTGGCCTTGGCGGAGATGGAGTTCATTAACTCATCGACACTGCGGGCCACTTCTTCCACGTCGCGCGGATCGCCTTGGGCCAACAATGAGTAAGACTGATTGAGTATGGTGACGCGGACGGGTTGTTTCCCGGCTGAGTCCATTCGGAAGGAGTTAGATCCGCGGCATCCTACGAAGCCCCGAGCTGATCGATATGGCCGAGCAGTTTTTCGATCCGCGCGCGAACGTTTTTGCGCTCGGCGCGAAGCGAATCGAGCTCTTGCGACATCTTGTCCGCGTGGGCGTGAGCTTCGGTGGCGTCTTTCAGAGCGGTTTCTTTTTCCTGCCGAAGACGCTGCACTAGCTCGACGGCCTTGTGGATACGATCTTCCAGTCCGCTAAGGGAATCGGTTTCCTGGTCGATGGCCGTCATTAGCTCGCCGTCACCTCGGGCGTTTTAGAAGGAGCCGGCGCGTTTTGGAGCGCGGCTTTCGCCTGGTCGATAATCAGCGCGAAGCTTGCGCCGTCGGCCATCGCGACTTCGGCAAGAACTTTGCGATCGAGCTCGATGCCGGCGAGTTTCAAGCCGTGCATGAATTTGCTGTATGGAATTCCGGCTTCGCGGCAGGCCGCGCCAATCCGCACGATCCACAATCTGCGAAAATCCCGCTTCTTGCGTTTGCGTCCGGTGTAGGCGAACTTGAGCGCGCGCTCAACGGCTTCCTGAGCCGCGCGATGGAGTTTACTTTTGGTAAGAAAGAAACCGGATGCGCGTTCTAATGTCTTATGCCGCGAATCTCTGCGGTTGGTACCTCTTTTTGCTCTAGGCACGTTTTAACCTCCTGCGGTTTGATTATTTAGGTGAAAGGGCACGTGCGAAGCGCCGTTCACGCATGAAGCTTCCCGATTGGGAGCTAGTAGGGGAGCATTCTCTTCAGTTTTGCCTGATCCGTTGAATCGGCGACCACTTGCGTGTGGAGCTTATTCTTGCGTTTGCGGCCCTTCGAGGTCAGAATGTGGCGGCTAAAAGCATGACCGCGAACGATCTTGCCTGTTCCGGTCTTCTTGAACCGCTTGGCCGCGCCTTTATGTGTCTTCAATTTCGGCATGATTGTCCTACGTGATTGTCCCGCATGGGTCGGTACTGGTGAAAGGTTTATGGTAGCACAAGGCTTAGCCGTGTTCTTCCTGGTACTCCTCGACCCACGCCATCTGAATGGCTTCGAGCTTGCCTTCCGTGGATTTCGAAGGGTCGTCGCCGAAGCCCTCCAGTTCGGTAATCCACTTGTGAAGATCGGTGTACCGGATGTGGATGGGATCCACGTCGGGATGCTTTTCGAACAGAGCGAGCGCGATGTTTTCCGTGTGATCCCACGTGAGTCCCAGCATGAGACCCAGTTTAAACCGGATGGAAACCGGCGATTATTTCAGGCGGAAATTGACTTCTATGGCGGCGGCCACGGTGACCGCCTGGCCATCCTTCATTCCCGGCTGGAAGCGCCATTGCCGCACCGCTGACACGGCATTGTTATCCAGTCCCGCATCGATGCCCCGCTGGACTTGTACGTTTTGAGCTGTTCCGTCCGGTGTGATTTCGACGCTCAGTAGGACCGTGCCCTGGATTTTAGCGTCGCGTGCGTCTTCCGTATAGTCCGGATCGACTTTGTGAAGCACTTTCGGCGGCGTAATACCGTCGGCCATCTTGTAGACTTTTCCGCTCGACGATTGCAGCGGAAACGACCATACCGCGAAGTGTCCGGCCGCTGCCAGACCGATCGCGATTCCAAAGGTTGCAAATACGATTCGGCGTTTAGACATAGTAATCTCCATTTCATGAACGATATTTTCGAGACGGCGTACCACCTGATGCTTGCTTGAGAAACAAGGCGCGGGGCTCCAGTTCGAATTAACGGACGTAAGCAGAGCTTGGATATAGGTGTCGCGCGGAACTTCCAGGCGCAGGACTTCGCGGTCGATCACTTGCTCGCGAGTCAGCCGGATGTGGCTTACCAGCCACCAGACGGCGGGATGAAACCAGAACAGCGCGCGCGTGATTTCCTCGACGAGGTGGAACGGCCAATCGCGTCGGCCGACATGGAGCAGCTCGTGGCAGGCGACCGCGCGCTGGCCCGCCGGGTCGAGGCGGAGCCAGGAGTTGGGAAACACAACCGTGTTCCCGAAGCTCGCGGGGCCGGCAATCTGATCCGTGACGTAGACCTCGGGATGGATGTGTAAGCGCCGTTCGATTTCGACGATGCAGGATGGGGCGGGATCGAGCCGCCGGGCATGTTTTCGGATGCGGTTCAGCTTCCACAATCCCGCGCCGAGCCAGGCAAAGCGCAGGGCCGCGCCGGCGAAGATCAGAAACGGCAAAATATGCTGGACGAATCCCGAATGAGGCGAGACGACGGCCGCCGCCGTCGTCGAGAACCGCGCGAATCCGCCAAGCTCCGCCTTACGCGTTTCGAGCAACGGAATGAGCACGCAGATACCGAGCAAGCACTGCCAATAGACGAGCATCGCGCGTGGGAGCCGGATGCGGAATAACCGCGGCAGGATCGCTCCCGCCATTGCCAAAATCGCTATTTGCGCGCTATACGGGAACAGGTTCATTTCGATTTCCGCACTACTCGCGCGATCTCTTCGAGATCCTTCTCCGACAGTTTTTGGTCTGCGATCAGATGCAGCAGAAGAGGCTGCGCCGCTCCATTGAACACGCGGTCGACGAACTCCTGCACCATCGCGCCAACAACCCGGCGCTGCGGCTTGGCCGCCTCATACACGAAGGCTCGCGCGGCGCTGCTCTTTTTCAGATATTTTTTCCGTTCCAGGATTTTCATCATCGTCATGACTGTGGTGTAGGCTACTTTGCGCGTTTCGAGCAGCGCTTCATACACGTCGCGCACGGTGACGGTTTTCAACCGCCAGACGACCTTCATGATTTCGAGTTCCTGGGGAGTGAGGGTCGTGCTCCGCAACCGCATACTAATTATTTAGTACTAATTCACGGCAAATGTCAAGCCTTTTTTGAAGATCATCGCGAGTGCTTGAAAATGAGTTCCATCAGCTCGTCGTATACCGATTCGGCTTTGGCCGGCGAGCCTTTTGCGACGGCCTCCGTGACGCAATGCTGCAGGTGATTGCGCATCAGAACGCGCCCGAGGCCGCGAAGGGCCTGCTGCACGGAAGAGATTTGAATCATGATGTCCGCGCAGTAACGATCTTCTTCCACCATTTTCTGCAAGCCGCGGATCTGGCCCTCGATCCGGCGGAGGCGTTTTAAATTAGAAGCTTTGACACCGGCCTTCATGCCTAAAGCTCCAGCTTGCGCAGGCGCAATGCATTCGCGATTACCGACACCGAGCTGAACGTCATGGCCGCGCTGGCGATCATGGGGCTTAGCAGGATTCCAAAGAACGGATACAGCAAACCTGCGGCAATCGGAATGCCGAGCGCGTTGTAGCCGAACGCGAAGAACAGATTCTGGCGAATGTTGCGCATGGTCCCGCGGCTCAGCCGGCGCGCGCGCGCGATCCCGCGCAAGTCGCCCTTCACCAGAATTACGCCGGCGCTTTCGATCGCGACATCGGTCCCGGTTCCCATCGCGATCCCCACCTGCGCCTGGGCGAGCGCCGGTGCGTCATTCACGCCATCGCCCGCCATTGCCACGACGCGGCCCTCTTTCTGAAATCTCTCGATGGCTTGGCTTTTTGCGCCGGGCAAGACTTCGGCTTCCACATCGTCGATGCCAAGCGTGCGCGCGACGGCTTGAGCGGTTGTGAGGTTATCGCCCGTGATCATCACGATACGAATCCCCTCCGCATGCAGCATGGCAATCGCCTCCCGAGTGGAAGCCTTGATCGGATCGGCCACCCCGAATAACCCCGCCGCGCGGCCGTCAATGGACGCGAACATGACGGTCTGGCCTTCCTGCCGCAAACGTTCCGCCTCGGTTGTCAACGCCGCGTCCGGCGGCGGCGAGTTCCCAACCGCCAGTGCGTGCCCATCTACTTTTCCCGTTACGCCTTTGCCGGTTTCGGATCGAAACTCGTCGGGCTTGGATAGCCTTAGGCCGCGTTCTCTCGCGCCGTTCACGATGGAGGCGGCGAGCGGATGTTCACTCCCCTGTTCAAGACTCGCCACCAACCGCAGCATCTCAATTTCGTCCTGGCCCGGCGTTGCGACCACCGACATCAAGCGCGGCTTTCCTTCGGTCAGCGTCCCCGTCTTATCCACCACAAGCGTATCTACTTTCTCCAAAACTTCAAGCGCTTCCGCGTTCCGAATGAGCACGCCGGCGGAGGCGCCGCGCCCCGCGCCCACCATGATCGACATGGGGGTTGCCAGTCCCAGCGCGCAGGGGCAGGCGATAATCAGCACCGCAATCGCGTTCACGAGC
>JBPCKZ010000046.1:0-13927 GCA_051003795.1 Bryobacteraceae bacterium | reverse complement strand
TCTTCTCGACCGATCCCATGAACTCGTGGCCCACGATCAGCGGCGGGCGAATGCGATTCTTCGCCCAAGTATCCCAACTGTAAATGTGAAAATCCGTCCCGCAGATTCCGGTTTTCAGAACGCGGATGAGAACATCGGCCGGGCCAATCTCCGGGACATTCACCGTCGCGAGCGACATGCCCGGAGAAGCGTCCCTTTTCACCAGGGCTTGCATCGAAGTCGGCAAGCTACCATGGTGACATGCCTTCGCAATGGCTGTTTGGTAAGATTTAGTCACACTGGATAACGCGCCTTGCGGTGAAAGGGAACACATATGCGAACCACGGACACGCTCACGATATCGCTTCCCCCGGCGATGTCCGAGCAGCTCGACAAAGTGCGCAAGGAGGAACATCGCACTCGGTCTGAAATCATGCGCGAGGCATTGCGTCAGTACATCGAAAATCGCTACTCCACGTATACGCCGACCAAAGCCGAGTTTGCGGCTATCCGCCGCGGCCGAGCCGAGATCAAACGCGGAGACTTCGTAACTCTTAAGCAGCTCCACAATGAACTGGGATCTGCGAATCGCAAGCCGGGCAAGAAAAGCCCTCGAAAAATTTCCCGTTAAAGACCGGCGCCTCCTTTTGTCCGCACTGGAAGCAATGCGGACAGATCCGTTGAGCGGCAAGATCAAGCGCCTCATTGGCGAACGCTCCGCATTCCGCCGCAGAGTCGGCAACTACCGAATCTTTTTTGACGTGGACCTCGAGTCGTTTATTGTGGACATCGTTGAAATCGTGCGGCGCACTTCAACCACCTATTAGCAGCGGGCCATGCTCAAGCCAGGACCCCCGAACGAAACATTTGGACACCGAATGCAGGAGCGCTGCCGGATCCAACATGACGGAGCAGCACGTCGGGAAATTCCGGCGATCTTGCCGTGACTAGGCAGAATAGGCTTTGTCAGAGCGATCCGCCAATCGTCCGGTATCCTCGATTGAAATACAGCAACGGGTTGCCATCGCCGGACCAGGCGTGCCGAACCTCGCAGATGAAGATCGTGTGGTCGCCAGACTCAACCGCGTTGACTATTGAGCACTCAAAGGTCGCTAGAACTAAAGGCAGGAGCGGAATTCCAGTCTCGCCCGGATACCACTCCACTTTGCCGAACCGGTTGTCGCCCGGACGCGCGAAGTGCGCGGAAAGGTGTTGTTGCGATTCGCTAAGAACGTTGATGCCCATGTGCGAACCGGCTCGGAAGTGCGCCAGAATCGCGGCGGCGTGGTCGACGCAAACCAGAATCAGCGGCGGGTGGAGCGAAACCGACGTGAAGGAGTTGGCCGTCATGCCGTGCGCCACGCCTTCCGGGTCCAGGACGGTGATTACGGCGATGCCGGTGGCATACCTGCTACAGGCGCCGCAGAAGTCGAGCGTGCTTGACACGAGTGTAAGGTCAACTATATCATCGAGTTGAAAAGCTCGGCTCTGGAGGCTCCTTGATCAAGCTGGATATAATCAATGAAGTGGTAAACAAAACCGGTATCACTAAGACCAAGGCGGAGATGGCCGTCGAGACCGTTTTCGAAAAGATGAAGAAGGCGCTGGAGCACGGCGACCGTATAGAACTGCGCGGTTTCGGGGTCTTCAACGTGAAGCCGCGAAAGACCGGGATTGGCCGCAATCCGCGCACCGGCGCCGAAGTTTCCATCCCGCCCGGCAAAGCGGTGCGCTTTAAGCCGGGCAAGGAGTTGCAGACTCTCACGTAGGCTCGGGCGGGCGAGTCGGCCATTGTGTCTTCCCCGGATCTCTCATATCCGCTGTTACCGCCGCGCCTCCCGGACCGCGCGGCCTCGGACCAGCGCGTCCAATTCGTCCCGCGTTTCGATACCGCTTATCCCTCCACTTACCCCATGAAGGCGTTTCGCTCCCGCCGGCGGATCTGGCTGCACGCCCTGCTATTCGTCCTGACGATGCTCACGACTTCGGTGGTCGGCGCGCACATGCAGCTTAGCTTCACCGCCGGAATTCCGCTGGAACCCGATTTCGCGATGTTCATATCCTGGTGGCGGCACCCGGCCGTGCTGCTGCAAGGACTGCCCTTTTCGCTAACGCTGCTGGCAATATTGCTGGCGCACGAATTCGGGCATTACCTCGCGTGCCTTTTCTACGGACTCGACGCAAGCGTACCCTATTTCCTGCCTGCCCCGACGTTCACCGGGACGCTTGGCGCTTTCATCCGTATCCGCTCGCCTATCTTCGCGAAACGGGCCCTCTTCGACGTGGGAATTTCAGGTCCGATCGCCGGATTTATCTTTCTGCTGCCGGCCCTTTCGATCGGCTTGGCATTCTCGAAAATCATCCCCGGAATTGCACAGCAGGGAAGCCTGGTCTTTGGGACGCCGCCGTTGCTCTGGCTAATGGAAAAGCTGATCTTCCCGGGCGTTCCCCCGGCGGATATCTACCTGCACCCAGTCGCGCGCGCCGCGTGGATCGGCATTTTCGCAACGGCGCTGAATCTGCTTCCCGTGGGCCAACTCGACGGCGGGCACATTTTGTATTCCCTGATTGGGGAGAAGCACCGGCCCATCTCGCGTCTGTTCATCGCGTTATTGATCCCGCTCGGATTTTTCTACTGGCAGGGATGGCTGTTGTGGGCCGGCATTCTGTTTTTTTTCGCGCGCAAACATCCTTCGATTTACGATTTCACCGCGATCGGCGAAGGCCGCCGCCGGCTGGGCATCCTGGCGCTCGCAATTTTTCTGCTATGTTTCACCGTCGCGCCGATCGGCGCCAGTTAAGACGATTGCGATTAAAGCCGGCGCGATGAAGATCACCGCGACAATCATCACTCTAAACGAAGAACTCAAGATCGATCGCGCTATCGAGAGCCTTCGCTGTTGCGATGAAATCATCGTGCTCGACAGCGGTTCTTCGGACCGTACTCTGGAGGTGGCGGGCAAGCTGGGCGCTCGCGTAATCGAGCGCGCGTGGGTCAACTACGCGCAACAAAAAAATACCGCCGCCGCACTTGCGGCGAACGATTGGATTCTGTCCATTGACGCCGACGAGGCGTTGAGCGAAACGCTCGACGGCGAGATTTTAAACATCAAGAAACACGGCCCCGCGTACGATGCCTACACCATGCCGCGCCTCGCACAGTATCTCGGCCGCTGGATTCTGCATAGCGGCTGGTATCCGGATCGCAAAGTCAGGCTATACAACCGCAATAAAGCGCGGTGGGAGGGTGATTTCGTGCATGAGAGCGTCCGGGTAAACGGGCGAGTGGGGCATCTGGAAGCCAACCTTTTGCATTTCACCTGCGAGTCGCTTTCCGAGCACCTTAAAACCATGGACCGGTACACGACGCTCGCCGCCGAGGAGCTTGTCGCGCGAAGAATCAACGTCCCTCCGGCGCGCCTTTTCCTAGATCCCGCCTGGACTTTTATCCGCACATATCTGCTGCAGCGCGGGTTCCTCGATGGCATGGAGGGGCTCGCCATCGCGCACATGGCCGCTCTTTACACCTTCCTGAAATACGCGAAAGCCCGGAACATGAGCTAAAGCCGGATGCGTATTCTGCATCTGGATTCCGGGCGCGAGATGCGCGGCGGCCAATGGCAGGCGCTCCGGCTGATTCGCGGTCTGCGCGCCGCCGGGTGGGAGCCGATTCTGCGCTGCCGGGGCGGCAGTCCGTTATTCGATCGGGCGAAAGGCGAGGGGTTCGACGTGGGCAGCATCGGGCCGTTCTTGCCGGAATGCGATCTGGTTCATGCGCACGATGCCCGCTCGCACCTGATCGCGGCGTTCTCCGGACGGCCCCTGCTGGTCTCCCGCCGGGTCGCATTTCCGATTCGCTCGCGATGGAAATATAGCCGCGCGGACCACTTCATCGCCGTTTCACGTTACGTGGCCGGCGTGCTGAAATCGGGCGGCGTTCCGGAATCGAAGATTAGCGTGGTTCCGGATGGCGTTCCGCTCCTGCCCTGGAAAGAGAGGAACGACGCTCGAGAACAAATTTTGATTCCGGCCCGAAAAGAAACGGCGTGGGCGATCGAAGCCGCCCGTTCGACGGGCCTGCCTGTCTGTATTTCGCAAGATCTGGAAGCGGATCTCGCAAAGGCGCGGTTCATGGTTTACGCGACCGAATGCGAAGGGCTCGGATCGGGCGTCCTGCTCGCCATGTCGGCGGGCGTGCCCGCGATCGCGAGCGACGTGGGCGGACTGCGGGAGATCATCGTCGATGGCGAGAACGGATTTCTGGTGGAGAATTCCGTCGACGCAATCGCCGCCGCCATCGGCCGGCTCATGGGCAATCCCGAACTCGCCAGGCGAATCGCCATTTCCGCGCGTCTTACAATTGAGACGCGTTTTTCCGAAGCCCGCATGGTTGCCGAAACAATCGAGATTTACCGAAGGCTGCTGAATGATTGAGGCGTGCGTTGGGCTGCTGTTCGGCCTTTTGATCGGCAGTTTCCTGAACGTCTGCATCCACCGCTGGCCGCGCGATTTGTCCGTGATCCGCCCCCGTTCGCGCTGCCCCTCCTGCGAGAAGCCGATTGCCTGGTACGACAATCTACCCGTGCTGAGTTATGTGCTGCTTCGCGCGCGTTGCCGCCACTGCGGATCGCGAATTTCCGTCAGCTATACGGTGGTGGAACTGCTCACTGGCCTGCTCTTCGCCTATTTCGCATGGCATCTGGGCTTTACCCTGATCGCGGCGAAATATTGCGTGTTGAGCGCGATTTTGGTCGCGCTCGTTTTTTCCGATGTGGAAGAGCGAATCCTTCCGGATGAGTTCACCCTTGGCGGCATCGTCATCGGCTTGGTATTCGCGCTATTCGTTCCCGTGCCCGACATCGTGGCGCATGCCATCGCCTCGCTTTCGGATGTCACTCTGGGGAATCGCGCGTTCTCGATGGCCGAAGCGGCGCTCGGCATCGTGTTTCCCGCCGGATCTCTCTGGCTGGGCGGTTTCCTGTTCGAGAAATTGCGTCATAAGCCCGGCCTGGGCCTGGGCGACGTAAAAATGATGGCGATGGTGGGCGCGTTCCTGGGAATCAGGGGCGCGCTGTTGACGCTGATTGCGGGATCGGTCCTGGGATCGGTGGTCGGCTTAATCTATATCAGAATCACCAGGCAGGACGCCTCCACTTACCCGCTTCCGTTCGGTACGTTCCTGGGCATCGCGGCGCTGGGCGTGGCGCTCGAAGGTCAACGCGTCATCGACTGGTACGCCCGCGCGATGTGAGTTGTGGCGCGGGCACTCGTGCCGCCACTCACGAACTTGCTTTGTCGCTCTGTCCGTTGCCGTTACCCTTGGCATCCAAAACTTCCCGCACCTTCCGCTTCAGCGCCACCGGACTGAAGGGCTTTTGGAGGAAATTCATCTCCGAAGTCAAAGATCCGCCATGTTGCAGAGACGCGTCCGTATACCCGGAAATAAACAACACGGCCGTTCCCGGACGAAGCTTGCGAAACTTTCGCGCCAAGGCCGTCCCGCTCATGCGGGGCATCACCATGTCGGTGATGAGAAGCTGGATGTCGCCCGGATGCGTCTGGGCCACTTTGATCGCCTCGGCGCCGGTTGCCGCGAGCAGCAGCGTATATCCGGCTTTTTCGAGCGCCTTCTGAACCAGCAGCCGGACCGCTTCTTCGTCTTCCGCCAGAAGGATCGTCTCCCAGCCGCCGGCGGATTCTCGCGGCTCTTTCCTGGTGTCGATATGCAAAATCTCGTCCACGCGCGGCAGGTAGATTTTAACGGAGGTTCCAAAGCCCGGCTCGCTATACAGATCGATGGCGCCGCCCGACTGCTTGACAATCCCGTAGACGGTCGATAGGCCGAGCCCGGTTCCGTGCCCCTTGGTGGTGAAGAATGGCTCGAAAACCTTCCCCTGGGTTTCGGCATCCATGCCGGTTCCCGTATCGGTCACGGCGAGCATCACGTAACGCCCCGGGCGCACGGCTAGATGTTTTCGCACGTACGTTTCATCCAATTCGGCGTTGCCGGTCTCGATTACGAGTTTGCCGCCGGCGGCCATCGCATCGCGCGCGTTCACGGCCAAGTTCATGATGATCTGCTCGATTTGCCCGGGATCGGCATGCACATGGCCGGTTTCCGCCCCAGTCTCGATCTTCAGGTCTATGTGCTCTCCGATCAGACGGCGAAGCATGGCGCTCATGCCCGCGACAGCCGATTTCAAGTCGATTACTTTGGGCTGAACCAGTTTGCGGCGGCTAAACGCGAGAAGCTGACGGGTTAGATCCGCGGCGCGCTGGCCCGCTTTCAAGATCTGTTCGATCGCGCCGCGATCGGGATCGTTTTCCTCGATGCCGCTAAGCAGCATTTGGCTGTAACCGGAAATAATCGTCAGAAGATTATTGAAATCGTGCGCGATGCCGCCCGCGAGCATACCGATCGCTTCCATTTTTTGCGCCTGCCTCAATTGTTCTTCCAGGCGGCTGCGGCTGCTCGCATCGACAGCCAGGATAATGAGCGCGGGAATTTCACCGGACCGTTCCCGGACCGTCACGGGACGAACTCGCAGGTCCATCTCCACGCGGCTGCCGTTTTTTTTCAGCGTCTTCCAGGCGCAAAGATCGGGGGAGGAGAATTGCGAGCGCCGCACCGCTTCCCTGAGACGCTCCACCTGTTCCGCCGAGTGTAGATCCACGAGGTTCATGGAAAGGTATTCTTCCCGGCTATACCCGAAACTCTCAATTGCCGCCGCGTTCACCTCGAGAAACCGCAGATCGGATAGGTTGACCACCCACGCAGGCTCGGGAATCTGGTCAAAGAAAGTCTTGTAAGGTGCCTTGCAATCGGTTGCGAAATCCACGTTTACACCTAGCATACCCGCTACTGGAGATAACGTGATGCGGACTTTATCGGATTCTCACGGTTTTTGGCAAGGCTTCGAATTTGTCCAATGTCCTGCTTACGCCCGCCTCCAGCGGCGTCCGCGGCATCTCGCCGAAGTGCTCGCGCAGTTGCGAGCCGTCCATCCGGTACGCCACTGGAACCTGCGGACCCTCCACCCGGATCAGGTCCTTGGCCCCCGGACGCAGCTTTTCAAGGACTTGAACGAAATCTTCCATGCCGATCACCGAACCCTCCAGGTTGAACACGTGCGCGCCCTGGATATCTGAAAGCAGGCAGCGAATAAACGTCTCCGCGACATCCTCCACGTATTGCATATCCATGAATCCGCCGATTCGGATCTGAAAACGCTCTTTGTACGCCACGGCACGAATGGCGAGGGTCGGATCGGCGGTCAAACCGCGATCGCGCCCCACTCCATAGACGGTCCAGGGCCGCAGCCCGACGCTCGAAATGCCGTTTACGGCGTGGAACACCCGCGCATTTCCCTCATTGGCTTGCTTGAATACGCCGTATTGGGTGGCGGGCCGGAGCGGATTGTCTTCGCTCAACTTACCGCTTCCATAGAATTCCTCGGGACCCCAAACCGCGGAAGAACTGGCGTAGACCACGCGAACGGCGCGGCCCGCATCGCGCGCGGCCTCGAAAACGTTTAATGTCCCAATCACGTTCACCAACCCGCCCTCAACCGGATTTGCCTGGCAAAACGGCATCAATTGCGCGGCCAAGTGCATGATGTGCGTGACGCCTTCTTCTTTGACAAGCGACTTGACCGCGGCTGTGTCCTCGATCCGGCCGGTCCGCGCCACGGCTTTCGAGGCGAGGTCGGCGGAGGCAATGGTCCGCAAGCGCTCCATATCCGGCTGAACATCGAAAGTGAGGACATCGAGACCGCGCTCGATCAGTTGTTTGACAACCCACGATCCAATGCAACCCTGAGAGCCGGTAACCAAAATTCGCATATAGGGCAGGATATCAGCCCAGCCGATACCGGCAGGATGTGCTTCGGATGCATCTTTGTCCCGAATGTTACCATTATGGGCGCACGATGCCCGTCCGAATAATCGGTGGGGGGCCGGCTGGCGCGTCGGCCGCGATCGCCGCTCGCTTGGAAGGCGTTTGCGTCGAGATATTCGAGAAATCCTCGTTTCCGCGCCATAAAGTTTGTGGCGAATTTCTTTCTCCCGAAATTGCGGGCATGCTCGGGCGGCTTGGTGTCTGGCCCGCATTCGAAGCGTTAACGCCGGCGCGCATCCGCCGCGTCCATCTCGCCATCGAATCTTTGGAAAAGCGATGGCTTCTCCCCGAACCGGCCTACGGTCTGAGCCGGTTCGCCTTCGACGAACTGTTGCTGCGCCACGCTGTCGCAAACGGAGCTGCCATGCACCGGGAGCACTGCGCAACGATCGAATACATCCCCGAATACCCCGCCGTTATCGCCCGCGGCCGCAGGGCAAGCGCCCCTTCCGGCTCGCGCGTGTTCGGATTCAAAGCTCATTTCACCGGCCCCGCGGACGATTCCATCGGTCTCTTCTTTTTCCGCGGGTGCTACGTGGGCGTGAGCGCCATCGAAAACCGTGAGACCAACGTGTGCGGCTTGGCCCCCGAATCGCTGCTCCGCGAGAGGAACTTCGAAGTGGAACCCCTGTTGGCGCTTTCCCCGCTTTTGGCCGAACGCATGGCGCCGATGGCACGCGCCATGGACTGGCTCATCACCGGCCCGCTAATCTACCGCGACAGCTTCGGCGCCCGCGCCAGCCCAGGCCAATACCTGGCCGGCGATGCGCTTGGATTTGTCGACCCGTTCACCGGCTCGGGGCTGCTAGCCGCCGTTACCACGGGAAGCATGGCCGGGATCGCCGCCGCGCGCGGCGTGCCTGTTGAGCGCCACATGCGCGATTGCAAAAACATCTTGGGATCCCAGTACGGGACCGCCGCGTTACTGAGGTTTGCGCTCGCGTCGGGAATTGCGGAGAAGGTAGCGCGGCTCGTCCCCGGCCGATTGCTCTTTCAATTGACACGACCGCGAATGCATGGACGTCCGTAAACAAAAACCCCCGTGGATCGGAGGATCCACGGGGTAAGGTAGCCTAATCGAACCTGAGGCTGTTTAGCTTCACGCGAAGCGACCGGTCCACAGGAACTCAAGCCCCGTCACTGATTAACGGGAGCCAACAACGTTAGAACGGTCGACTCAACAGTCGGCCACCTCGCGCGGTCTACTACAATCATTCATTTTTTTTGGACCACCTCCTTTTTCAGTGATATCTAAAATCTACTTCGCGATTGGATTGCTTGTCAACACCTATTAGAAGTTATGATGCCTGGGTGAACTTCTACAGCCTGCTTGGGGTGCCGTGCTCGTTCAGGATACTCGCCGGGTTTCTTCTCACTGGTTTCCTGCTTGGCTTGCCGGGCGCGCTGCTTCCCATCTGGGGGTATCACATCGAGACCAATTATCCGGCGATCGGGTTGTACTTCCTGTGTTTTAGCATTGGAATTGCCGGCGCCGTCGAAAGCAAGCCGCATATTCCCCGGTTCCGTCCCACGGCGGCAATCCTGACTTCCGCCTGCGCGATTGCCTGCGGCGGATTACTCCTGCTTGGGTTCGGGACCGTTCCCGCGAGAATGCCCGGCTTTCTCATAATCGGGGCGGCCACTGGATTCATGAACACCGGCCTGGTGGGCGCGCTTGCGCCCATGTACGCGCGCGATCCGGCCGCGACGGCCACCGCGGCCGGCGTATTCTTCGGACTGGGGTGTCTGGCTGCCGTCCTGCTCGGAATAGCGGCATATCACGCGGATTTGGGTTCGCGCATTCTAATTTGGAGCGCGGCGATTCCGGCCTGTCTCGGGCTGCTTTATTTCCGCGCTGGGTTCTCCGCCCCGGAGCGCGCGGGACCGGCCGCCATAACGCAGGCTCTGGTCGAATTTCGCGGCCCGGCTAGCGTGTCGGCATTGTTGATGCTCTTCTTCCAATCCGGAAGCGAGTGGTCGTTCGGCGGGTGGCTGCCATTATTTCTGATTCACCGGATCGGGATCGGTCCGGAGACCGCCCTGGGCTTTCTAAGTGTGTACTGGCTGGTGCTGCTCGCCGGCCGGATCGCGGCATTCCGCTTCTCGATTCACCAGCGGAATCCCGGGCAAACTCTTTTCCTGACTGCTTGGGCGGCGCTGTTCGGTTGCTTGATTCTTCTCAAGACCGATAACCGGTTCGGCGCCTGGGCCGGCACCCTCTTGGTTAGCGCGGGATTCGCGGCGCTTTCGCCGTTGATTGCCGGGAGAATCGGAACCGGTTTCCGCGACTATCATCCCGGATTCTTGAATGGCGTCTTTGCTTTTGCGCTCGCCGGGGGCTTGCTCGCGCCGGCGCTGCTGGGCTGGTTGGCGGATTCAACCGGCATCTGGGTGGTCGCGGGTCTCCCCTTATTCGGGACGGCGATTGTGTTCGCATTGCTATTAGCGATATGGATAAACGGCAAACCCGGCAAGCGGGCAACCACATGACGCGATCTCTTGCGATCCTGCTTCTCTGGCTCGCCGTTTGGCTGCCCGCGACTCAGGGCGCCGGCCGTCGGTCGCTTCCCGTGCGGATTCGGGCGGCGCTCAGCTCGTCTCCCGCCGCGCGCACGGCGTATTGGGGAATTGAGATTGCGGATTTGGCGAGCGGCAAGAGCCTGTTTCGCTTGAACGCGGACCATTTCTACCTTCCGGCATCCAACACAAAGATTTTTACGACTGCCCTTGCGCTCGCGCGGCTCGGCCCGGAATACCGCATGCACACCACCGTGTTCCAGGAAGGCCGCGACCTGGTTCTGCACGGCGGCGGCGATCCTAACCTCTCGGGCCGTTCATTTCCATATGAGACGGGCGCGGACCGCGGCGATCCCCTCGCGGCCATCGAAAGCCTGGCGGATCAGGTCGTCGCGCACGGGGTAAGTCGCGTCGAAGGGAACGTGGTGGGGGACGACTCGGCATTCGTTTTCGAACCTTACGCGGAAGGCTGGTCGATACGCGACGCAATCGGCGAGGACGGGGCGCCGGTAAGCGCGCTGGCGGTGAACGATAATTCGATCGAGCTCGCCGTCGCGCCCGGGGCGGCCGAGGGCGCGCCCGCACGCATCTCATGGTCTCCTTCGCTCGCCGTTTTCGATGTCGACAACGAGATCCTAACCGATAGCCGGGTTGAGAAGCGGGTGCATGTCGATCGCGAACCCGGATCGCGCCACATGCGCTTGTGGGGCGCGGTTCCGTTGTTCGATTCGGGAACGCCGCGCACGCTCGCGGTCGACGATCCCGCGCGCTTCGCCGCGCTTGCGTTGATGGACGCGCTGCAGCGCCGCGGCGTTGTCGTGAATGGAACCGCTGTCGCGCGCCACCTGTACCCGGGAGCTTACCCGATCGCGCCTCCCTCGAATTCCACCCAGATTGCCGAGCGCGTCTCACCCCCTCTGCTCGAGGATCTTCGCCTGACAGGCAAGCTCAGCCAGAATTTGCACGCCGAAATGATCTTGCGGCTCGTCGCGCGCGAACGCACCGGGGTGGGCAGCCGCGTAGCGGGATTGACGGAACTGCGGCAATTTCTCGATGAGGCCGGAATCGACGGCGAACAATACAATCTGCACGATGGGTCCGGGCTGTCGCGCCTGAACGTCGTCACGCCGAAGGCGATTGTGTCGCTGCTGCGCTACATGGGCTTGGGGCCGTTACGGGAGAATTGGATGAGCGTATTTGCCGTAGGCGGGGTCGACGGCACGCTGAGCGCCCGGTTCAATGGCAAGCGGGAACGCGGCCGGATTCAAGCCAAAACCGGCAGCTTGACGCACGCCAGCACCCTTTCCGGTTATGTCACGCGGCGCGATGGCAGGGTGCTGGTATTTTCCATCTTGGCGAACAACTTCAACGGCTCCGCTTCCGAGATCCGCGGCGTGACTGATAGAATTTGTAGTTTACTGCTGGAGTGAAACATGCCCATCTACGAATACAAATGCGAAGGCTGTGGAACGAAGTTTGAGAAGCTGGTGCGTCGCGGCACGGAGGCCGCGGAGCTGGGCTGCCCGTCCTGCGGCGGCAAGCGTCTGAACCAGGAGTATTCGACCTTCGCCGCGCGCGCGAACGGGGCGCCCTCCGAAGCGCCATCCTGCCCAAGCGGAATGTGCGGCAACCCCGGCATGTGCGGTAGAAATTAGTGCCTGTCGATCGCCGGCTGGTGGATCAGGTCCTTACGCCGGAGGCCATCGAGTTCCTTCACCAACTCTCGCGACTTTTCGAAGCCACCCGCATCGAGCTGCTCGAAAAGCGGCGGATCCGCCAGAAGGAAATCGAATCCGGCAAGCTGCCCGATTTTCTTCCCGCAACCGCGTCCATCCGGCAATCGGAATGGACCGTGGCGCCGATCCCGCCGGATCTGCTGGACCGCCGCGTCGAAATCACCGGCCCCGTGGACCGCAAGATGATCATCAACGCCCTGAATTCGGGCGCGAGCGTCTTCATGGCCGATTTTGAAGACGCCAACTCGCCGACGTGGCGGAACAACATCGAAGGCCAGATCAATCTGCGGGAGGCGATCGACCGCACCATCTCGTTTACCGGCCCGGAAGGCAAGAGCTATCGGCTCGGGGAGAAACTCGCCACGCTCATGGTGCGTCCGCGCGGATGGCATCTCATCGAAAAACATTTTGAAGTCGATGGCCAACCCATCTCGGCATCGCTGTTCGATTTCGGCCTCTACTTTTTTCACAACGCGAAGAAGCTCAAGGCGAATGGCAGCGGCCCGTATTTCTATCTGCCCAAGCTGGAGAGCCATCGGGAAGCGCGGTTGTGGAACGACGTATTCCGGTTCGCGCAGGATTTTTGCGGCGTGCCTCAGGGCTCCATCCGCGCGACGGTGCTGATTGAAACCATCCTCGGTTCTTTCGAGATGGACGAGATTCTCTATGAGTTGCGGGATCATTCCGCGGGCCTGAACTGCGGGCGATGGGATTACATTTTCAGCTACATCAAAAAGCTGCGAAGCCGCCCGGATTCGATGCTCCCCAATCGCGCCCTGGTGACGATGGAGCGGCATTTTTTGAAATCGTATGTCGATTTGCTGATTCAGACCTGCCATCGCCGCGGAATCCATGCGATGGGCGGCATGGCGGCGCAGATTCCGATCAAGAACAATCCCGAAGCGAACGAGAAAGCGCTCGAAAAAGTTCGGCAAGATAAGCTCCGCGAAGTGAAAGCGGGGCATGACGGAACATGGGTTGCGCACCCGGCGCTGGTGGCGGTTGCGAAAGAGGTTTTCGACGCGGGCATGCCAGGGCCGAACCAGCTTTCCGTTAAGCGCGAAGAAGTGCATGTGACGGCGAAGGACCTGTTGCAGGCGCCGGAAGGCGAGATCACCGAAGAAGGCTTGCGCCTGAATGTGGACGTCGGGATTCAGTACCTGGAAGCATGGCTGCGCGGCAGCGGCGCCGTGCCTATTTATAACCTGATGGAAGACGCGGCCACCGCGGAAATCTCGCGCGCGCAGGTCTGGCAATGGGGACGCCACGGGGCCAAGCTGCAAGACGGGCGCGCCGTGACTCCCGAGTTGATTCAGCAAACGATTCAAGAAGAGGTGGCGTCCAAGATTCACTCCGGCAAATTCGAACTTGCCGCCAGGCTTTTCGGCGGAATGATGACCAGCCCGGATTTTCCCGAATTTCTGACTCTCGTGGCTTACGACTATATCGATTAGCGTTTGATGAGACGCGCCACGCGAGCGGTTTCCGACTGCGTCCAGGAGCAGAATCGAGCGGCGTCTTGGGCTTCGATGCGGGCCTCCGGATGCAAGAACAGGTATTGAGGGCGTGGCATGCGGCCGGACTCCACATCGGCGCAAGCCGCCGTTAATGTCGCGATGGCAATCCCGCGCGACCGCCCGCTTCCCGCCTGCCATTTCGAGAAATCGAGCGCGCGCCGGGCTCGGGTCACTTCGCTTTGCAGCATCCAGGATCCAGGTGGAATCCGCGCATACCAGGGCCAGCGGGTAGCGCTCGAATGACAGTCGCCGCAGGAACGGCTAATCAGCGCCGCGATCGC
>JBPCKZ010000045.1:0-37059 GCA_051003795.1 Bryobacteraceae bacterium | reverse complement strand
CAGAGAGATCGCGATCAGCATGGACGGACGAGGACGGTGCATGGACAATATTTTCATCGAGCGGTTGTGGAGGTCGCTCAAATATGAGGAGGTGTACCTGAAGGATTATGCATCGGTGAGGGAAGCGCGCGAAGGCATCGAACGCTATCTGCGCTTTTACAATCACGAGCGCCTGCACCAGAGTCTCGCTTATCAAACACCGGCTTCGCTCTACAAAAGGGGGCCCGGAGCATGATGCCCAACATAAGGAAAAGACCATTGCTGAACTCGGGGACGCTGTCCCCGAACCCTTGGGGATTTGACGCTTTCGGGCCAGAATGATTGTCTTACACTGGAGGGACTTGAACGGAGGATTGAGCTCCGCAGGGGGTGCGACCCAAGCGCCGATTCAAGAGCCGGAATGGCAGGGGACGGTTTCGATACCGACGCCGTCCCAAACACAAACTCAGACTCGTCGGACACTAGCAAATAGAAGCCAAAAAATGGTCTTGACAATTGGTCCACTTTAATTTGGGTCCACTTTAGACCTACCATTCTAAAGCATAATGTTGTATGCGAAAAAGTGCAGCTAAAATGAGAACGATGCAGCAGCGCGCCGCCGCTACAAATCGCACGCCAATTTGGAAACCATCTCTCTAAGGAGTTGCTTTTACGTGGCTCTTTGGCGGCCAGCGCCCGCTCCAGCATCGGCTCGGCCTCCTCATACCGGCCCTGCGATCGATACAGCATGGACGACCGTATGGGGATGCTCCGCCCCGAGATATTGCCGAGCAAATTCCAGGGATCTCTGCGCGGGCTCTAGTGCTTCGTTGTACCTGCCCTCATGTGTCAGCCGGACGACCGTGGCCGACAGCCGCGCCACTTCCTGTTCGGCGTTCGGGTTGATACGGCCTGCACGAATCGGCCGCGCATCTCTTGCACCTGCTGAATTACATCGAGGACCTCGGGATCGTTGTCACCCAGGGTCGTGCGAAGCACCTCCAGACTGCGGTCCAGATAGGATCCGGCCTTTTTGTCGTCGCGCAAGTAACGGTACAGTAAACCCCGGTCGCGCAGGATTCGCTCTACCATCCAGATAAGCTGAGTTGTCCTCGATGATCATGATTAAACACGCCAACTGATCAATCCGGCGCGAGCAACATCATCTGTGCTTTCCTGGCATGTTGAACTACAGACTAATGCACCAGGATACAGCCACGGCGGTGCACAAAAGCAAACGCGAAAACAAGTTCTGCTGCCTCGCGTTATGCCCGGCTTCTCCGCCCGAGCTTGATAGCCGCGGCGAAGAGTATGCCCGGAATTTCGTAGAAAGTAGCGACTCTCGCACCGTGAGGCGTGATAGCCTCATGGTGATTTTTTCTTGCCGGAAAAAGGAGAGTCGCTATGAAGAAACGATATCAGATCGAGAGCCAACGAGCCGTGCAAAACCTGCGTCGTGTGGCGAAAGAGGAGAACCCAACCATCAATTTGATGCTGCCGATGTCGAAAGTAGTGGGCATGCTGCAGCAAGGCGTTGGCGAGTTACTGCGCCAGGCCGGTTTGGAGCTGATGAACCTGGTGATGGAGGAAGAGGTCCGAAGCCTGGTGGGAAAGCGCAGCGAACCTAACGCGGGACGCAACTCGTACCGGTGGGGGAGCGAGGATGGGTTTTGCGTCATTGACGGGCAAAAGGTGCCGAGTAAGCGCACGCGCGTGCGAGACAAGCAGAATCGGGAACGGCGTCTGGGCAGTTACGAATTATTCCAGCGCGACTCGCCCCGAGTGTGGGACAGCGTGACGCGAGGCCTCTCGACCAGAAACTACGGCCCGGTGGTGAAGGACTTCGCCGAGGCATATGGCATTGAGAAGTCGACGGTGAGTGAGCGCTTTGTGGAGGCTAGCCGCGAAAAGCTCAAGGCTTTGATGGAGCGACCGCTGGGCGATCTACGGCTGTGCACGTTGCTGATCGACGCCACTCCGTTCAAGGGCCACCATATGATCGCGGCTCTGGGTATTGGCTGCGATGGGCGCAAGATGGTGCTGGGGTTGCGGGAGGGAGCGACGGAGAATGCCGCGGTGGTGGGCGAACTGTTGAGCGACCTATTGACTCGCGGGCTGGATTTCACGGAGCCTCGCCTGTATGTGTTGGATGGGAGCAAGGCGCTGCACAGCGCGCTGCGCAAGCATGCAGGCGATGCCGCCCTGGTGCAACGTTGCCAAGTACACAAGCGCCGGAACGTGCTCGATCATTTACCCGAAGAGCATCAAAACACCTTCGGGACAAAACTGAACAACGCTTACGCAATGTTCGAGTACGAGGGTGCCAAACGGGCGCTCGACAAAATTCATCACGAACTGATGCACCTGAACCCGAGCGCCGCTCGCAGTTTGGAGGAAGGAATGGCGGAGACGCTCATGGTCCACAAATTGCGAATACCCGTGAAACTGCGCAAGACGTTGTCTAGCACGAACGTGATCGAGTCCGCATTCTCGATCGTCGAAACGGTGTGCCGCAACGTGAAACGTTGGCGTGGAGGCGATCATGTGGAGCGCTGGGTTGGCTCGGGATTGCTCGTCGCCGAGAGTAAGTTCCGTCGCGTAAAGGGCTATCAGGAAATACCTCAACTCATGGATGCGATGATTACTTCAGTTTCAAAGAAAGCTGTTGCGAAAAAGGCCGGAACTGCTTAAGATGTCAATTCAGAGAGCCGCTACTTTCAACGGAATTCCGGGCAATCTCAGCGCGGGTATCTGGGACTGGCTAGTCAGCACTGTCGAGTCAGTACGCTTGACCGCGATTGTCAATTCCGTGAATGCGCACCGGTACCGCAGATCGCGGAATACCCGCCACTTACCGAACTCGCAGTCGATACAACCCGTCCAGGAATTCGAGGTACCCTTGCCGCTGGCCGTAAACTCGCACTCCGAAAGTTGTTCGATCAGACTTTTGAAGTGGAGGACTAAGTTAAATTCCTTCTCCACCGGTAAGGGGCGTTTGCCGGGCGCGAATAATTCCGCGAGTCTCCATCCGGCGGCAGACCTCGGCCACAGTTAGCCCGCCAGCCTCCACCGCGCGATCGCGGCCAACCGCCTCTCGCAATTCCTCCACGCCCCCCGTACAAATCAGTATCAGCCCAGCCCCCATCGCCACTCTCACCCACTCCGTCGCAATCGCCCCGATCTCGAGCACCTGTACAAGGCAACCGCGGTCGAACAACTCCCGTTCCAACTGGTAGGCCGTCTCGGAATCGTCGACGCCAACTATCGCGGGCAAGTGACCCGTGCGTAGAAACCGCTCCGCCGGACTCACCCGGCTCGCTTCAAACCGGACCTCTTCCCGTCCGCCAGCAGTGTCGTCTTCGCCGATCTCGCGGCCCGTTATCATACCCGCCGCGAGCGTCTCATTCGTGACCGCATCGATGAGAATAAACGCTCCCGTCGCGCGGTTCTCTTCATATGGATCGAAGAATAGCGGCCGGTGGGTTTCAATGACCACCGCTCCAATCTCGTTCAACTCCAGCCGGTCCGCCATCTCGCGCGCCATTGTGTCGATATTGACCCGATGCCGGATCGCCGTAACCGTGGCCCGCACCTGTTGAGTCGTATGCTTCGCCAGATAGGTTCGGTTCGCCTCAAGCGGTTTCGAATTCATCCACACCAACATCGCTTCCACGCGCCGCGAAACCTGCGCCGGCTGCGCCGGAGGCACCAACATGTCTCCGCGGCCGATATCGAGTTCGTCTTCCAGAACGACGGTTACGGACATGGGCGCGAACGCCTCCGCCAAGCCGCCTTCGTACGCGGAAATCGACGCGATCCTGCTGGTGCGCCCCGAAGGTAAAACCAGCACTGCGTCGCCGGGCCGGACGATCCCGGACGCCACCTGTCCCGCATATCCGCGAAAATCCAGATTGGGGCGGATCACATACTGCACCGGAAAGCGCATGGGCGTGAGATCCCGGCTCGCCATCACCGGCGCGGCTTCCAGGTGTTCGAGCAAGCTATCGCCCGAGTACCAGGGCGTGCGGCCGCTCTTGCGTACAACATTATCGCCTTCGAGCGCGCTGATCGGAATGAAGTACGGCGTCGCGTGGAGCTGCTGCGCGAAGCCGGTGAACTCCGCGCGAATCGAATTGAAAACGTCTTCGCGGAAATCGACCAGATCCATCTTGTTGACCGCGATTACCAGGTTCTTGATCCCCAACAGCGAGGCGATGTAAGCGTGACGGCGCGATTGCGCGAGCACTCCATTGCGCGCATCGATCAACACAATAGCGAGGTCCGCGGTCGAAGCCCCGGTTGCCATATTGCGCGTGTACTGCTCGTGCCCCGGAGTATCGGCAATGATAAATTTGCGTTTCGGCGTGGAGAAATAACGATAGGCGACGTCGATCGTGATGCCCTGTTCCCGCTCGGACCGAAGCCCGTCGGTGAGTAGCGCAAAGTCGATTTTGCCCGCTGTTTCGTTGCTGCTGACCTTGCGGATGGAAGCGATCTGATCCTCGTAGATGCCCTTCGAATCGTAGAGCAGCCGCCCGATCAGCGTGGATTTCCCGTCGTCTACGCTGCCGGCAGTCGAAAGCCGGAGCAGCTCCTTCTCGGGTATCGTCGTCATCCGTTCAATAACGGAACATGGATTTGGAAGAACGCATGGACCGTTTGGACGCAAGGCTGGAGACGCTGGTGGGAATCGTGGAAGGGCTGGCAAACGTGTTTGAGGAGGCGCAGCGGAAAAACGAAGAGCGGTTTGCCAAGATGGCCGACGCTCAAACCAGACTCGATGAGACGCTCGGCGTCCTGATGAAAACGAGGGACGAGTGGATTCGAAACGGGCGGCATTGATCGTGCCTCAGAAATATCCTTCGCGTTTCTTCATCTCCATCGACGCTTCCTGGTCATGGTCGATCACTCGGTTCTCTCGCTCGGAGCGCCGCACCAGCATCATCTCTTCAATAATTTTCGGCACGGTGTCGGCGTCCGAATGGATCGCGCCGGTGCAGGGGCTGCAACCCAGGGATCGCATGCGGCACATCACCGTTTCGGGCCGCTCGCCGGGCAAGAGCGGGATATCCTGCTCGACCGGTATCAGCGACCCGCCGCGCACCACCATCGTCCGGGGCTTCGCGAAGTAGAGCGGAACGATGGGAATATTTTCCTGGTGGATGTACTGCCACACATCGAGCTCCGTCCAGTTCGAAAGCGGAAAAACTCGTATATTCTCCCCCTTGTCCAGACGGCTATTGTAGAGATTCCACAATTCGGGACGCTGATTCTTGGGGTCCCACTGGCCGTAGGAATCGCGGAACGAGTACACGCGCTCCTTGGCGCGCGATTTCTCTTCATCCCGCCGCGCTCCGCCGAACGCGGCATCGTAGCCGCCCTCGGATAGCGCATCGAGTAACGCACGCGTCTTGAGGAACCCGCAGCATTTTTGCGTTCCGATGCGAAAGGGATTCGCGCCGTCCGCAATCGCTTGGCGGTTCGTGTGGACAACGAGCCGCGCCCCAATCCCGCGGCAGAATTCGTCGCGAAATTCAATCATCTCGCGAAATTTGTAAGTGGTATCGATGTGGAGCAGCGGAAAGGGAAGCTTGCCGGGATGGAACGCCTTTTGCGCGAGCCGAACCATCACCGAAGAGTCCTTTCCAATAGAGTACAGCATGACGGGATTGGCGAACTCCGCCACAACCTCCCGCATAATGTGGATGCTCTCCGCTTCAAGAGCCTGCAGATGACTGAGGGATGGCAAACCTCAGTATACCCCAATCTCCATCTAGATCGGGGTGTTGCCATTATTGCCGAGAATTTCCCGCGCGGCATTGTATCCCGGAGCTCCCATAACTCCGCCGCCGGGGTGTGTTCCCGAACCGCACAAAAATAATCCCTGAATCGGCGTGCGATAGGGCATTCGCCTATCGAACATCTGATCGCGCCGCAACTCTCCATGAAAGATATTTCCGCCCGTGATCCCAAACCGGCGCTCCAGATCGAGCGGCGTCAATACCTGCCGGTCAATCACCAGCGAACGGAAATTCGGAGCATACTCTGCAATCAAGTCCATCACGCGATCGGCGAAAGGCGCGCCCAAGTCATCCCAATTTCCTTCCACTAACTTCTCGTTCAAGGTGTACGGCGCATATTGCAGGAACACGCCCATAATGTGGCGCCCTTCGGGAGCAAGCGCCGCGTCGTACATGGTGGGGATGGTCATCTCGATCAAAGGGCTGCGCGACGGCCGCCCCTCGCTGCAATCTTGCCACGCGAGCTCGACGTATTCCATCGACGGGCAAATATGGATGGTGGCTTTGTGCTGCGGACCGGGCGTTCCGGGCAACGCGCTAAAATCCGGCAATCCCGAAAGCGCTAGATTCATTTTGAGTGAAGTGCCCTCCGCACGGAATGCGCGAACGCGCGCGGTAAATTCGGGCGGCAACTCCCGCGGGTCCACCAGCCTGAAAAAAGTCGCGTGCGGATCGAGGTTTGACACCACCACTGGCGCTTCGATCTCGTCGCCATTCGTCAATACGACGCCGCGCGCCGCGCCATTGCGAACCAGAACGCGGTCCACTTCCGTGTTGAGGCGGATCTCGACGCTTCTGCTTCGAGCCGACGCCGCAATTGCCTCCGGCACGCTACCCATCCCGCCGCGAACGAAGCCCCACAACCCGCGCCGGCCCGCGACGCCGCCCATGCAGTGATGCAGCAGGATGTAAGCCGTCCCCGGAGATCGCGGCCCGCCGTTCGCCCCAATGAATCCATCGGTCGCGAGCGTCACCTTCAACTCCGGAGATTCGAACCACTCGTCAAGATAATCCGCGACGCTTTGCTCCAGGATTTTTTCGAGTCCCGGAACTTCACGGGGCGGCGGCGAAAGGAGCGTGGCTTCCATCAGATCGGCCAGCCGCTCCAGATGCGCTTCGTACTTTGGATACGCTTCGGCATCGCGGCGCGAAAACTTGGCGATCTCTTCGAGCGTCCTCTTCCGGTCCCGCCACATGAAAAGATGGCGCCCATCGGGAAATGGAGAAAAGAACGCCGGGTCTTTCGCGTCGACCCGGTAACCGAAGCGCTCGAGATCCAAGTCCTGCACGATGCGGTCTTGCAGCAGGCTGACGAGGTACGCCGCCGTCGAGACGCGATACCCCGGCCACGCTTCCTCGGTCACGGCGCAGCCGCCGACGAGGTCGCGCCGCTCGAGCACCAGAACGCGGCGCCCCGCCCGGGCCAGATAGGCCGCGGTCACCAGCCCGTTGTGTCCCGCGCCGATGACGAGCGCATCGTATTTCATTTCCAGTTTTCGTCGAACAGGCCGCCGGCGGCAATCGTGCCATCTACGTTACAACCATCCATCTTCTCGATGGCCCAATCTCCCAATCGCGGATAAAGCAGCGCATTCGTACCCTGAAAATCCGCTTCGTGAAACGTATGGCCGCTGTTGATCGCCACGTACTTTTTCGGATTCAACGGGTTGGGATAAATCAGTACCGGAAGGTTTTCGGATGCGCTGAATTGCAATCCGTTCAATTTGATGTTTTCTTTGGTCCAGCGGAGCGGCAACCGAGCGGCCATGCGCCGGATCACCGCGTTGCTCGCCGGATCGCCAAACAAAATCAGGTTGCTGTTCGCGATATCTTCCGGCGTGACCGCGCGGTCGTCTTTGATGCGCACGTCGCCGCGCAAGTATTTCGCATACTCGCTCGCAAACCGCTCCAGTTTCTTCGAAGCGTATGCCGTCGCGGGACTCGATTTTCCGGTAGGCCGCACGCACAGGAACGAATCCAAGAAGGCATCGTCGATGGGTCCTTGCAGCCCGTGAGATTTTCGAAACCCGGCGCCCCTCGAAGCGACCCATTTGCCGGAAATTCGATCAAGCGACGGTTGAAAACCCATCGACTGGCCGTCAATCGTGAGCGACCGCGGCTTGTTGGCAAGTGAAAACGAAATCCGCGACACGTTTTTCGTCGAGACCACGAGGCCGCCGCTTTCCAAGCGGGCATCCACGTCCGCGCGTTCGTAGTGCCGTACCAGGCCGTCGATCGTCACCCAGAAGCAGTGGTTGAAACGCGTCGTGTAGGTGACGAAACGGATGTGGTCCGGCGCATGGCGGCCTTCCGCAACGGCCCGATCGAGAAACTTATCCGAAACCGCTTTGCTATCGGGATGGAATTTATGTTGGGTATGCGGCCCGATCAGAAACAGCGCGACCAGATCCTTCGTCGTCCAATTCAATCCGTCCGGCGTAAATTCAAACCCCTCTTTCGTCAGTTGCTCGCGAATATTGATCGAGGCCAGCTTCTGCGGATCGTCTTCCCCGCCATAACCCACGGTCGGAATATCGAAAGCGTTCAGCGCATAATCCCGTGCGTCGTAAATGTGCAACAACGATTCCTGGTAGGCGGGCATGGCATCGCGCTTCGCATAAATCTTCGTCTCCGTGAAGCCCGCGCCCGCTTCGAAGGCCGCCCAACGGCTGGGATGCTGCAATCCGATGTGCCATGCGCCCGCGCCGCCCATGGAAAAACCGCGCAGTACGATGCGATCGTTATCGATCTTATACCGCTTCCGCGCGGACTCCAGAGCCTCAAAGACATCGGCCTCTCCAGCCCAGCGATACGCGTTGTTTCCGCGCCCGAACACCTCCAGTTGGATGTAGCCCAGTTCCGGCGCAATGGGTTTCGCGGCATCGTGCGCGGCGATAAAGCCGACTTCGTTGAGCGTGGCCCCGCGTCCGTGCAGGACCACATCGAGGCGCACGGGCGTGCTGTCGTCGTACGACTCCGGAATTACAAGTCCGTACGGCTGCAAGCTGCCGTCGACTTGCGATCGGTAGGCGCGCGTGAGCCGGCCCTTGCGGCCGGGCCAGGAAGGCTTTCCCGCCAACAATTCTTTTGCCCGATCGATTCCGGTATCGAGCGCCGCCGCCGTATTCGCGACATAGGCCTTCGTGTAAAACTCATCGTCGTAGCGCATGATCCACTCGGCGGCTTTCCGATATATCGCGACGTCCGCTAGCAAATCGGCATCCGCGCCGGATTTGGCCAGCGCATCCAAGCTTCGTCCGAGCTCCGCCATCTTCGCCTGGATCCGCTGCCGTTCGGACGGTGAGGGTGTGTAGGGGGCGCCGGAAGCCAAGGCGATAAAAGCCGCGATAAAAGCCGCGAGCGGTATCCACTTTCTCATTGAGTTACAATCATAGGCCATCCATGTTACTGCTGGTATTGCTGGCCGCGGCCTGCTTTGCGTTCGGGCAGTCGAGCCGCGCGCTGCCGCCCATCCCCACCTATGAAGTCAAGCGCGCGCCATCGGCGGTCATCGTGGATGGCAAGCTGGACGAGCCGGCGTGGAGCGCGGCCGGCGTAATCGAATTCCAGTTCCCGTGGAGTTTTCAGACGGGCGCGAAGCAGAAGACCACGGCGCGATTACTCTGGAACGACGAGTTTCTTTTCGTGGGCTACCAGTGCGAAGACAACGACATCGTGGCGCATTATCTTCAGCGGGACGATCCCACCTATAACGACGACGCGGTCGAGATCTTCATCAACCCCGATCCCACGCAGACGTTTTATTACGGCATGGAGATGAACGCGCGCGCGACGTTATACGACTACTTCAACATCTTTCCGCGAATGCTGCTGGCGCGCGTGAATTTCACGGGCGTTCAGATTGCGACGAATATCCGCGGGACGCTCAATCAGACCGGCGATAAAGACGAGGGCTGGAGTCTCGAAGTCGCGATTCCCTGGAAGAATTTCGAAGAGTTGGCGAAACAGTTGCCGCCCGCGCCCGGTTCGGCGTGGACGGCGAACCTCAATCGCTGGGACGGGACGGAGCCGAACCGCCGTTTGAGCGAGTGGTCGGACTCGGGGCTGGAGAAGCCGGACCCCCACAATCCCAAGCGCTTTGGCAAACTGATTTTCGTCCGCTAGCATCATGAGCACGGCTCGCACCATGGCGGGCGGCCGCGTCCGGCGCGACGACCTTCCCAAAGGACCGAACGGCCGTACGCTCTGCCGCTGGTGCGCCCTCGAAGTTCCGCCGCGGCGGATTACGTTCTGCTCCGATTACTGCGTTCACGAATGGCGCATGCGCACCGATGCCGGTTATTTGCGGGAACGGATTTTCGAACGCGATCGCGGCGTGTGCGCGGCCTGCGGCATCGATACAGCGCTGGAGCGGATTCGCATTAAGCGGCTGCGCTATCCGCTGCGCCTCGAAGCCTTGCGCTCCTGGGGGCTGAATGCTGGTTTAAACACCAAGAGCCGTTCGAGTTTATGGGATGCCGACCATATCCTGCCCGTGGTGGAAGGCGGGGGGGAATGCGACCTCTCGAACATCCGCACCCTTTGCTTAAAGTGCCACCGGAAAGCGACGGCGGAGTTGCGCGAACGTCTGCGCGCGACGGCATCGCTTCGGCGCGGACCTCCTCGGGCGTATTGAACGAACTTGGCATCTAATATTCGGATTCTTGCATCCAACGCCCGAGGAACAACTTTGCCATACATAGCGACGCAGGACGGAACGGAGATTTATTACACGGATTGGGGAATGGGAATGCCAGTCGTGCTGATCCATGGGTGGCCGGTGAATGGCGACATGTGGGAGAAGCAGGCGGCGTTTTTAGCCGATCGTGGATTGCGGGTGATCAAGTACGACCGGCGCGGGTACGGACGGTCGGGACAGCCTTGGGATGGGTACGACTACGGAACCCTTGCCGCGGATCTGAACGCGCTGATGGATAAGCTCGACCTGCGCGGAACTACGCTAGTAGGCTTCTCGATGGGTGGCGGCGAAGTGGTTCGGTACCTTAGCCGATTTGGAGCGGACCGGGTGGCGAAGGCGGTGCTGATCTCCGCCGTAACCCCATATTTGCTGAAGACCGCCGACAATCCGGAAGGCGTGGACCCCAAGACGTTCGAGGAGATTGAGGAGAACATCCGAAAGGACCGGCCGGCGTTCTTGAAGGAGTTTGGCGCAAAGTTTTTTGGACGCACGGCTCTGAAGCACACGGTGTCGGAAGCAGTCCTCGAGTGGAATCAGTCCATGGCGCTGACGGGATCTCTCCGGTCCACGCTAGCCGCGGCGAAGGCATGGTCCACTACGGACTTCCGCGAGGAGATGAAGCGGATCACCGTGCCGGTGCGGATCATTCACGGTACGGGCGATTCGACGGTGCCGATAAATGTTTCGGGCCGAAGATCGGCGAAGATCCTGCCTGATGCAATGCTGAGCGAGTACGACGGCGAACCGCATGGGCTCTTTCTCACTGCGGCGGATCGGCTGAACGAGGAATTACTCGAATTTATCGCAAGCTGATCGAGTTGGACCGACAGGCACGGACGCGATCTCCATCACTTTCCTCTTTTTCCCGGCGACGGAAGGGGTGGTTTCTCTTCGGCGTTGGCGCTGCCGTCCGGCGGAGCCGGTTCACGGCCTTCCCCCGGATGCTCGCGCGGAATGGGCTTGGCGAAGGGCTGGGGATCGCCTTGAGAGGGCCGGCGCTCCGGAGCCGCATTCCTATCGTGCTTCCGTCCGCGCTCGGGCGGGTTCACGATCACGATGCCCGTATAAACAGGGACGGGGTAAAACGAATCCGGCTCGGGTTCGGTCACGTAAGCGGGCGTGTCTTGCATCCTCGTGAACGTTGGGTCGCTCGCCGCCCGTTGGGTCTCGGGCGGGATTTGAACTTGTTCCGGCGCGGGTTCGGGAATCTTGGGCCGATCCGATCGCGCTTCGTAACTCTGTCCGCTCACAAACGGCACGATGCGCGTCGAACCGGCCCGCAGCACCGGCCGCACTGCCTCGAGACGCGCCGCAACCAGGGGCGGCGAGGGCAGCGCCGGCGCGAAGACCGCGGCCGTCAGTACATCCTTGGGTTTCGCCGCAAGCGTGGCCGGATCGATCTCGCGCAGACCCGGCTGGAATTTCGCGAAGGTCGTATTCACGGCCGCATACAAGCGTGGCGTGCCGGTACCCGTCCAATTTTTATTGATGGCGAGCGGCCCCCAACCCGCCAGATTCGTTCCCCGCATCCAGTACACGTCGCCCGGCTTAAAGATAGCGCTCTGGCCTCGCGCCCAAATCCATCCTAGATTCCCGTCCTGCATCCAACGGCCGTGATGATAGGGCATCCAACCCCAGCTCTCGGCCGAAATCCACGTGTAGCCCAGTCCGTCGTACCACTGCCATTTGCCTTCTTGGAAGGGCGCCCACGCGGCGGGAACTTTGGGTTTCCAGACCGGGCCATAATCGCCGGTCTGTATCCAGACTCCGTTGCGGTCGAGATCCGTCAAACCGTAGCGCGCTTGGCCCGCAAATTTTAGAGAGGGACTATGCGCGGAGGCTTTGTCGCGATCTTCGTTCCAGCGATCGCTATCGAGCGCGGGGATCTCACGATCCAGCGCAAAGCGTCCGGCCGATCCGGCGTCGAGCCGCACGAACTGCCCTTCTCTCAAATCCATTTCAGCCGCCGCCGTCGAGAGGCGAACGACGCCTTCGAGGACCGCAATCCGGCTGAAGTCTTCGCTCGCCTCGAAGCGCAGCCTCGAACCCTGGCGCAACGTCGCTTGGCCGCCTGGGACCGCGATGGTCAGAACATCGTGGGGTGCCGGCTCGCCGGTGAAATAAGCCACGCCGTGGTCGAGCGAAATCAGCGTGATTGTTTGGCCCGTGGACAACCGCGAATAATCGGATAGCTCGGCGAGGGAATCGCCGGCAAGTCGAAGCGCGCTGCCCTCATCGAGCTCGATCTCGAGGCGCGCAGTCGGGCCGGTGCGCGCCCATGACGATTCTATAAGCGGAGTATTTCGCAGGGCAGCCTGCCATGCATCCGCCGCGTGGACCTGAGTTTCGACGGAGCCGTCGAAATCGCCGACCCGCGCGAATCTGGGCGATCCGGCTAACGCCGGCATCGGCGCGAAAAGCACGCTCACTGCGATCGCGAGATGAGCCGCGTACCTCATCGCAGAAATGACGCCGCGCTGAAGCCGGGCGTTGCACTGCGCGTTCATTTTCTTTTCGAAATGTGCCGGACCGGCTTCCCAGCCGGTTCTTTTAATAACGACTCGGCCAGCGCGCGGATGTTCTTATCCTGATCCTTCAAAAATTCCGCATCGCCGATGTACTGCGCCCGAATCATACCTTTCTTGTCGATAAAAACGAGAATGGGCACGTAAAAGCGCGGATCGGAGAGTTGCAGATATTCGAGGACGGAATCGCGCTCGGCCCAGCCGGACGGGAACCCGGATACAAACTGGCGCGTGAAGTTGTTCACCAGGTTGCGCGCGTCGGGGTCGAACGACGCGGCCAGAATCTGCACGCCTTCCGGCCCCAAATCTTTCTCTATGCCGCTCAGAACCTGAGCGGTGTGCTGGCAGTGCGGTCAAGTGGTAAAAAGAAACGCTAGGACGACTACTTTGCCTTTATAGGAACTGAGCAGCGTCTGTCCTCCGCCGGGCATTTGAATGGCAAATTCCGGCGACTGCCGTGGCAGGGAATCGGCGACGGCGGAAACGGCGGCCAGCGCCAAAACCAGCAGCGTCCTCATATATTGTTTCCGATCCGCATCCGCTTCGCTTCCTGATGCGCGGCGGTCCTGACCACGGCAAGCGGGTTCGGCGCGATTTTCCATTTTTGCTGCCGGATGGCTTCGGCGACCGCCGGCGCCAGTTCCACGGGCATGTTAGCCACGTCGCGGACGAAGGCGATGAACTCGGGCGAGTCTTCCGCGTGCCGGCTGGCAGCCTCGATCTCCACGTACCCCACCGGCTTTTGCGCGCTTCGCGTGGGGCTGTAATCCTTCGGCGGCGCGATTGACGGCCCCCTGTGGTTTGCGAAGCGATTGGATTGTCCTCGTTTATAAACGGCCATAAATCGGAAGCGGAATCTTGTCGAGTGCCCTCCCTCTGTCCTTAGGATTGCACAACCGGGATTGCACAACCGGATTACTAAAACGCATCCTTCACCGCGAACTGTAATCTACAGATGCCCGCGTCGTCCCGTGTTTCAAATCGGGATGCATGTTTCAAGCTGGAATCGTTCCTTGAACCATCTTGAAACATCGACCGGGTCTCTCCCTCCTTATACGCCCGCCCAGTACCAAAGACCTAAGGTGAATTCATCTAGGTAACACAGTACTTAGTCGTAATTCTCCCATCTCCTCTTCATCCGTCGCCGAGCGCCTTCCGAAAGGTCTTTCAGATGCCTTTATCAGTGCGTCGGTCACCCCGGAGATCGGCACAAATCACAAAAAAGATTCGGACGGAAGGCCCGTTCGAAAGAGGATTTTTCGATGCAAGCCCAAATTGTGTCCACGAGTATCTCCACGACCCGCGAAGAAGAAGCCGCCCTCGCCGAACGAGATCGGGTCGTCCTCGAACACCTTGGACTCGTGAAAGCGATTGCCAATCGCGTGCGCGAAAACCTTCCCGTTCATGTCGAGTTGGACGACCTCATCCACGCCGGGGTTCTCGGCCTGTTCGACGCGGCCACGAAATTCGATTGCGAGAAAAACGTGGAGTTCAAAAGCTATGCGAAGCATCGCATCAAGGGCGCCATTCTCGATAGCCTGCGGCAGCTCGATTGGGCATCGCGGGACTTGCGTAAGCGCCACAAACAGCTCGAAGCCGTAACGCGCGAGCTGGCCGCGGTAGCCGAGGGCGCACCCAGCGAATCGGAGATCGCGGAGAAAATGGGCGTGGACGTGAGCCGCTGGCGGCAAATGGCGGTGGAGTTGAGGATGGTCGGATTGCTCTCGGCTTCCACGCGCGCGGCCGAACAGGAGAATCAAACGGTGCCCGATTTTCCGGCGCGCGAAGACAGCCGGCCCGACGCCATTTGCGTTCGCAAGGAAATGAGCGCCGCGCTCGGGACCGCCATCCAAACTCTGCCGGTCCGGTACCAGAAAGTGGTCGTCCTCTATTACACCAACGAGATGACGATGAAAGAGATTGGCGGAGTTCTCGGCATCAATGAGAGCCGGGTATCGCAGATCCACAAGACTTCGCTCGAGAAAATGGCGGCGGCACTGCAGTCGCAGGGCATTCATTCGGCCGAGGCGCTGGTCTGACTAAAAAATACTAACGCGAATCTCGCCCTTACCCCAAACAGTCTGACGCCCGGCGCCCGTCCATTGCGCGGCCAGCAGGAAGGGGAGGAATTCAGTCAGATCGCCCTCGTATTCGGCCTCGCCGGCGAATCCGCCGATCGAATGCGTCCGGCCCGTCTTGCCGCTCTTGCGAACGGCTTCGATGCGCTCAACGGAGCAGCGCGTCATGCGGACCGCTTGCGCGCGGGCCGCCAGGGAGCGGAAATCGATTTCGAGGGGTCCTTCGCCGTAGAGTGCGCCGAGCGCGCTTATCCGGTCTCGAATTCGCGCGAAGAGGATCGGGAACTCGGGCCTGACGGCGAGCTGGTTGCCGCTCTTCAGCTCCGTGGGAGATAAGAATCGAACGCGTACTGCCTTGGCTTCCCCTGAGGGCTGAAGATCGATCGGAACCGGCTCCAGCTCCTCGATGGACACAAGATCGGCGAGCCGAAACTGGGCCAGAGCGCGCGCGATCGCATCTTGAATGCCGGGATCGAACAGGTGAAGGCGGAAGTGGAACGGCTCGCGAGGCTGGATCGTGCGACCATCCAGGTCCCGCGCTCGAATCACAAACGGGCGCGGCAAATCCCTGAATCCGCTGGGACCGGGGCGATACGCGGCGGGCTCGAAGATGCGCGCATAGGCGCACTCGTTGCGGCTGGGACAGATCCGTGCTCCCGGACAGCCGGAACCACATTCGGAGCGGCGAAGCGCAGCGCCGAATTGGCCTCTCAAAACGTTGCCCACCATTCCGGGAGGAAAGCGCAATAAACTTGCGGCTACAAGATTGACCTTGAGCCTAGCCACAATCACGGCAGCGTGAACAGATAGGCCACCATGTTGTCCATGTCCTTCGGCGCAAATGGATACGGCGGCATGACGCTGCCCGGCGAAAGCTTTTGCGGCGTCCGGAAATGAGCCTCGACCCACGTCTCCGTGCGGCGCTCCGACAATCCATTCAGCGCGGGCCCCAGTTTCATTCCCACGCCGTTCACGGCGTGGCAGCTTCCACAATGATTCTGCTCATAAAGAGCCGCGCCTTCCACCGCGAACGGAGGCGTCTCATTGAACGCATCGGCATTTTGCGGAGTCACTTTGAGCAGAAACGCCGCGAGCTGGTTCAGTTGCGCGTCGGGTAGATGGATGGCCGGCATCGCCGTGCCGGGAATCAGATCCTTGGGGTGCTTAAAATACCGAATCAGCCACGCCGCGTTGCGGTGCGTGGCTACGTTGGCGAGATCCGGCCCCATTTTGAGCTTGCCCTCGCCCATGGTGTGGCAGATTAGACAGTTTTCGTTGCGGAAGTGATCGAGACCGGCGAGTTCCGCGGGCGAAAGCTGCATCCAATCGGTGGGCGCGGAGAAATCGATCGATGCCGCGGCGCTCTGTTTCGGCGTCGTTCGAATCGCGGCTGCCGTCAGGCCGGTCCAACCGATCGCGACCAGCGCAACCACGCCCATGGCAAGCGTGCGCCCGGTCACGCGCATCATTTTTCCGCGGTCGATGAAGGGAACCAGAATCAACGCCAGAATGGCCAGAGTTGGGAGGACCACGGTGCCGAGCGCCTCGAGCGGCCCTTCGAACATCTTCAAGCTCTCAAAGAGAAACAGGAAATACCATTCGGGTCGGGGGATGTAAGCGGTGTCGGTAGGGTCCGCCAACCGCTCGAGCGGAACGCGCACGGCGATCGCGAGCACGAATAAAATCGCGAACGCGATGAATACCGCCACGGTGTCTTTGAAAACCTGTTCGGGAAAGAATTTCTTGCGCGGCTTCGTCTCATCCTCTAGCGCCGGCGCGACGCCGTGCTTGCGGACCAGGTAAACGTGAAGCGCGATCAGCAGCGTCGTGGCCGGCGGCAGCAACAGAACGTGCGTGCCGTAAAAGCGCGCGAACGTCACGACCCCGATATCGCCGACGCTTCCGAGCAGCCGGCTGAGGTACGGCCCCGCCAGCGGAATACTCGCCGCAATCTGCGTCGTTACCACCGTTCCCCAATACGCACGGTTATCCCACGGCAGCAAATAGCCGGTCAGGCCGTATGCCAACGTGAGCAAAAGCAGTACGACGCCTACCAGCCAGGTGGCTTCGCGCGGCTTTTTATAGGCGCCGTAGAGAAAAACTTGGGTCATGTGCAGCACCACGACGACGATGATCATGCTCGCGCCCCAATGGTGCAGCCCGCGCATGAGCCTCCCGCCCGTCACCTCCGTCAGGATGTAGCGCAGGCTGTTATATGCGTCGCCCGGCGTGGCGGCGTAATTGAATGCGAGCAGCCCGCCGGTGAACGCTTGAATCAGGAACAGGAAAACGGCCACGCTTCCGAGCACCTGATGCCAACCGCTCGAAGCCGGAATGTCCTCGTAGAGAAATTTGCGGATGGCGGACTCGATGCCGGTGCGATGATCGAGCCAGGCGGCCACCTTGCCGCGCAGTTCCCTCACGATTGAATCCTCACGCCTTCTTCTCCGGCGATCGATTCGGGGATTCCCCGCTTTCGTGCAATTCGCCGAGCAGCAGCCTGCTTTTGTCGATCTTGATTTCGTAGCGATCGAGCGGCCGCGGGGCGGGCCCCGAAATCACGCTGCCATCGAGCGCGAATATCGACGTGTGGCAGGGGCACAGAAATTGATGATTCGTTTCGTCCCAATGGTAGGCGCAGCCGAGATGGGTGCATTGCGCCCCGAACGCCACGATGTTGTCGCCGGCCAGCTTCACGACCCACGTCGTCTTCTTCTCGCTGGTGACCCGCCACCCGTCCGTACGGTTCTTGCGGAAAACCATCTCGAACGGGGCCTTGGGAGTGAGTTGGGAAATGTCTCCGGCATCCACCCAGTCGTTCTGCCGGCGCAATTTGGGCGGCAGAAAAAGATAGACTGCGGCTGGAGCCGCCAAAGCCGCGCCTATTATTGCTCCCAAGCCGTAAATGACGCTCAGGTAGAAGCGGCGGCGGGTGGGACCCGGGGCGGCAGGTTCCGTTTCAAGTGTCACGGCCATACTATAGCGTATGGCTACATTTAACAGAATCGATCATCACATGGTGACGACCACGTTCACCCTCGAAGGCTTCCACATCGCGCGGAATCTCGGCGTGGTCCGTGGAATTACGGTGCGCTCGCGTTCCGTTCTTGGCACGCTGGGCGCGAGTCTCCAAACCATCGTGGGCGGCAATATTTCGCTATTTTCGAACTTATGCGAGCAGACCCGGACCGCCGCGTTCGAACTGATGCTGGAGCACGCGGCCCAACTGGGCGCGAATGCGATTGTGCGCGTGCGCTACGATGCGACGGAGATCATGCAGGGAGTGACGGAAGTGCTGTGTTATGGGACGGCGGTCGTCGTGCAAGCGGGATAAACTTGAGCTACTTAAACCGGAATCCCATGGGAAGCGCGATCGCCTTCCCGGTCCCGATCTCCACGATCCTCAATCCGCCTTTATCCACCTGGACGTCGGCCACGCCGCGGTAGTTCTCCGGCACGCGCACGCTGAACGCGCAGTAGCGTTTCGTCAGTTTCGATTTTGCGTCGAGCCATTCGTACGTGGGCTGGTCGAACAGTTTCGGCTCCGCCATGATCGCCTTCATGGTCCCGTGGACCGGCGTGTCGCTGAATTCCATGCCGCGCGTGAGCATCTCGGGGTTGTTCGCTTCCCAGATATTGAGCCACGGAAAATCGTGCCTCGGGAAAACATAGCCGATCAGCAAACCCTTCGCCGGATTTACCGCGGTAAAGTAGCCGTACTCGCGATCCGGGTCCACCAGGAAGTTGTTGACAAACGCGGAGCGGTCGATATTCCGCACCGTCCGCAGATCGACTTTCGTTTCCGCCTTGCCTTCGGGCCAGCGGAATTCCTTGCCGGACTTGTCGTCGTTGTCTCTGCCGCGAGTCAGCGGAGAGTCGAACATCGTGACGCCCTTCTCTAGGAACGGCGGCCCCAGCGTGACGTGCTCGCACCACCCCACGGGGCGGTCCCAGCCGCTCTCATTTGTCGCGGTCTCCTCGAAAAACGCCACGTGTCCCCGGACGCGAACCAGGCGCGTCATGCTGGTCTTCGATTCGGGCAGTTCCGCGGCAATCGTGAGCGAATCGGGCGTCCCCGCGATCTTGCGCCATTGAGCCACGCCCGTTTCTCCGTGAAAAGTCATGCCCGCGCGCGCTTCGGATTCCGACGGATTACCCCAGAACGGAAAGCAAAGATTGTGGCCCATCAGCCCGCTCATCAATCGCGCGGCCGGGCCTTCGCCGTACGTTTTCGCGTCGCGGGCGGCATTGTAACGCGTCGGATCGATGGTCGGAGTCTTCTGAATCCATAGAGGATTAATCGCGCCGGCGTCTTTGAGCAGGATCTCGCCGACGTGTCCGCCCGCTTGCACGATCGTGACGCGCAGGTTCGGCGTATCGATGGTCCAGGCGTCGCGATTTTGAAACTGGTTCACGCGCGTTTCTCCAAAACAGATGCTTGAAACCGCCAGTGCAAGAAGTAAACGGGACATTTATCGCTGTTTATCGCGCCCTATCGCGGCGAGGCGGAGTCGAACTGGAACCATGATCGTATCACCCGCAGGCCTTTATCGAGAATGGCGGTGCAAACGAACCCAGGCGAAGCGGGCGCGCCGAATCGCAAATCCATGACTTCGACCTGTGTCGCGCCTTCGATGCCGATGGCGGGCAGCGCGCGCCAGAGCGGGAATTGGCTGAACGCAAGATATTCGCGGAACGTCGAAGTCCGGTTCGCCGCCGCGATGGCCGGGGTCTCCTCCGCCTTCATGGCAACCTGGCCGCCGGCGGGATCGAATGGCTGCAAGAGGTTCAAATCGAAAAGATAATACGCGTCGCGGGTTTCGGCCAAGCCATGCCAAAGCAGCGGATTCGCCGGACCGGGAAACGCCCCGACGCGAACAGGAGCCGCGCCGTTGTAAATTCGCGAATCGAGAGTCGCGGTGGCGCGATCGTGCAGCAGATACCGCCCGTAGTTATAAAGCAGCAGGAAAGCCAGCGCGAATATCGCGAAACCGCGGCCGGGATACACGGGACCGCGCGGTTTCGCGCCGATTTCGGAGCCGACCAGCTTCGCCACGAACGGTCCCAATACCGAGAGCGCCAGAGCCGCCCAGATCCATAAGTCCACCACGTTGTTGAGGTCCCACCGGAACCAGTGAGAATCAAATGGCAGCAGGATACGGACGCCGTAGACGTTCGTAAGATCGAGCAGCAAATGCGAAAAATTTCCGACTAGCGCAATGCCGATCGCGGGAATCCACGGCAGCGGCTTGCGGCCGGCGATCCGCACCGCGAGCACGCAGGTTGCGGCCAGAACGGGCGCGAATAACAGCGAATGCGTGAAATGCCGGTGATAGTGCAGGAAATTGAGCGAACCGCCGGCGGCGCTGACGACATCCACGTCGGGCGCATTCGCGGCCAGCAGTAAAATCCAGGTCGCGCGCGGGGTCAACCGGTTGAGTCCGGCGCGGCTGAGAAACAGGCCGGTCAGCGTGTGCGTGAGGTTGTCCATAATGAAAGCATGGAAAGGATCTACCGTTTTCTGCTTCCGCTTTGCCTGCTGATTTTACCCTGCGCCGCGCAAAATCCGGCGGACCTTTTTAAAAAAGCGCCTCCCAACGTCGATCAGGCTCTTCGCGAACGCATCGCGGCGTTTTACCAGGATCACGTCGACGGTAAATTCCGGCAGGCGGAACAGTTGGTTGCCGAAGATTCGAAAGACGGCTTCTACGCCGCCAACAAGCCCAACATCACGCAATTCCGCCTCGAAAGAATCGAATATTCGGACGACTTCACGAAGGCCAAAGCGACGATTGTCGGCACGATGGTAATCATGATCATGGGGTTCGGAGACAAGCCGCGCGATGTCCCCTTCCCCAGTTATTGGAAAGTGGAGAACGGTCGATGGTGCTGGTATATCAACTACGACGCGGCGCGGAACACGCCGTTCGGCAGAGCTCCCGAGAAGTCGGGAGCGCAGGCGCAGGCGGACCCGCGCGCGATGATGGGCGCCGCGCCCGATCTCAAAGCGATTCTAAGCGGCGTGAAGGCGGACAAAGGCGCTGTAACCCTGAACGGGGCGGGAGCGGAAGACACCGTGACCATTACGAACAATCTGAAGGGAATTGTAACCGTCAAACCGGAACGGAGCGACTATCCGGGCCTTGAGATAAGCCTCAATTCATCGGTGTTAAACGCGGGAGAAACGGCGATTGTCACGTTTCGGGCGACGGGAGCGGGCAAAACCGTGAACGGCCCAGTCCGCTTAACGGTACAACCAACCAACCAGACCATCGTCATTCAGGTGACGTTCACGAAATAGCGAAGGGGGGCCGCTTGACGGCAGGCCCCCTCCGCACGTTTATTGCACCGGGATCGCGGATGGCTGCCCGAAGATCAGGTTCCCGTTCGCGTCCTGCACGGCGATCGCGAAGGGAGTGTTCACGCCCGACGGCGTTGCGTCCGGGATGACAAACCGCACCTCATACACGCCAATCAGATTTCGCGCGTATGTGGCCGAGTTGACCTGCACCCCGCTGTTTGCCACGCCGACAACCACGGTCGCCACCACCATCGGGTCCATGTCGATGGGATCGAACTGATTGGTGCTTACCTGCGGCGCCACGACGCCCAAACCGGTGGCGAACGCCCGCAGAACCTCGTTGCGGCGCGCCGGATTGTTCGTGTTCACGATGCTTCCGTCCGGACGCACAACCACGGCCCGCTTCACGTTATCCGCCATCACCCATTCGAAAATTCCAGGGCTGTAGGTCTGGATTGTCACGCCAAGCGTGGTGGCGACGCCGTTCACTGTCAGTAGGACGTTCGCCGCCCCGGGCGCTACCTCGAACGGCACCTGCACCGTCACGGATTGCCGTCCACCCGAGTTCGTTACATTGTAAATGGGCGCGTAGATTCCGTTGAATTGAACGGTAACGCCCGCCAGTTGAACCTGCACCAGATTTCCCAGAAGGCCGGGAGCCACAACCGAACCCACAATATTGGGAGCGATGCCGGGTCCCGTGATAGTGGCAATAGCCCCTGGGGCGAGGCCGCCCGCGACGCCGCTGGCGCCATTCGTGAAGCTGTTGCTCGTGATCATCGGCCCCGGCAACCTCACGTTAAGCGAGAAGGTCTGCGTGAAGATTCCGGAAGTCGCCACGACGGTCAGCGGTCCGGGAGTTGCGCCCGCGCCAACGCTGGTTGAGGCGCGGCCGGTTCCGTCCGTGGTCGCGCTGGGCGTTCCCAGAGTACCGGTGCCCTGCATAATCGCGAACGTAACGGGTGCGCCCGCGATGCCCTTGCCCGTGGTGTCATTTACCTGCACCAGCAGCGGAAGGCTGAAAACCGAGCTGATGAGGGCGTCCTGCGTATCGCCCGAAACCTTCTGCAAACCGCCGACGGGGATCACGACGCTAAACGTGTATTCAGCCGAGTAAGCAGGCCCGGTGGTCGAAGCGTTGCGCACGCGGACCTTATACGTTCCGGCGGTGCTCCCGAGCGTAAGGTTGGCCGATACCTTCCCGTTCGCATCCGATGTGGCGTTGATATTGGTGAGGGTCCCCGTTCCTGGCGTTTCAAGCTCGAAAACCACCGGGACCCCCGCAATCGGATTTCCCGCCGCATCCCCGACCACTGCCACCAGCGGTACGGTTGACGCAAACCCCGGTCCGCCACTGATATTGTTGCCGCTGGTGATGCTGAACATGGATGGCCCGCCCGAGACCACTGAAAAGGGCTGAGCCAGATACACGAACTGATCGGCAAGGAACGGCTGTCTCGTTGCCGGGTCGAACCCGCCCCCGATCACCGAAGTGAAGGTACTATTCCCCAAACCGCCAAAAATCGGCGTGCAATTCGCGGTGCCGGTCGCATCCGTAAATGCGGTCCCGCCTTGGCAGGTAATTGACGGGCCAGAGGCGTTATCGGCTTGAACCTGCAAGGAGACATGCGGAACCGGAGTGCCGGCCTGCGAGCCGATCGAGGCTGTCACTTGCACCTGAATCGGCGTTGTTCCGGGCACTCCAGCCGTACCGGGCGGTAAGGGACTTGCGAGCGTAGGCGCTATCCGCGCGACGTTCACGTAAATCACGCTGTTGGTGAGATCGAAATAATAGCTGGTTTCCACGAAGTTAACGGCGGCACTGTTGGTGGGAAGGCTCGCCGTTACCGTGGTTTGGGAAAAGGACTGTGCCGGTCCACCCACCAGAGGCGCGATGAAGGGGATCATTGCCAGGCCGTTCGCGTCGGTGACACTCGTCGGTGTTACCGCGCCCGAGCCCGATACCACGGACCAGTTCACAGTGGTGCCCGGAACCGGCACTCCGTTTGCGTCTTTAACGAGAACCGTGAGCTGTTGCGGCGAGATGTTCGCCTGCCGGATCAACTGCCCGTCGCCGGCCACGATCGAAATGGTGGCGGGGGTGCCCTGAGCGGAGCAGACGGCTGCGCCAAACAGTGTTAGCGCACTGAACGCCAGCCACGAAGGTCTAGACAGGATATTGCGAGAAACCATTAAAATCCTCCTCATTACACTATAAACGCGAAAGAGCACCGTAGGCCCGCGACGGACGGGAAATGATTGAAGATTTTACGTGGGAAGTCTAAGCGGACGCTAAATAAAAATGGGGGGCCGAAGCCCCCCAAGTTGTTAACTACTATACAGCTGGACTACTGAGCCAATTCCTCGCCGGCCTGAGCGCCGCCGAGACCAAGAGGAGTAGCGGTGCGGCCGCCAGTGATCGTGGTATCGGGAATGACCAGCGCCAGGTAGCCCTGAGACAGACCGCGTCCAGGACCGCCGAAGCCGTCCGTGATGAACGCGAATCCGTGACCGTACTGGAATTGGCAAGTCGCGATCATGTAGCCCTGGAAGCCAGGGGCCATCGTCGAGAGCAGCGTCGTGAAGGACGCGCCGGATGCCACGGCTGCCGTTGCCGGCACCTTCGTGCCAGGAGCGCCGGAACCGTAGAAGTTCATCTGGCATGTGCCCGTCTGAGCGGCGGTGCCGAACGGATCGGTCGAGGTATTCGAGATCGCGAGACCAGTGTCAAATCCCGCAATGTTGGTCATGAACGGGAAGAGCAGATTGGTGGCGCAAGCGGTGATCGAGAAAGCGCCGGTCGTCGTGCTTGTATTGGCGAACCGCGGGATCGGGCCGGTCGTCGCGGTGGTGGCTGTGCTAACCGGGGCGAAGCTGACGCCAACACTCGAGGGACCCAACACCGGGGAGTTACCCGTCGGGTTCGCGACAAAGCTAAGCGAAACCGGGATCGCGAAAGCGTCGATCGCGGATGGCTGAGATTGAGCGACATCGTAGACGGCCGTGGCCACGCCGCTGGTCGTCGTCAGGTAGGACAGAGTGCCCGTCGTGGAACTCGCGCCGCTTACCAGGTTCAGAACTCCAACCGTCGCGCCGTTCACAACTTCGGTGACCTGTGTCGGAACCAAAACGGTTGCGCCGTTGCCGACGCCCGTAAACGTTAATTGGATCCGCGTGTTCGTATCGGCTTGGCCCGCTCCGCCAATAGCACTAGAGGTACCCGCCGGAATCAAGCCAGATTCCGTGTTATTCACGGTTCCAGGAACGGCCGTCGGGCCGCCGCCGCCCTGTACTTTGAATGCGGTCGCAAAACCTTCGGTAATCGTGATGGTATTGGCAGTCTTGGGAGCGGCGATACCGGAACTGACCGCGCCAGTGCTCTGGCACTGCTGGAAGCCCACCGCGCCCGAAAAAGAGGGAGCGAGCAATCCACGCGTCACAAAACCGACCGTCTGGTTCGGGTTCGCAACCGTGACGCCGGAAGTGATCGAGATGGTTTCGATCACCGGATTCGGGGGAGCGCTGGGACCGGAAACACCCAAAGCGTTCGCGTTGGCGCGAAGGTTGGTAATCCGAAGAGTCAAGCTGCCGCCGCCAGCCGGCTGCGCCGGGAGCACCACGCCCAAGAACGCGACTGAGTTCGAGGCGACGAGCGTGCCCTGATAAATGTTCTGTCCGAGCACCTGCGCGTTCGGAACGCCCGTCGGGTCGTTCACGAGCAGCAGAGCTTCCGTTAAACCGTTCGCCAAAAGACGGCTGGTCACGTTTGTGTTCAAAAACACCTGCACGTTCACCTGGATCGGCGTCGTCGGGCCGCCGGAGCAGCCAAGCACCACGTCACCAGTCAATTCCGTCAAACCTTCCGCCCGCAAAAGCGGGGGGTTGGCGACGCTAGCGACGCAGTTGAAATTCTGCGCGCTTGCGGTGGTCGCCGCGCCGAATGCCACGGCTAGCGCGGAAAGCACGAAAATACTTCTACGAAAATCTGCCATTTCTTTCTCCTTGTTAGTTCTGAAAAAAAATTTGAATCGGTCGAAGTTCTCGATACAATCCGAGCCTCAAACTACAACCAAATATCTTCGTACTGCCTTCGGGGAACTTCTCCGTGTCGGGCGGAGATCCTGAATGCCGGAAATCCTCAAGTGGATGCTCCGGGTCGTACAAATCGAACCTGCGCGATCACCGATGGTGCATTGCTCTCGACTGCTTGTCGTGCTCGCGGGACTGAAACGCAAAATTGCATCACCAACTACGTGGTAATGATATTGATACCTTACCCCGAACAACACTGTCAAGGAAATTCTTTAGCATCAACACCAAATCGTTAAAATCGAACCCTGAAATGGACGTCCTTGCCTGCAAACCTAGCACTATACCCGCTCAAACAGGTCGTAGTCAATACGTTTTAGTTGAAATGCCTGAAAAATCATTGAATCGCTATGTAAACGGTGTTACTGTCCACGTTTTGTTCTCGCAAATTAAAGGATTGGCCCACGCCGGGTGGAATTGCAACCGGAACCGGAAAGTTCACTTGATATAAGCCGATAAATCCTGGCGCCAGCCCCGCGAAGGACGACGGAAGCTCCGAGCCGTTCAACACGCCCGTAACCTGGGCAGCCGTCACGGAAAAACCGCCTTGCACTTGAACAGCTCCCAACCCCGTACCGTAAATCGTCAAAACGCCGCCGCGGCGCACGGCGGAGGATGGCCCGTTAACCGTGCCGTCCGGATTAACCACCGCCCCGATTGCCTGGCCGCTGTCGGACTTGCCAAGCGTGAAGATGCCCGGAGCGATGGCAACCACCGGCACTTGCTGCTGGGACGTCCCCAAGCCCGATTGCACCTGGAGGAAATACGTTCCGGGGGCAAGATCCGGCGGCACTTGCGCGTTGATCTGAAACGCCGAAGAGGAGATTACGGTCGCCGGCTCGCCGCCAAACGCGACTGTCGCCGCCGAAAGTCCCGTCCCGAAGAGGGAAAACAGGCCACCAGGCGCGAGTCCGTCCACGAACGTGGCGGCATTTACGACCGCGGAAGCGTCGAAGCTGACACTTTGGGAGCCCAGAACCAGCACGCCGCCGGTCCTCGACACCTTATATACGCCCGAAGCGCTTCCCGCAATCGGTTGGGCCTGTCCGCCAGTGCTTAAATCCGTGATGCTTGCGCGAGTCGATCCGGCGGTCACTTGAGCAGTCACTTGATAGGCTGCTTGCGAGCCATCGCAATAAAGGAAGCGCGAGACCGTATTGACTGCATCCTCCACGTCGAACGCGCGCCCGCAGGGACCGGCAACGGAGGAAATATCCAGCGCCTTCACGGCATCGGCGGTTTGGGATATCGCGGTCACCAGAAAGCCCGTACTTGCCGGTACGCGCGGGACAAGTCTGGCCGATGAGAGCACCGTTGCCGTCCATGTCTGGCCCCCCGATGCAAATCCGGTTAGGTAATCGTTCAAATTCGCGCGCGCGAAAGTAGGATTCGGGTCCTGAATCCGAATGCTGCCGTCAGCCCCAATCCCCGTCGCCACCACGGCAGCCCCGCCCGCCGCATTCCCGTTCGCGCTCAGCGCAAGCGTAAGCAGCACGGGCGATCCGGCCGCCACCAGGTCTCGAACTCGCGGCAGATCCGGACTCTCGACTGAAACGTCAAGGCCGCCCCCCACGAAACCGGCCACCCGCCAGAGGTTGACCACCCGCGCGCCTGAGTCTGGATTGGAAACGAATCCGTCCGGCAAAGTCGTTAGGAATTGAGTCAACGCGGCCGGATCGGCCGGACCATGCGGGGAGGGCAAAGCCCCGCTATTCTGGTCAAACCGCACGATTCCAGCCGCCGCGGCCAGCAGGCTTGGCGACCCGCCATTCTGCAATTGCGTGAATTGAGGAAAATTCAGGAGCAAAGAGCCGGCCGACTGAAAATTGAAGGTTGCGATCTGGCCGGCCGCCTCGGCCGTAGCCGCGGAGATGCCGGCACTGAGAGGTAGCCGGTACAACGCCGAAGCCTGGCCGTTCGCGTCGGTCGCGGCCGACACGGGGCTGATCTGGGCGCCGCCGGAGGCCTGAAACTTCACGGCCATGCCGGCAATCGGATTCCCGGAACCGTCCGCCAGCATCACTACTAACGGCCGCGGAAGAAGGGCGCCCGGCGCGCCCGATTGCCCATCGCCCTGAACCTTCTTCAACTGCGGCCGGATGTCGGCGAGCGTCGTGATGTTATAACTGCCGTCCGCCGTCGCCGGACCATTCACGTCGGCGGCGTGGATCGTAATCACGCCGCCGCGGGCCGAAGCGGGGACATAGACGTCCCAATCGTACGAGCCATTCGGCGTGGTAACCAGGAAATCGGGCTGCCCGGTGACGGAAACACGCACTGTGCTGCCGTTATCGAACCCGCTGACCGAAAGGCGCAGGCGGCTACCGGCGACCACGGCGCCGGGATTCGCGACGATGGCCGGCTGGCGGGGAGCGGCATGTTCCTGGGCCGCGGAGTCCCCGGGGGTGTAATCGATATAGCCGTTCTCGAAATTTTGACGGCGCATTCCGGGTACCGCGAATTCGTCGCTGAGCGGCACGCCGAAATCGCCGGCGGGCCCGCCCAGGGCCTGATAGCGGGCCAGAATTAGGCCGCTCACCAGATAAGCTTGACCCGCGCGATTTCCGCTCGTTATCCCAAAGATCGCGCCTTTGGCGAACGCTTGGGAGATGCCAGTGTAAGCCGAAACGCTCGTGAACGCGGAGGCGTCCCCCGTGGGCGGACCGGCGGCTCCGGTTTCATAACCAAGCGCGGCCCATTTTGCCAGCACTACTCCCGAAACCATGCGGATGGCATTGGAGCCGGTACTGGCGTTGCTCGATAACGCCGCTCCGTTCTCGAAAAGCTGCGTTCCCCCGGGCGAAGCGTCGGAGGATGGGTAACCCAAGCTGCCCGCCGGTCCTCCGGCGGCGAGATACGCGGTCAACAGATTGCCCGTGACCAGATAAGCCAGGCCGCTCCGGTCCGATTTCGTCACGTAATAACGCGCGCCCGGAGGTTGCGAGGAGATGAGTTCCTGCACATAGCCGCTGCCCGCGCGCTGCACGGGACTGGCGGACGGCAAGACCACGGACAGGCGATCGCGCGTCACAAGATCCTGGAATGCCTGTTGGACCTGCGCCGAAGGAGCGCCGTCGCCCACCGCGCAGCATTGGCTGGCTACGGTCACCAGCAGCGGCGAGCTAACCTGGCCTTCGCTGGTCGCCTGGATCGTGGCCGTCCCAGCGCCCACGGCCTTCAACGTTACAGTCCCGGTAGGAGCGCCGCCCGTCATCTGGATGCTCACAACGCGGCCATTCGATGTCGTAAAGCTGACCGCGCGCCCGGAAACGGGATTACCGGCTCCGGTGAAGGTATTTGCCGACACCGGAACGGTGTCGCCCAAATTGAGCCGCAGCGGCCCGGGCGGACTCAACTGAACCTCGGTAACGGGAGCTACCAGCACGGGCGTGGACCCGGTCATGAACTGCAGTGTGCCGCCCTCGAAGCTCTGATGGTTCAGGCCCATCGTTGGGCCGCCGGTAGACAAAATGTTGTCCGAAGTGGGAAACCCAAGGATGCCCGTAGGCCCGGAATAACTTTGATAAACGTCGTAAGACGGCTCGATCACGGCGAACGTCTGGCCGTTCAGGGCGCCGGAAGTGATGCTGTAAATCGCGCCCCCGGTAAACGTCTGAACATTGGCGGTGGTCTTGAAGGAGGAGGTAACCGCGGCATCGTCGCCCAGCGGAATTCCGAGGACGCCGCCCACGCCGCCCAAAGCCATCCACTTCGTGTAGAACGCGCCGTCCACGGATACATTCTGCCCATTGCTGTTCGGCGTCTGGAACGCGAACAGCGTGGTGGACATCGAGAAATTCTGGTACGTGCACTGAATCGCGTTGATAACCGGACAATGCATCTCGCTGCCAGCGGGAAACCCGGCGGTAGCCTCGCCCAGGCTGCTGTAATACGGGTAAATGTCCCCCAAAACCTGGTACACGACGGTGGGGCTGTTAATGTCCGGCATGATCAAGGCGAGCTTCACGCCGGTGGTTTTCTTCGCGTCCTGAAATTCCTGCAGCAGCCCGTTCGGCCCGAACTTCTTTACGTCGGCGAGCGGCGGCGTCGATACCAGATATGCGAAACCGTTCTGGTAGAACGCGGCCACGAACTGGCTTTGGATCCCGGCATTGGGGGAGCCGCTACCCACATCCACAGCGAAACAACTCGCTCGGCTAATAAGAAAAAGAGAAAGAGCCAGAAAAATACGTGGGGGCAAGATAGAGGACCGGGACCAGGACAAGGCTAAACGTATCGTAATACGCTTTCAACCCGGCCCCTGGTTTGAAGTTTTGACGGGGTCGGTGAGCTATCGGCGTCGGCTAATTACCGGCTTCCAAAATCAAGCGGACGCGATTGCTCTCCTGCCCGTCGACCGATAAGCTCAATTCCGCCGGACCCGAATTCACCAGCGCGGGCAACTGCAATTCAATCAAATACAGCCCCACATACCCGGGCGCCAAAGTGGCGCGCGTTACCTCGACCGGAACGCGGTCGACAAACGCCTGCACGTTCGCCACGACGGCTGGAGGGTTCTCGAGCGGCGCCGGCATCCCAGTCGGCCAGTTGGGTTTCACTTTGCCCAGACCGGTCGCCAGAATCTGGATGCGCGAGCGGGATCGCGCGGCGTTCCCCGCATCGAGAGTCAAACCGGTATCGGCATCGAGCAGCATGGGCGCGCCATCGCGATCCACAAAAATCGCAGGCGAGACATTTTTGATCGGCACCCCTAAATTAACCCTGCCGGATGCCGCCTCGAGCGAGAGGGCCAACTGCGGCGAATTTGCGTCGAACACGATTTCAAACGGCACCTGAATCTCGGAGCTTGCGTCCGACGACGAGAGCACCGGAAAATTCAGGGCCGCCACGCGGGCGGACTGAATTTTTCCGCCCAGAACGCTTAGTAATCCGCCGGGCGCCGCGGCTCGCTGGCTAAGATCCGCCGCATTCACCAGCCGGAACGTCTTGGCGCGATGAGGCGCGGCGGCGGCGTACACGCCGTAGCCATCGAGCGCCACATAGAGCTGATTGCCCGTGGGGTCGAGCTTCACGTCGAAGGCTTTGGCGGGGGGCAGCGATCCCGTGATGGGCGTCCAAGGCGAAAACGCGCCGGGGACATTCAAATCCATTCGCCCCTGGAAAACGCCGCGATCTGTCGCTACGTAAACCGCCCCGGTGGAGCGGTCCGCCGCCACGCCGTGCACCGGCACATCGGGTAGATTGCCGGTAACGTCATCCCAGAAGAGGCCCGTATTGGTGGTGCGCAGCAGATGGGTTCCGGTCCCGGCCGCCGCGGCAAGCGCCACGCGCGGGGCTTCCGGATCGATAAAAATACGCTCGATGGCCCCGCCGCCCCGTTGCGGCGATTCGGTCCAAGTGGCCCCGCGATCGGCCGAAACCCAAAGCCGTCCATCGTCCGCGCCGGCATACCCGATATCCCCGGACGAAACCGTGGCCGTGATATTCGCGCCCACCGCTTGCGAGACGCTTGCGCGCGCCGCGGCTTCCGATTGCGACTCGGCTTGCGGGTTGGAATCTTCCGCGGGAACCCAGTTCTCGCGCGCAACGGAGCCGCCCGGCCGCAACCCGGCGGCGCCGATGCCGTCGATTAGAATGCGCACCCCCTTGCCCGAACGCGCGGTCGAGAGGATCGAACGGACCGGCAGATTCGGAAGCTTTTGATTCAGACCCGTCCAAGATAGACCGCCGTCGAGCGACCGCCAGACGCCAAAATCGTTCGCGACCACAATCTGCCGGGGATCGCGCGGCGAAATCGCCAGTCCGTGCTGGTTCGAGCCGATTACGGACCTGTCGCCATATCCGGTAAGGTTCGTCCAGGTGCGGCCGCTATCCCCCGATTGGTATAGATGCGTTCCGAGGGCGTACACCGACCGCGGATCCGATGGCGCGGCTTGCAAACTCGCGCGCGCTTCGGGCAGTACGATTGGCGGAGGAGTCAAGCCAGGGTCTGGAATTGCGGCCGGCGAGGTCGCGCCGGTCCACGCTTCGAAATCGGAAGTTTCCAGAATCCGTCCCGTGCGCGTTCGCGCGAACAACCGGTCGCCCTCGGGGGAAAACCAGACGGCATCGACCGGGCCGGTGACGGGCGAGGCTAGTTGGAGATCGACGGCAAAGCCGCCGATTTTTCGCCAATCCGGCCTGATGTCGGTTGCACTTTGCGCCGCACTTTGCGCCGAAAGCGTTCCCGCGAGCAATCCGCCAACAGCGAATGCCAGGGCAAATGAGCGCAGGGATCTCCTGGCCGTGTCTGAGGGACACATGGACGTGACTAATTTTATCGCACAGAAAGCCGGGAAATGATATAGTCTCCCTCGTCTCGCCGAGATACCCCATGATTTTTCCCCTCGCGATCCTCCCCGTATCGTTATCGATTCTCGTCGCTCTGATGCCAGCGGGTATGGCGCAATCGCTCAATGGCGTCATCGACATTCACGCGCATTCGGACCCGGATAGCACGCCGCGCTCGATAGATGCAATCGATCTCGCGCGTTTAGCCAAGAGCCGCGGCATGCGCGGACTGGTTCTCAAGAACCACTACGAGCCCACCGCGTCGCTCGCGTATATCGTACGGAAAGAGGTCCCGGGAATCGAAATTTTCGGCGGGATCTCCCTGGATCGAACCGTGGGGGGAGTGAATCCCGCGGCTGTCGAGAAGATGACGCACGTCAAGGGCGGATGGGGTCGGGTGGTCTGGATGCCGACGTTCGACGCCGAAAATCAGGTCCGGTATTCGAAGGAATCCCGCCCTTTTGTTTCGGTGTCAAAAGACGGGCGCCTGTTGCCGGAAACGATCGCCGTGATCTCCATTATCGCGAAGAACCGTCTGGTGCTCGCTACCGGCCATTCTTCTTCGCGCGAGTGCTTAATGCTGCTTCAAGATGGCGCGCGTCAGGGAGTGGCGCATATGGTGGTGACGCACGCGATGATCGCGCCGACGCGCATGAGCATTGCGGAGATGCGGGAGGCGGCGCGGATGGGGGCTTACATAGAGTTCGTGTCCAACGCCCTGCTTTCAGCGCAGCCTGGAAAGAAGCCGGAGTTGACGATAGGGGATTACGTGGATGCGATCCGCCAAGTGGGTCCGGAGTTTTGCATTCTTTCAAGCGACCTTGGACAGGTTGGGAATCCGCTGCATCCCGATGGGCTGCTACGTTTCTTCGCCGAACTGAAAAGGAACGGCATTTCCGAAGCCGACATCGACCGGATGTCTAAGGTGAACCCGGCGAAACTGCTTGGATTACCTTAGGGTTGTTCGCCGGGCTTGATACGGCGCCAACCGGCCGGATGAGAAGTTTGGTCGGCCGCATGGTCCGCCCCATGATCCGCAGCGCTATCCGCATCGATCATCGGACCCGAAGATCCGCCCGGGCCGTCCACGCGCCGCCATCCCGGCCGGGAAACCGGAGCGGCTTCCGGCGTGGCCGCGGAGGAGGCCGTCCGGTCCGCGGTCGCCTCCGTTCCTACCTCCCTCCGGTGCAGGTGAGGACGTTCGGTATCGGTTACCTGGGACGGGGCGCTCCCGGAATCGCCGGAATAAAGCTGCCGGTATCGCACGCTGGCATCGGGATAACGGCGCCGCGCCGCGTCGGTCAATTCCACTTGAATGGATCGCTCTTGCCCGGGCTTTACCGCTTCCGGCCGGTAAAAGTACAGCGCGTAGCGCTGCCGGATGCGGGTGAGCGTGGTCTCAAGCGCCGAAGCGTCGTCCACCTGCAGGCTATCGCCTCCGGAGCGGCGCGCAATTTCAGCCGTACCGGCGGACTGCGTATGCGACCCGGATCGAGGCATTCCACCCCCGCCATTGCGTCCGCCACCGCCTCCCCCGCCGCCGCCCCAGGGTCCGCCGCCGCCGCCCCCGAGGATAATTCCGCCCAGTGGTCCGCCCATGCCGCCGCGCCGCCGTCCCATGCCGCCGCCACCGCCCGGATAACCCATCCGATTCGCCATCGCATCGGGCGCGAGCAGAGCGCTCATCACGACATTCGCGTTTTCGAGAGCGCGGGAAACGCCTTCTTCGTCGCGGTCGCGTTCCGTCTGATCGTCGGTAAGAATTACGATGGCCCGCCGGGCGTCGCGCCGCCCTTCGCGCGCCAGGTAAGCCGCCGCGTCGAGCATGCCGCGCGTGATGTCGGTGCCGCCGTTAAAGTGTTCCTGCCGGAGCAGCCGCTCGATTTCGCGCTCCACGTCGTCGCGGTTATCGCGGAATGGAAGCCGCACGCGCGTCGAACGGTCGAAAACCATAATCGCCACGCGATCTTTCTCGCCGAGCGCCCGGAACGCCTGATGGGCCGCCGACGCCATGCGCTCGACATGCGGCCGCATGCTGGCGCTCACGTCGAGCAACAGCAGGAAATCGACGGGCATGTTCTCACTGGCGAAATTGCGGATCTCCCGAGGCTTGCCGTCCTCCCGAAGTATGAAATCCTCCACCCGAAGGCCGGTGATCGCGCGGTTATCCCGATCCACAACCTGCGCGTCCACACGGACCAGCGAAACGTCGCTGCGAAAGGTGACATCGCCCTCCTGCGCCGAAACCAGGAACAGGCATCCGCTCGCGAACGCGAGCAATGGGACGAAAGCGGGACGGTTCATTAGCTTCTGGTACGCGGCGGGAATGCCGCTCGTTTCATCATAGCTTTAAACGGCAAACCCACAAACGGCAAACCACGCCCACATAATAATCCGGCGAACCGGGTTACTGTTGAGGGAGTTCCATCCTTAGCCGGTTTATGAGTAACGACCCGAACAACCGCGGCGCTTATCTTTCCTCGTTGTTGGCGTGGTTGTTCATGGGCGCGCTCGCAATCCTCACCGCGGTTCTGGGAGTGCTTCAATACGGTTGGATCGACGAGGTCAGCCGCGCGGAACGGGAACGGCTGCAAGCCGCCCTGCATACCAGCGTTCTGCGGCTCAGCCGGGATTTCAATAACGAACTGACCGCCGCCGCTTCTGCCGTTATACCCAACGATCCCGCTCCCGACCAACCCGCGCGCGAACGACAAGTCGCAACCAGATACATGCAGTGGAAGGATTCGAGCCGCCAGAACCGCCTGTTCCGGCGAATCTCGCTCGCCGTCCCCGACGGGCAATCGCTTCGGCTGCGAACGCTGAATTTCGAAACCGGCGTTTTCGAAACAACGGGCTGGCCCGCGGCCTGGGCCCCCGTTGAGGACCGGCTCGCCGCGAGGCTCTCGCCTGGTGAGCGCCGGCCGCCCAACGCGGCAACCGACGATGAGCCGGACCTGATCGATATCCCGATCTTCAGCCGCGAGAAAGGCGATTCCCCGTTCGGGCGCGAAGCGGCGTGGCTGCTTCTGCAGGTCGATCTCGATGTCGTGCGAAATTCGACGATTCCCGAACTGCTGCAGCGGGATCTTGCGGGTGGCGCCGCCGATTACCAGGCGGCGGTTGTGATGCGGGAAAGCCCTTCCACCGTGATCTATCGATCGGGACCCGAGGATCCTGGCACGATCGGCGCCAACCCGGACGCTTCCGTCCGGCTGTTCGAGGTGGACCGCGGGCAGATCTTTCGCGGCTTTGGTTTTCGAGGTCTTGCGAGGCCCGGCGGCCCAAGCAAGACGGGCTTCGGACAAATGCGGGGCGGTTGGCGGCGGGACCGCGATGGCGGTCCCGCGCCCGAATTGGCAAATGCCAACCGGGGCCGCTGGCAATTACTGGTTCGCTATCGCGCTGGATCCGTGGAGGCCGTGGTTGCGAGAGCGAGGACGCGCAATTTAGCGGCCATGGCTGGGATACTTCTGCTAATTCTGGCGACCGTGGCGGCCCTGATTCGCTTCACGCGCCGCGCCCAAAAACTGGCCGAGCTCCAAATGGAGTTCGTGGCCGGCGTCTCGCACGAGTTGCGAACGCCCCTGACCGTAATGCGGACGGCCGGACACAACTTACAAGGCAAGATATCGAGCGATCCGGCGCGCGTGCAACGCTATGGCGCCTTGATTCAGGAGGAAAGCCAGAAGCTGACCAGCGTCGTGGACCAAGTGCTCCGTTTCGCCAATGTGAAAGCCGGGCGCGTGATCGGAGAACGGCGGCCTTTGAAGGTGGACGAGTTGATCGAGGATGCTTTGGAGCCGGAGTCCGGATGCGCGATCGAGAAACACATTGCGGCCGGACTCCCGGCGATTTCAGGCGATCCAACTACTCTCAAGATCGCTCTGCAAAACCTATTGAGCAATGCCGCCAAGTACGGTACGGGCGATTGGATTGGGGTCTCGGCCTCCGTCGAGCATGACCGCAACGGGCCGATGGTGGAAATTGCCATCGCGGACCGCGGGGCGGGCATTCCGCCGGGTGAGATCGGAAAGATCTTCGATCCGTTTTACAGGGGCCAGCGAGCGATGGCGGACCAAGTCCACGGCACCGGCCTGGGCTTAAGCCTGGCGAAGCGCATTCTCGAAGCGCATGGAGGCGCGCTTGCGGTGCGGAGCGAAGCCGGAAAGGGAACCGAGTTCCTGATGCGCATCCCCGCCGCCCCGCTTGAAGAAACGCATGAGTTCGCAAATTCTGCTGATTGAGGATGAGCCGGGGCTTGTACTGACGCTCGTCGATCTGCTCGAAGCGGAGTCGCACGTTGTTGAAACCGCGCTCGACGGGCTGGCGGGCCTTCAGAAAGCGCTGAACACGCGGTTCGATTTGATCGTTTTGGACGTGATGCTGCCCGGCAAGAGCGGCTTCGAGGTCTGCAAAGAGCTTCGGCAACACGGCGTGGCTACGGCAATTCTTATGTTGACCGCGCGAACTCAGGTGCAGGACCGTGTACAAGGCCTCAAGATTGGCGCGGACGACTATTTGGTAAAGCCCTTCGAGCCATCCGAGTTACTGGCAAGAGTGGAAGCGCTGCTGCGGCGCGTGAAAAAAAACGACCTTCCGCCGGTGACTCGCTTCGAATTCGGCAACGTGCAAGTGGATTTCGAGAGGGGCGAGGTAATCAAGAACGGCACCCGGGTAAACCTGGCGGGGAAAGAGTTACAGTTACTCCGATACCTGATCGATCACCGGGGCGAAGTAGTTTCCCGCGAGGACCTGCTTAAGGATGTTTGGGAGTATCAATCGGCGGTCTCGTCCCGAACCATCGACGTGCATGTGTCTTTGTTGCGGCAAAAATTGGAGGAGAACCCTCAGACGCCGAGGCATTTCCATACGGTAAGAGGGGTGGGCTACCGGTTTGCGCCTTGAGCGTGAGTATGGCTGAACGCGATCTCTGGGGTTTGCGGGGGCCAGTGCCGCCCGCGGTGCCGGCAGCCCACGGATTTGCTCCTTCATGACGCGGCCGGCCGTCTGCTGAGCCGCGTTGAGTTCAGGGTATGCCCTCTGCTGACCTCTGCCCTGCGGTCAGGTTGCCTTGCGACAACTTCAGTCGCCACCGCGACACAGAGCAGATCTCCTGGGGTAAGCTCAACCGTCTTCCGTGCACAGCCGCCGGATCTACGCTTCGCATCTTTGATGGATATGGACTTCGCGGTAAGTTGCCCGCTCGTCCGACGCTAACGCCTTGTACCCGGTTCTTGTCCATCGACTCGCACATTCGCTACACGCTTCTTTCAGACTCCGCCTCGCGGCGGTAGCC
>JBPCKZ010000044.1:0-44733 GCA_051003795.1 Bryobacteraceae bacterium | reverse complement strand
CGCCGGATGGAGCGTCGATACGCGTACGCTTCAGCCCGGCGATCTCTTCTTTGCATTGCGCGAGGGGCACAATTACGTTCGCGCCGCTTTCGAAAGGGGCGCAGTCGCGGCGGTTGTCGAACATCGGTTCGAAGGCCCCGGCAATCTTATTCGCGTGGACGATACACTCGTTGCACTCCAAGATCTCGCAACAAGGGCGCGCGCGCAATGGGGCGGCCAAGTGGTCGCGATTACAGGGAGCGCGGGAAAGACCACGACGAAAGACATCGTTGCGCATCTGCTCGCTTCCGAACTTCCCGTCGGGAAGACAATCGGCAATCTTAACAACCACGTTGGCGTTCCGCTCTCCATCCTGCGGTTGCCCGACGATTGCCGCGTTGCCGTGCTCGAGATGGGAATGAATCACGCCGGGGAGATCCGCGAGCTGGCGCGCATTGCGCGGCCGAACATCGCCGTGATTACCAACGTCGGCTACGCGCATATAGAATTCTTCAATTCCATTGAGGACATCGCTCTCGCCAAGCGCGAGATAATCGACGAACTCGAAGGCGGAACCGCCGTTCTGAATGCGGACGATCCGCGCGTCGCTGGATTCCCGCATCGCGGTCCGGTCGTGACCTACGGACTCTCGGAACACGCTGCCATTCGCGCGGAAGATGTCGAACTCACCAGCACCGGCGCGCGCTTCCGGTGCCTCGGCGTGGATTTCGAAAGTCCGCTTGCCGGATTGCATGGCGTCTCGAATGTGCTTGCGGGAATCGCGGTGGCACACGTGTTCGGAATCGAAACCGAAAAACTGAGGGAGCCGGTGCGCGCTCTCCCGCTGGGCAACATGCGCGGGCAGCGCATCCAGCACAACGGGCTAACCATTTTGAACGATTGCTATAACTCCAACCCGGAGGCAGCGCGCGCCATGATCGATGTGCTGCAATCCACGGCGGCGCGACGTCGCGTGGCTGTTCTGGGGGAGATGCTGGAACTCGGGCAATCGGCCGAGCGCTTGCACCGCGAGATCGGAAAATACATCGCGGAAAGCGGAATTGAGGTGCTCATTGGGATACGCGGCGCCGCACGCCATATGGTCGACGAGGCCATCGTGGCGGGATTGCCGGGCGGCGCCGCGTACTTTTTCGAGGATTCCGCGAGCGCGGGCGGCTTTTTGCGAGAGTATTTGCGGGACGGCGATGCGATCCTATTCAAAGGATCGCGGGGCGTGCGGGTGGAACGAGCGATGAACCGGGTCCTGGAGACCTAATGCTCTACTACCTGCTCTACGAGCGGCTTTTTCCGACGGTCGGCCCGTTTCGCGTATTTCGCTACATTACGTTCCGGACGGCATTCGCCGGCATCACCGCGCTGTTCTTGTGCATCGCGCTGGGGCCGTGGCTGATCGCGAAATTGCGTCAGCTTCAGATCGGCCAGCACATTCGGGAAGACGGTCCGCAGTCGCATCGGAAAAAAGCCGGAACGCCGACGATGGGCGGCGTGTTGATCGTCATCTCCATCGTGGTGCCGACACTGCTGTGGGCCGATTTGCGCTACATCTACGTCTGGATCGCGATGTTCGGCCTCTTGGGTTTCGCGGCGATCGGCTTTGTGGACGACTACGCGAAGATCCTGAAAAAACGCAATTTGGGTCTAACCAGCAGGGGCAAATTCGGATTGCAGATCTTGCTCGCGGGCGTCCTCACGGCGGTGCTCGCGATCATGCGGTCGCATAACGACTATTCGACGCAGATGAATATCCCGTTTTTCAAACAATTCCAGCCGGACCTCCTGATCCATTCGCTGCTGCGGAACCCGCTCACATATCCCTTTGCATTCGTCTTTTTTTTCTTATTCGTGGTGTTTGTGGTCGTGGGGTCTTCGAACGCGGTCAATCTTACGGACGGTTTGGACGGTCTGGCGATCGGTTTGATGGTGATCGCGGCGAGCGCGTTGACGGTGCTCACGTATGCGGGTGGGCATCGCGAATTCGCCAATTATTTGGGGCTGGCGCGCAACCCCAACACCGCCGAACTCACAATATTTTGCGGCGCGATGACTGGAGCGAGCATCGGGTTCCTCTGGTACAACGCGCATCCCGCCGACATTTTCATGGGCGACGTGGGATCGCTCTCGCTCGGCGGGGCGATGGGGGTTGTCGCCATTTTGATCAAGCAGGAGATTCTGCTGATTTTCATTGGAGGCGTTTTCGCGATGGAAACGCTATCGGTAATTTTACAAGTGGGCAGTTATAAGTTGAGGAAGAAGAGAATTTTCAAGATGGCGCCGTTGCACCACCACTTTGAGGCGCTGGGGTGGCAGGAATCGAAAATTATCGTGCGGTTTTGGATAGCGGGATTGGTGCTGGCGCTGTTCGCGCTAACCACGTTGAAGCTGCGATGAGTGCCCGCGCCACATTGGTGATCGGGATGGAGAAATCGGGTTTGGCGAGCGTTGAGTTTCTGATCGAACACGGAGCGAGAGTGACCGCGGCCGACATGCGGCCTCTCGACCAAATCCCGAAGGCGGGCGAAGCGCTCGCGCTATGGCACGTGCCATTCCACCTGCAAAGTGAAATCCAATTCGCGGATTTCGACTTAATCGTACTCTCGCCCGGCGTTCCGTCCGACTTGCCGGGCTTGAGCGGGCGCAACGTCATCGGGGAGGTCGAACTGGCCGTTCCCGATCTGCAAGGTCCGACCATCGGCATTACCGGCACGAACGGAAAAACTACCACGACGGCAATGGTGGCCCACATCTTGCGTACCGCTGGAGTGCCCGCGCAGGTGGGAGGCAACATCGGCACTCCGGTTACCGCGATGACGAAATCGTCGCGCCCCGATCAGTGGAACGTGCTCGAACTCTCCAGTTTCCAGCTCGAGACGATCCGCACCTTCCGGGCGAACGTCGGCGTATGCTTGAACGTCACTCAGAATCATCTCGACCGCCACCACACATTGGAGAACTACGCCTCCGCCAAGAGCAATCTCTTCCGCACGCAATCGGCGGACGATTTCGCCGTGCTGAACGAGAGCGATCCGGAATGCGCGAGGTTCGCGGCGCTCACCAGGGGAACAGTCGTATGGTTCAATCGCACGCGGCTGCCGGTAAACGGGCTGCCGGTCCGGGGGCAACACAACATCGAGAACGCCATGGCCGCCGCGGCCGCCGCGCGGCTGGCCGGAGTGAAAGAAACGGCAATCGCGGAAGCGCTAAACAGCTTCCGCGCAGTGGAACACCGGCTCGAGTTCGTTCGCAATGTAAGCGGCGTCGATTTCTACAACGATTCGAAAGCCACCAGCGTGGACGCCACTTTGAAGGCCCTCGAATCCTTTTCGGGCGGACTCTGGGCGATCCTCGGCGGAAAAGATAAGGGCAGCGACTACACGTCGCTTCGCGCGCCTCTGAAGGCCAAAGCGCGCGCGGCGCTGCTGATCGGCAAGGCCGCCCGGAAGATCGGGGAGGACCTCGGCAACGCGGTCCCGCTGATTGCATCCGGCACGCTCGATAACGCAGTCCGCGAGGCCTACCGGCAAGCGGCCCCGGGCGACACCGTGTTGCTCGCGCCGGCCTGCGCCAGCTTCGATCAATTTCAGAGCTTCGAGCATCGCGGCAGAGCGTTTAAGGAACTCGTAATGGCACTCAATCCCAAGTCCCATGGCACAACAACTTAAGACCGACTGGACACTCTTCGGCACGACCGTATTCATGGTCTTCTTCGGCGCGCTCATGATCTTTAGCGCATCGTCCGTGATGGCCCAATTGAAGCTGGGTTCAAGCTATTACTTCGTGGAACGACAGGTGCTTTGGATGGCGGCGGCGCTCGGCGTGATGATGCTGCTCAAGAGAACGCACTACCGCAAATTGCAAAATCCGAGCGTCGCGTTCGCGTGCATTGGCCTCGCGCTCATGTTGCTGTTCGCGGTCTATTTCATCGACCGGCAGCAGCACCGCTGGATTCGCTTGGGGCTAATCGGCGTGCAACCTTCCGAACTCGCCAAGCCGGCGATGGTGATCTTTCTCGCGTTTTTCGTGGCGCTCCGGCTGAAGGCGATCAACGACAAGCACACGCTGATTCCCGCTTCGATGGCGGTTGGATTGTTGAGCGTTGGCGTGGTCATAGCGGATCTGGGGACGGCAATCGTCCTGATGGCGACCGCGGCCACGGTCTTCTTCGTCGCGGGATTGGAGAGGCGCTACTGTGCCATCGTGATCGGAATCTCAATGATCGGCATGGTTTTCTTCGTGGTGTCGAAGCCATACCGGGTCGCGCGCGTGGTCGAGTTTTTCGATCCGGGTTACAAGATGGTCGACAAGATGGATCCCGGCGGTAACTTGAAGACGCGCCTGAAGAGTTATATGCAGAAATCGCTTACGACGCGCGACACCGGATACCAGGCGTTGCAGTCGCAAATCGCCGTGGGGGCGGGCGGCCCGCTGGGTCAGGGTCCCATGCAGGGCAAGCAGAAATTGCTGTATTTGCCGGAAGCGCACACGGATTTCATCTACGCGGTGGTGAGCGAGGAGTGGGGGCTGACCGGTTCGGTCGGGATACTTCTCGGGTTTGGAATTATTTTATGGCGGGGCATCCGGGCGGCGGTTTTGATCCAGGATGAGTTCGGCAGATATTTGGCGCTTGGCATTACGGTGCTGCTGGTGGTGCAAGCGTTCTTGAACATGAGCGTGGTGCTGGGGATGGTGCCGACCAAAGGGATTCCGCTGCCGATGATCAGCTTCGGCGGCAGTTCGTTGCTGAGTACGCTGGCACTCCTGGGAATTTTGCAAAACGTCTCGGAGCATGCCGGGTGAGCATGTGGCGCGGGCACTCTTGCCTGCCGTGTCCACAATCGTGTGGACACATGCGAGCGGGATCAGGCCTCGGAAAGAGTGACGACACGAGTGTCGGCACGGCAGGCAAGAGTGCCCGCGCCACAGGACGATGCAGTTTTTAATGGCGGGCGGCGGCACGGGCGGACATGTTATCCCGCTGATCGCCGTCGCGCAAGAGTTACGGGATCGGGGCCATGAAGCCGTGTTTGTCGGAACGGAAAACGGGATCGAGGCGCGGCTTGTACCGGCGGCCGGTTTTCGCATCGAGTACATCTCGATCGGCGGTCTAAAAAGCGTTGGAACGATGCAGAAGCTTATCAGCCTTCGCCAACTCATGCGCGGCACGGGACAGCAAACGCGCCGCATGGGGACCGCGCGCCCCGCGGCCGTCTTCAGCATGGGCGGCTATGTCGCCGGACCGCCCGTTCTCGCGGCATTGATGCGCCGCATCCCGGTAGTGGTGATGGAGCCGAACGCGGTTCCCGGTTTCACCAATCGCCGCATCGCAAGATTCGTTTCCCGCGCTTTGATCGGTTTCGAATCGACCGGCTCTTACTTCCCGCGGGGCAAAACGGAGGTCACCGGAGTTCCCGTGCGCGAAGCTTTTTTCCGGCTTGCGCCCGAGCCGAAGGACGCCGCCTTCTCGGTCCTGATAACGGGCGGCAGCCAAGGCTCCCGCACATTGAACGAGGCCGCGCGTGCCAGCTGGCCGCTATTCCGGGAATCGGGACTGCCCGTCCGGTTTCTGCACCAGACCGGTTCCGCCGGTTTCGATTCCGTTCAAAGGGAGTTTGCGGAAAGCGGGTGCGCCGGCGAAGTCAAGGCGTTCATAAAAGACATGCCGGCCGCGTTTGCCGAAGCGAATCTGATTGTCTGCCGATCGGGCGCGGGGGCCGTTGCCGAACTGGCGGCGGCCGGCAAGCCCTCAATACTGATCCCGTTCCCGTTCGCCGCCGATCAGCATCAACTTCGCAACGCCGAAGCTTTCGAACAAGCCGGCGCGGCCCGGCTCGTGCTCGATCGCGAGTGGACGGGCGGAAAATTCTTCGAAATCGCGAGCGCTCTGGCGAAGGAGCCGGAAACTCTCGAAAGCATGGGAAATGCGGCGCGAAAACTGGCCCATCCGCGAGCCGCCCGGCGCGCGGCGGAAATTCTGGAAGAAGTAGCGCGCGGAAAATGAAGATTCCGATTGACACCGGGGGCGATAGCCGGAACAATACACTAGGGAAATGTTTTTTCGCAAGCAGCATCTGCATTTCGCGGGAATCGGCGGGATCGGCATGAGCGGCATCGCCGAAGTGCTGCTAAATCTCGGCTACACCATTTCCGGTTCGGATCTGAAGCTGACGCCCACCACCGACCGCCTGGCGGCGCTCGGCGCGCGCGTGTTCGAAGGGCACGACGCGTCGAATCTCGGCGGCGCGAAGGCGCTGGTGGTGAGTTCCGCGGTGGACGAACGGAATCCCGAAGTTCAGGAAGCGCGCCGCCTGGCGATCCCGGTGATTCCCCGGGGGGAACTGCTCGCCGAGTTAATGCGCCTGAAATACGGAATCGCGATCGCGGGCAGCCACGGCAAGACCACAACCACCTCCATGGTCGCGACCATCCTGAACCACGCGGGTCTCGATCCGACGGTGGTCGTGGGCGGCAAGGTGGGAACGATGGGCGGCTCGAATGCCCGCGTGGGCCGCAGCGATTTTCTGGTGGTCGAATCCGACGAAAGCGACCGTTCTTTTCTCAAGCTCGCGCCCATTCTAGCGGTGGTGACCAACATCGACCGCGAGCATCTGGATTGCTATTCTTCGCTCGACGATATCCGCAATTCCTTTCTCGAATTCGTCAACAAAGTTCCGTTTTATGGCGCGGTAATCGTCTGCCTCGACGATGACAACGTGAAGAGCATTCTTCCCGAAGTCCGCCGGCGGACCATTACTTACGGCAAGAGCGCGCAATCCGATCTTGCGGTGAGCGACGTCAAATGCAGTCCTTTCTCAAGTACCTTTCGCTTGCATTTTCGCGATACGGACCTCGGCGCTTTTCATTTGGCGGTGCCGGGCGAACACAACGTGCTGAATGCGACTGCCGCGGTGGCCGTGGCCTTGGAGTTGGGCGTGCAGCCGGACTCGATCCGCGCGGGTCTCGAGACATTTAGCGGAGTCGATCGCCGTTTCCAGCTTCGCGGAGAAGAGCGCGGCGTCACCGTAATCGACGACTACGGGCATCATCCGACGGAGATCCGGGCAACGCTTTCCGCCGCCCGCTCGTGCGATCCGCGCCGCATTCATGTCCTGTTTCAGCCGCACCGCTACACTCGCACGATGCATTTGATGGACGAGTTCGCGAGCGCCTTTCACCAGGCCGACCGCGTGCATGTGCTAGATATTTACGCCGCGTCGGAAGAGCCGATTCCCGGCGTGACGGCCGCGGCCATGGTGGATCGCATCCGGCAATTCGGGCATCGTTCGGTGGCTTACGCGCCGTCGATCGAAAACGGAGTCGAAGCGATTCTGGCCGATGTGAAAGACAAAGACATGGTCGTCACGCTAGGCGCCGGGAATGTCTGGCAGGCGGCCGGCAAGATATTGGAGGGCCTGCGCCGTGGGTAAGGAAATTAAGCCCACGAAAGTGCGTTGGCGGCCGTGGCTGACGCTCGGCGCGTGGTTGGCCGTTTTGGTAACGTCCGGGGTGGCGGCCCGCAAAGTGCAGCGGTTCGCAATGACCGGTTCGCGCTTCGAAATGAACCAGCCCGAACTGCAAGGCATCGAGAACGCTTCGCGCGCTAGAATTTTGCAGAGTTTCGCGGCGGATGGCGGCCGCAGCATTTTCCGCCTGCCGCTTGCCGAGCGCCGCCGCCGCCTTCTCGCCATCGATTGGGTGGAAGATGCGTCGCTATCGCGTATCTGGCCCAATCGGGTGATCGTGCGCATCCACGAACGCAAACCTGTCGCGTTTGTAATTTTGCCCGCGCGCCGCTACGCGCTGATCGATACGCAGGGCGTGCTGCTTTCGCCGCCCCGCCGGCGATTCGAGTTTCCCGTTCTCAACGGCATAACGGAGGACCAAAATGAGCGCGACCGCCGCGACCGGGTTCATGCCATGCTGCGGCTTCTGGATGGCCTGGAGAAAAGCGCCGCAAAGGATATTTCGGAAGTGGACGCTTCGAACGTCGCGGACTTGCGGCTGACGACGCAGGTGCAAGGGCGCGCCGTCGAGCTTTGGATGGGCGACCGGAATTACGGGTCGCGCTATGAGAACTTTCTGAATCACTACGCCGAGATCAAGAGCCGCTCGGGCGGCATTTCGACCTTCGACTTGAGGCTGGATGACCGGATTATCACAAAGTAACTATGTCCGCCGCGTCTTGAAAGGCGTCCCCATGAGTGGGGACGCGGCACGCAGGCGTGCGTACGCCACATCGCTATGAGCCATAAGCAATTTCTTGCGGTGGGCGTCGATCCCGGCAGCCTTTACACTCGCTGTGTCATCGGCGCGCTTGAGAATTCGCGTCTCCGCTTCCTTGGCCGCGGAATCGTGGAATCGCGCGGTTGGTCCAGGAGCTGTATCGCCGATCAGCAGGCGGTTTCCGAATCGATCTCGCGAGCCGTGCGGCTCGCCGAGACCGACGCGCAGGTCTCCGTCGAAAATGTCACCATCGGCTTTGGCGGTCTCACGGTTCGTGGCGCCAATACGCGAAGCCGCCTTGACGTCGGCCGCCCGCGCGAGCTCGAACAGCGCGACGTCAATCGTGCCCTGGAGCGCGCCCTGAATGTGCAGCTTCAGGAAGATCGCATGGTCCTGCAGATCTTCCCTCAGGATTTCGCGATTGACGATCATCCCGGCCATCGCGATCCGCGCAAGATGCTCGCTTCGAATCTGGAAGCGAACGCGCACTTGATAACCGTGTCGATCCAGGAACACAATGCTCTGATTGGGGCGGTCAATCAGGCGCAGCTCGCCGTCGACGAAACTGTTTTCGGCGGCCTGGCCGCATGCTACGCCGCCGTTCTGCCCGAAGATCGCCGGAATGGAATCGCCGCGATCGATATCGGCGCGCACTCGACCGAACTGGTCGTCTATCATGGGGACGCGCTCCAGCTTGCCTCCAGCCTCGCGATCTGCGGCGATCACTTTACTAGGGATATCGCCCATTTCCTCCGGATCGGCTACGAAGACGCCGTGCTGATCAAACACGATTTCGGCAGCGCGATCGCGGAATCGACGGCGCTGAACAGCTTGATCGAGCTTCCGATCCGCGGGGAGCGCGATCCACGCGAGGCTTCCCGGCGGCAGCTAAATGAAATTCTGGAAGTCCGCGCGAAAGAACTGTTCCGCCTGGTGAAGCGCGAACTGGCGCGAGTCGGCATGGAGCGCGCGTTGGGGGGCGGCATAGTGATGACGGGCGGCGCGGCGCAGCTCCACGGGATGTGCGACGCGGCGGAAGGCGTGCTCGATTGCCAGGCGCGGCTAGGGCTGGCAACCGGATTCATGGATTGGCCTGAAGAGCTGCAGGACCCGTCCTGGTGCACCGCGGCGGGACTCTCAATGTACGCCGCGCGGCTGCACACGCACCTCGATCTCGACCGCGAATCGATCGGAATGCTCGGAAGAATTTTAAGGTAATCGCGAAGATAAAGGGGAGAATCGTCATGTCGCTAATCAGCATGGGGAACGGCGCGAGTAACGACGCGCTGAAATACGAACTGCAGGAAGAGACCCGAAAGGGCGCGCGGATTAAGGTGTTCGGCGTGGGCGGCGGCGGCTGCAATGCCGTGGCGCGAATGATGGAAGAAGGGCTTGACGGGGTCGAGTTCCACGTCATGAATACGGACGCGCAGGCGCTTGCGGCGTCGCGCGTTCCGAGCAAGATTCAGATCGGCTCCAAGATCACGAACGGGCTCGGTTGCGGCTCCGACCCGAACATCGGCCGTCAAGCGGCGCTCGAAGATACCGAGCGCATTATCGAACTGCTGCACGGCGCGGATATGGTCTTCGTGACGGCCGGATTGGGCGGCGGCACCGGAGCGGGCGCGGCGCCGGTGGTTGCTTCGCTTGCGAAAGAGATGGACGCCCTTACAGTCGCGGTGGTCACCAAGCCATTTGGGTTTGAAGGCGTTAAACGCATGAAAGCGGCGGATCGAAGCTCCGACGACCTCGCGGCCACCGTCGATACTCTGATTACGATACCGAACGACCGGTTGCTTGCGATCGCGCCGCGCGGGACCAGCGTGGCGCAGGCGTTCCGCCTCGCCGACGACATTCTGCGCCAGGCGGTGCAGGGCATCAGCGACATCATCGTGACGCCCGGTCTCATCAATCTCGACTTCTCGGACATCCGGGCGACGATGCTCGGCATGGGCCACGCCATGATGGGCACGGCTTTCGCGAAAGGCGAAAACGCCGCCGCCGAGGCCGCGCGGCAGGCGATCAATTGCCCGCTGCTCGAAGACACAAAGATCCGGGGCTCGCGCCGTATTCTGATCAACATCACGGGATCGAGCAATCTCAGCCTGCATGAATTTAACGAGGCGTGCTCGATCATTCGCGACGCCGCCGATTGCGACGAGGCGCAGATCAACTTCGGCGTGATCGCCAACGACGCCATGGGGGATGCGGTGAAAATCACCGTAATCGCGACCGGATTCCGCGGGCATGCCGCTCCCGTAGAGGTCTTCATCGCAAGACCGGCGGCCCCGCCCTCGCATGAATGGTTTCCCGTTCCCGAGCAAATTCCGGCACCCGCGCCCGAACCGATTCTTGACATGCAGCAGCCGGAACCCGCCGCATCGGTGCTGTTCGACGACGATCTGGATACCCCGGCATACCTGCGGCAGGCCAAGCTGCTGAACTAGTATCTCAACGCGCAAGTTAAGACTCATCCCGCTCGCCGCCGCCACCTATTTCATGGTGTCCGGCGGCGCGTACGGCCTGGAAGAATTGGTCCAGCAGTCCGGATACGGCATCGCGCTGCTCACGCTGTTGATTGTCCCGTTGATCTGGAGCTTGCCGACGGCCCTTATGGTGGGAGAACTCTCGGCGGCAATTCCCGCGGAAGGCGGATTTTACGTTTGGGTGCACCGTGCGTTGGGGCCGTTCTGGGGATTTCAGGAAGCGTGGCTCTCGCTGGCATCGAGCGTGTTCGATATGGCGGCGTATCCGGCGGCGTTTGTCCTCTCGTTGGGGAGAATCTGGCCGCCCGCCACGCAGGGAAGCAACGGGATCTGGATTGGCGCGCTGGTCATCGCCGCCTGCGTCGCATGGAACGCGCTGGGAGCGAGACCCGTGGGCGGCGGAGCGATATTGATGGGCGTCGTGCTGCTGATTCCGTTTCTTCTGATCGCCATTTTTGCTCTGTTCCGTCATGCGGGAACGGAGCTTGCGGCCGGCAACCACGCCGCGGCTCATCGCGATTTACTCTCGGGCGTCATGGTCGCGATGTGGAATTACATGGGATGGGACAACGCCTCGACGGTGGCGGGAGAAGTCGAGAATCCGCAAAAAACATACCCGCGCGTGATGATGGTGACACTCGCGGCAATCGTCCTCTCTTACGTTATTCCCATCGGGGCGGTTTGGCGCACGGGTATCCCCGCGGCCGATTGGGCCACGGGAAGTTGGGCCGGCATCGCTACTTTGGTGGCTGGGCCTGGACTTGGCGTGGCGCTTGGCATCGCGGTCGTGATCGGTTCGCTGATCGGCGCTTTCGGGAGCGTCAACGCTCTGACGATGTCCTATTCACGTGTGCCGCCAGTCATGGCTCAAGAAGGTTACGCGCCCCGAGTGTTCCTGCGCGAGCTACCGAATGGCGTGCCGTGGGTATCGCTGGTGGTTTGCGGGATTGCGTGGACCGCCGCGTTGGGGCTGAACTTCGACAGGCTGTTAATGCTCGATATTCTGCTTTACGGCGCAAGCCTCATTCTGGAGTTTGCCGCGTTGGCCGTGTTGCGCGTGCGCGAACCCGATCTGCGCCGGCCATTCACGATTCCGGGCGGGTTGTGGGGCGCGATACTCATTGGAATTGGACCTGCCGCGTTGCTGATTGTGGCATTCATAAAGAACCGGGATGAGCGGATCGGCCCCGTGAGCGCGTTGTCCATCGGCCTGATAATTATGGCGGCGGGCGTGGTTTTGTACTTCATCGCCGCGTCAAGGAAAAGGCGAACCGCGCGGGCGATCGAGCATTTTCCAATCCACCCGCGTTAACGCCTGCCGTCTATTTCTCGATTCCGAAGGCGGCCACCAGTAAGTCGCACCGCTAGCGGGAGATCGGTGCGAATTGTCTTTCCGGTCGGGGCTTCGCGGGTCGGGTATCGCTCGTCCTTAATCAGCGCGTAGTAACGCCTGCCGTCATGCCGCACGCCAACATCGATTGTCGCGAAATCGTAGGGAAAACAGCCGCCTTGGCGGACTGGAAAAAGTCTTCAGATCTTTCGAAAGTACATAGAGCGTGCGTTGGCTTGCCCAGTACCGCTCGGGATCCGTCTTCGTCCCCTCCTCATTGGGCGTGTGCCACATCAGGATGTATTGAGACGTCAGCCTGTCGTGATAGAACTTCGGAGCGCCGATACGCTGTAAGGGGTGTGGATGGTTTTCGACTTCTTGTAAGCCGGGCGTGTAGTCGGCGTACATGGTCCAGTGGATCAAGTCCGCGGAAACCCAAAAGTTGATTTCGCGCGCGCTGTCATTCCGGTTCCCCACGAGATAGTATCTGCCATCGTGACCCACGCGGATATCGGAGTGGCCCCGGTAGTCTTCAAAGACGCGCTTGCCGCCGTTCAGCCGTTTCCAATGGAGTCCCGTCCAGACTGACGGCATAGTAATAACCGGCCGATAAGCGGATTTGTGTCCTATCACCCGATCGACGGCTGTTTGCACCGGACTCTTCACCAGAGTACTTTCAACCCGAGTTGAATGACGCGTGCCGGTGCGTCCAGGCCTGGTGTTTGGGCAGGGAAACTCGTCCCGAAGGCCGAATCCGTGGGATTCGTGTTGAAGCGCGCCGTCAAATAGTTGAAGTGGTTCAGAGCGTTTGTCGCTTGGGCCCGGAACTGAACCGTTCCTCGTTCCCGAATGTGGAAGACCTTCGAAACTGCCAGGTTCGAGTCGATGTAGGGCTTCATGCGCAGGTCGCCGGAGTTATTCGGTGAAACCTGCTGACCCGGAAGCGTGGGAACCAGAAGCCAGTCGTAGCTGGAGAAGTCCGTCGCGCTGCATCCGGCCTTGAGACTATAAGCCAGCGGCGCGGTATTTCCGTTTACATCCTTGCTTAAAACGCAATTCCCCCACCCTTTGACCTGATTTTGATTCCAGTTTATGCCGCCGGCGTCCGAATTCCGCAGGCGAATTGCATTCGCCGGCAGCGTTGCGGGTTCCCCATTTTGCAGGAAGACCGATGGCGCGATCTGCCATCCGCCCAACACCGTATCGAGTAGCCAGTTGTTCCCGAGCGCGAATTGCCGGCCCTTCCCAAAGGGCAGCTCGTACACGGCGGCAAGCTTGAACACATTCGGATGGTCGAACGAATACGGACCGCGTTGGGGGATCTGGAGATATTGATTCATGAAACCGGTTTGCTGGATCTGCCGCGAGCGAACGTAGCTCGTAATCAGAGTAAGGCCCTTGCTGAAGCGGTGGTTGTAATTGAGCTGCAGCGCGTTGTACCAGATTTTGCCGATGTTGACGCCGGCTTCCGTAATATCGCCAAACTCGGGATAAGGCCGATGTAAGTTGAACTGACTCAAAGTCGCGGAGGAACCGAGGCTGGTTCCCAGGAGTGGAGCGATGCCTTTGAAGGGGTTCGTCCCGAGCGCGTCGCAAATGGAACGCTTACCGCCTCCCGCGACATCGCACTGGCTCGCGTAGCTCCAGCTCGGAAGGTTGATATTTAGATTCGATTGAGCGTCGACGGTCCGGCTGCCGATATACGAAACGTCGAGGATCGAATTCGCCGTGACCTGAAACTGGAACCCGGCCGAGAACTGATGCACATGAGGCAACTTGTAGTTCGGATTCCAGAACGTGAACGACTGACCGGCGAAAGTCAGCGGCCCCAGCGCGGACCCGGACGGCTGCGCGACTCCGCCCGGGAACGGATTCGATAGAAGACCTTGAATTGGCGTCTGCCCCCCGTCGAGCGAAGTCGTCAGCGTGGTCTGACTGGAGAAGCCGAGCGTCTGCGTAATGTTGTTGCTTTCGAAATTGGTGTAGTAGATCCCGTATCCTCCGCGAAAAATCAGCTTGGGCGTAATCTGATACGCCATTCCGAAACGGGGCTGGATCGTTTTGTAATCGATCGCGGCCGCGCGCGTGCCGTTGCCGTTCACGCCGGCGAACTGGATCGCGCCAGTCAGGTTCGCGAAATTCGGGTATTGCGCCAGCTGCGCCGCGGGGATCATTTGGCCGATAGGATTCGGAGCCTTTGTATTGAACCCGGTGTTCACGCGATTGTGCTTTTCGTCCGGCGGAGTGTTCAAATCCCATCGCAGGCCGAAGTTCAGTGTCAGGCGCTTGTTGACCTTCCAATCGTCCTGGAACCAGGGCGCCAAATACCAGGATCGGAAAAAAGGCTGCGCGATATTCTGGGCGTAGCCGTTGGAGGGCGTCCCGAGAAGGAAAGAGGCGAACGAATCGCCGCTGTCGGCCTCCGACGAGGGATCGTTCCAAACGCGTCGCGTCCAGTCGGACAAGCTGTCGAAATAAAAAGTGTTCCCCGGAGCGTAGTTGAGATAATGCGTGCGGCGGAGATCCCCACCGGCACGCAGATTGTGTCCTCCGGCGAACTTTGTAACGCTGCCCTGAAGGCTGTAGGTGTTCGTGTAATTAGCGCTCAGGGTCTGTCCTAAGCCGAGATACTGCTGAAATTCCCAGCGGCCAAACAGGGCCGGCTGCTCCAGTTGCGGAGTGAGGGATGCGGGTAACCCGAGTTTCGTCAGATCGAAGCCAAGGTTATCCGGACTGTGCCAGATGGGAACGAATCGCGAGAAGTTCGCGCGCAAATTGACGACCAGCGTTGGGCTGAGCGTCGCCACGCCATCCACCAGCAATGCGTCGTTCAAGCGCGAGAACTGGCCCCCTTGCTTGCCTGGCCCGACAATCCCGTTATAGTTACTCACTTCGTCGAACTTCATGCTCGCGGGTCGCACAAAAAGCCGGTATTTCGATCCGATGTTGAAATCGACCTTGGCCATCCAGTTGTAGAATGTCCAGTCGTGCGTGTTGACGGGAAATTGAAGGTTCTGCGTGGAATACCGGACACCTTGTGTATTTACGTTGGGTAAAGGCATGAGAGCGGCAACCGCGCGCGCGACCGGGCTGATTCGATTCGCTGGAATCATGTTTCCGGGAAAACGGTCGCGAACAAAGTTGCCGCCGGCGTCGGTGTGTCCGCTCGCGGGATCGTAAATCACGATCGGCTGGCCGTTGGCGTTCGTCAGGTGGCTGAAGTCGCCATTCCTCATGTCCGGGCTGGGAGTGGAAAGGTTCAGAGGATTCGGAAGCAACTCGTCGTAGTGGTCCCAGGAGAACAGATAGAACATCTGAAATTTATCGTTCTTCGGGATAATTTTCGGTATGTAAGCGGGTCCCGAAAATTGCAGCCCCCATTGCGTGAGAGGGCCGGGCGCCCGCTGGGAACCGATGGCATTGTTCTGAAAACTGTTGGCGTTCCATCCGGTGCGTTGCAGATAGGTCCAGCCCTCGCCATGGAACTGAGACGTCCCGGATTTTGTGGTAACGTTGATGACACCGCCGCCGGTCCTTCCAAACTGGGCGTCGTAGCTGTTCGCCTGAATGCTGAACTCCTGCACCGCTTCGTTGGGAGGGCTGTAACCGTAGGTATTGCCGCCAAGCTGCTGGTTGTTCGGCGCGCCGTCGAGCTGGAATTCGTTTAGCGACATAAGGCCGCCGTTGATCATGTATTGCGATGTCACCGTCCAGGGCTGCGTATACGCCCCGAGAGGCCGCATGTAAACGCCCTCGAGTGTCTGCCCCAACATCATGGGGTTGTTATTCGCGATTGGCAGGTCGGCAACCATCTGGGTGCTCACGACCTGGCCCCGGCTGGCCGATTCCGTCGCCAGAAGAGCGGCCTCGGCCGTAACGGTCACGCTCTCCGACACGCCGCCAACGTCGAGCTTTACGTCGATGCCGCTCGCCTGAAACGTTTGGAGAATAATGTTTTCGCGTTTGGCCGTCTTAAAGCCCGCCGCCGCGACGGTCAATTCATAGGCGCCGGGCTGGAGGAAGAGGAAGGAATGGAGCCCATCGTCGTTGCTCTTGGCGGGCAGAACCTCGGCCGTACTCACGTTACGCAATTCCAGATCCGCGTTGGGGATCGCCTTTCCGCTGGGATCGGATACGGTGACGGTGAGTTTTGCCCGAACGTCCTGGGCCCAAGTGCCGGAATGAAAGATCAGTCCCGCAAAAAGGAGAAGAATGAAACGCGTGAAGCGGTGTGACACGGCTTGCCTCCTCGAAAGAGATTGGGCTGTAGCTTATAACAGTAAGCACGCGGGACGCAACAGCGCGTAGTATACTGGCGGCCATGCTGCCGGACTACATATCGAAAGCCGTTCCGAATCCTCTGAAAAATCGCGCGCCGTGGTATGTGAATACGGCGCCGAGCTACGCCGGAATTTTTCTCTGGATCGCGTTTTACGCCAACCTAGGGGAAGGCACTCTGAGCCGCGCCGGGGTTGGGTTGTGCCTGGCGGCGGTAGTTGTCGCGGGCCTTCTCTGTTATGCCCTCTACTATTACGTGCCGGCGATGCTGGGCATGAAGACTGGGTTCCCGCTCTACGTGGTGGGCAGCTCGACCTTCGGGGCCAAGGGAGGCTACATCATGCCCGGGCTGCTGATGGGGCTGCTGCAGATTGGGTGGTTCGCGGTCGGAACGTATTTCGCGGCCGATTTTATTCTGAAAGGCTTTCATTCGACCGCCGGACCGGGTAGTCTTCCCTTCATCGTTATTGGAATTATTTGGGGCTACGCGATGGCTTATATCGGCGTGATGGGAATTCAATACGTCGCGAAACTTTCGCTATTCCTCAACCTGATTCCGTTTCTGATGATTCTGATCGTGCTGTTCAACGTGAAGAGCGGGATCGCGAGTTATGCGCCGGCGAATCCGGCTCCGTTCATCGGGTTTACGCTGCTGGTGCAGGCGATCGTCGGATTTTTTGCCACGGCGGGCGCCGCCGGGGCCGACTTCGGGATGAATAGCCGGAATGAGGCCGACGTCCGGACAGGCGGGTTCGCCGGAATCGCGATTGCGGTGCTCTATGCGGCGGGATTACCGCTGCTTTCGGTTGCGGGCGCGCACGGACTAATGCCGGGGTTGAAGGATTTCACCTACCCGAGCGTGATTGGCGCGATTGGCGGGGGCCTTGCCACGGTGATGTTCTTCCTGTTCACGATCGCGTCCATTCCGCCAGCGTGTTTTTGCGCGTTTATCGCGGGGAATAGCTTTTCGACAATGATTCCCGGCGTCCCGCGGATCTCTTCGACAATGGCCGGAGTTACGGTCGCGATCGTTTTGGCGGTGACGGGCGTTGCGGCGAATTTGATTGGGTTTTTCACGATTGTGGGAGCTTCATTCGGTCCGATTTGCGGGGCGATGGCCGCGGATTATTTGCTTTCGAGGAAGAAATGGCCGGGGCCGAGGCAAGGGATCAACTGGGCGGGATACGGGGCTTGGGCGGTTGGATTCCTGGTGGGGATTTTGCCGTTCCTGCCGGTTCCGGATGCGATCAAGATGTACGCGCAGCCCGCAGTGGTTTATAGCTTTATCGCGGGGTTTTTGGTTTATGTGGTGCTGGCCAAGGCGGGGTTGGAGCCGGTTGCCGTACCTATGCCGTCGTTGATTTCAATGCCCGCGCGGTCGGCTGGAGTTTAGAGTACTGTCTGGTTTGCCATACTCTAGGGATTTTCCCAACTTCCCGGATCGGAGTTCCCCGCTTACGTTGGTTCATGCGGTGCAAGACACGCCAACCCAACCCGTGGGTACTGAGCGGGATCGGGCAGTCCGATTCGTGGAGCGTCGAATGTAACGGGCAGGCTTATGACGATGCCCGGCGATTCAGAAGCCGGTGGTATTACCGCGATCCGATCTCCAGGAGATTCGAGCCGCTCCCAAACCAGAACCGGATCGTTCCGCTTTTCAGGAATCCGCCCGCATCTTAGCTGGATTTGCCTTCGCCGGAGCGAGTCTTAACCACCACCGGGGTGCCTTCGAAACCGAACCGTTTGCGGATTTGATTGCTGAGATGGCGCTCGTGGGAGAAATAGAGCGGGCCGCCGCGGTCGGTGAAAACAATAAATGTGGGCGGCCGGATCGACGATTGCGTGATGTATTTGATCTTGCGTTCCTCGAAGTGCAAGGATTCGACGAAGCGGTTGAGCTCGCCGGTAGTTACACGCTTCGATGCGGAATCGTAGACCTTTTCGATTACTTCGAATAGCTTCTTGACGCCGGTCCCTTCCAGAGCCGAAATGAAAACTACCGGCGCGTATTCCAGGAATTTCATTTCGTCGCGGAGATCGCGTTCGAAAGCGCGCTTGCGGCCTTCGGGAATTCGATCCCATTTATTGATGCAGAGTACGATCGCGCGCCCGCCTTCGTGCGCGTAGCCGGCGATTGTCTTGTCGAGGGCAAGGATCCCTTCGCTCGCGTCCATCACCAACAGCACGACGTGCGACATGCGGATGTTGCGGCGCGCCATCACAACGCTCAACTTCTCCGTCATCTCTGTCGTCTTGCCTTTACGGCGGATGCCGGCGGTATCGACGAACAGGTAATCGACGCCGTTCCGGCTGACGCGCTCATCGACCGAATCGCGCGTGGTGCCGGCGACCGGCGACACGATCGAGCGCTCCTCTCCGGTAAGCGCGTTCAATAGAGTCGACTTGCCGACGTTCGGGCGTCCGACGATAGCAACGTGGATCGCCGTGGCGGGTTCCTCTTGCGGGACGACCGGAAAATTTTCAGTTACATGCGCGAGCAGCGGATCGATGCCCAGGTTGTGCTCGGCTGAGATCGGGAAAAGATCGCGGACCCCGAGCGAATAGAAATCGTGGGCGATGTCGTCCTTCGCGCCCGTATCGGCTTTGTTGACCGCCAGCGAGATGGGCTTGCCGAGGCGGAGCAACATTTGCGCGAGATCGCGATCCGAGCCGGTGATCTCGCCACGGCCATCGACAAGGAAAACGATGTGCGCGGCGCGCTCGAGCGCAACATTGGCTTGCTTGAGTATTTGACTAGGGATGTAATCCTCCTCCTGGACGACGATTCCGCCAGTGTCGATTACTTCGAAATGGCGGCCTCGATATTCGGCCGTACCGTGAATACGGTCGCGAGTGATACCGGGCTCGTCTCCGACAATGGCACGCCTTTGCCCGGTAATGCGATTGAAGAGAGTCGACTTGCCGACATTGGGCCTGCCCACGATTACTACCGTGGGTATGGGCTCTGTCATGAGGCTTCATGATAACAGGTCACAAGCTTGGTGAAATTCGCCAACTTGCCAACTTAGTTGCACTTAGACATTGGATTGGGAGGTTTGGAAGCAGGTCCAATGCGAGTGCGCCGATAGACTGAGGCCAGAAACGCAGTTTTTCAATATCCGGAGGTTTTGATGTTAATTGGCCGCACAATGGCCGTTCTGGTCGCGTTATCCTTCCTGGCCGAGGCACAACCGCCGTTGGTGACCATCGAAGACACTTTGTATAAAGCCAACGGCACGCGGTTCAGCGGTTCCGCCGTGATTACGTGGACCACTTTTGAATCCGCCAACGCATCGAATATCGCGACGCAGAGCGTCACGGTTCCGATCGTTAACGGCAACCTGCTGGTGCAACTGGTTCCCAACGCGGATGCTACACCTCCGAACCCCTACCTTGTCCGTTACCAGAGCGACGGCTTGGTGCAATTTTCGGAATCGTGGACCGTGCCGCAGAGTGACCGCGTACTGCGCCTGAAAGATATACGGAACACGCCGAACACCGGCGCGATTCTGCCGCCGGCAGGTCAGACGCCGATCCTGGAAGCGGACGTGATTGGCTTGTTGGCGGACCTGGGCCTGCGCCCGGTAAAAGGCCCTTCTTTCGGTCTGGGGAGAACGGCGATTATCACCTCTTCGGGAACCGTGGAAACGGTGGTCGGGAATCTTTCCGATTGCGTACGCGTGGACGGGACGGCGGGGCCATGCGCCGACCCCACGCAGAACCCGGCGTTCATCGATGCGGAGTCGCCGCTCGGGATCGTGGACGGATCGAATAGCAGTTTCACGCTGGCGAATGCGCCCAGTCCGGCTGCGAGCGTGGCTTTGTATCGGAACGGTCTCTTACAGAAGACCGGCTCCGATTACACGCTGACGAACGCGGCCCTGCAGTTTCTGGCGGGCGCGATTCCGCAGCCGGGGGACACGCTGCTTGCGTCTTATCGCATGGGCGGCGCGGGTACGTTGGCAGGCGGATTGACACAAGGGGGACCAGCGCCAGCCCCCTCAAGCCAACCCGCGGTAGTGCTTTGCAGCAGCACCGGCACGACCACGAGTTCGACGCTCTTGACCAGCCTCGGGAATTGCACGGTAGGCGCGAACGCTTTGCAGCCCGGCGATCGAGTCGAGGTCCGATTTTCTTATTCGCAATCGGGCGCATCGGCGGGGTTCGGATTCCAGGTGCTATGGGGCGCCACGACGCTCGCGGCGAGAAAAGCGGGCCCATTGGACACGATGATCGCCGGGCGCGGAGACGCGGGCGTTTATTCGGGGGGAACGCAGTTGAGCGTGGAAAGCTGGGGCACCGTATTGGGCTTTGCGGCGGGCGTGAACGACGCGGCGGATTCGCTGGCGGCGGCGCTCCGGATCGACTTCCTGGCGCAGGCTAGCGCGGGTTCCGTGACGCTGCGGAATTATACGGTCTTGCGGTATCCAGGCGTCAGCCACCCGTAACCGGGCTGAGTCGCAAGGCTGCCAGCGAAGCGTTAAGAGGAGCAAGTGCAGGCGGCATATTGCGGTGCGAAATAATTCCGACCGGAATGCCGTTTTTTTCGACTACAATCGCCCGCTCGCCGCCTTTCGCAGCGCCTGCGCTCCCGAAACGTGGTCTGGCGGTACCATCACATTCAGCGCATTGGGCGCCATCCCTATCTGCGGCACTTCGTTGTTGCAATTCGCGTCAAGCTGGAACTTAGTCGAATCTAGGAGCCACAAATAACTTGTCAAGTGATGCTCGCATTGAGGAGTAATCGCCAGCGTCGACAATTGGTGTTCCGTCTGAACGATTTTGTCGCCCAATCCGCTTACGTGGATATACGGAAATACCGGTACTTCCGGCACTACGTCGAGTTCGTTCCAAACCCGGAAGCTCGTCTTCACCGCTTTGTTATAAGATGCCGCAAAATCGAGTAAGCCGACGCGTGGCGATCCGAACGTATACACCGTTAGGTTGTTCTGTACCCCAGCCGTGTTCGCCATCGCGAGGTTCGCGGCGGCCAGGGTCGCCAGCGCTCCGCCCAAGCTGTGGCCGATTACCGATAAGCTTTGAATCCCCGTCCCTTTCCCGATGGCGGCGATAGCGTCCGTAAGACTGCTCGAAGCTCCATCCTTGCCTACGATCTTGAAAGAATCCGCGATGCCTTGAATTCCCAAAGCTACGAAGCCCGCGTCAGGAAACGGCGTGAACGGGACGGGAAGGATCGCAATATCCAAGAGCCACTCGGCGAAGTTCTGCGTGCCGCGGATTGCCAGGACCAGAGTGTCCGGGCGCGCCTTCGAAGCCGCCAAGTAACCGTAAAATTTCACATCGTCGAAATCTTGCGCCGTCAAGTACGCAACGAGTTGAAACCCGGCCGCATCGATGCCCGGGTCCGGAGGCGGCAACAGCACTCCGCCGTTCCCGTACATGTTATACGCGAACTTCACGAACTCAGCGTTGCGCGCAGCTTCTACTGGATCGAAGTTCATTTTGATCCGCTTGATTTTGGATTATACTCCAAGATGCCGACCTTGGAGGGGAATATGTCAACCGCAAGAGTTCAACTGCAATTACAGGATGTGCTCGGCCGCCCATTGCGGGACCCGAATATCCTGATCGAGCTTTTCAGTTTCGATAACTCGAAACACTTCCGCGTCGCCGTTTCACCGAATAGCGCGACCAATATCAATCTCAGCCTGGAAGACACGGGCGACGGCATTTATCGCTTCATGCTGATGCCCACCAATTTCCGGACTATCCAATTCTTCCTGCGGATCTCGGAAGGCGGCACGGCCACGCGCGATCCGGTGGTGTTTCCGGTTAATCCGGATCGGGTAACCGATATCGCCGCGCCTGCCTTCGACGGCCTGCCGCTACCGCTTCAACAGTTTCTTTCCGCCGCTGAGATCGATATCTTTCGAGACGCCGCGGGGACCCATCTTCAAAGCGGCCCGCTTTACAACGCCCTTCCGCCGCTCCGCAAAGCTGCGTTGCTCAACCTGTATACAAAGTCGGCGAATACAATACTCGGTGACGGTCACGCTGTGTTTGCAAAACTGGGCCCGGCCATCGAGTTCGATCAAGATCGCCTCTTCGCCCGCACGGGCGCGGCTCTGCTCGAAGAAACCATGCAAGACACTGATTTCCACGTCGTCAACGATCTTCTGCATAGGGCGATTCCGCCGTATCGCATTTTCACGAGTTACAAGACTCGCGATGCGCACGGAAATCTGCAACTCACCTTTTCCCGGAACGGCGACACCGGTGACGATTACCTTGTCGATATGGATATCGACGAAGCTCAAGGAATTGGACACCTCTTCGAGGTGGCGCAAAACGCGGTCACCGGTCTCACCAATCCCTTCGACGTGCGCGAAATCCTGATTGCCGATCAGAACCTGCTCCCGCTTTACGATTTCCGCTTCGCCGCAACTGGCGTAGCCGCCGCAGCCGTCGCTGCCGGCTAACCTGAAGGCATTGCGGCGCACGCACCCCTTGGCCCTATGCGTTTCTTCCATGACCCCTTCCACGGATCGACGGTCAAGAGCACAGGTGAAAAAGAGCGGGTTTATTCTGAGAAGGCTATGAAGCGACGCGTGATGTTGCGATTAGCTCGTCTATCGCGTTTTCATGTTGGACCGATTTGCTCATCGGCTTTCTTCCCAACGCTGAAATGAGTGAGAGACTCAGATCGCTTTTCTTCTCGTAAGAGCCGCAGCCATGCTGGCCGCGCTAATCGCTCAGCGGTCATCGCGACCCACACTTACCATATCTGTGAGGAGCGCTGGGTAAACGGTTTTCGGCCTATTGACCAGCCTGTTAGGCATAAGCTTATAGCTTGGGGGCGTAATAGCCTTTTCTGGCCCTTACCAGCAGGTCTTTACGGCCCTTCACTCTGACATCGACGGGATGGTAAAGGCCGTCGGCTTTCAGCGGCTCGGGGCGATAAAAGATATTGTACTGGTGTCGCAGTTCATTGCCGATGTTCTCGAAAGATTGCGCGAGATCCTGCACTTTAAAGGGAAAAAAAGCCTGGCCGCCGGTTTCCGCGGTCAGGTATTTCAAAACCTTGTCGCCGTCGTTTTCGATGCGCGTGATGTTAGTTGAAATCGCGTAGATCACCGCGTCCGCTTTTTGCGCCATTTCAAGCGACTGATCGCGGGTCACGCGGCTCTGGTTATCCTCGCCGTCACTGACGATGATTACGGCGCGGCGGAATTTATCGCGCGGTTGATCCAACTGAAGCTTATCGCGGCAGGCGAAAAAGAGCGCGTCGTATAGAGCGGTACCGCCGCCTGGCCGCAAGCTTTGAACCGCGGCGGCGAGCTTTTCAGGATCGTCGATCAGGTCCGAGACGAGTTCGGCGGCGCTGTCGAAACTCACGATCATCGCCTTGTCCCGCCGGGGCCGGACGGTAGTGTTGATGAATTCGATCGCGGCCTGCTGCTCGAATTTGAAGCGGTCGCGAATGCTGTTGCTGGTGTCGATCAGGATCGCGAGCCGCAGCGGCAAATCGGATTCGGCGGTGAATTGTTGGATCACCTGCGGCTTCTTGCTCTCGACCACCTGAAAATCGTCTTTGGCAAGATCCGTGACGAAGCGGCCCTTCTTGTCCGTGACGGTGAAAAGCATGTTCACGCGGGTGACGTCGAGGACGAACCGGTTCGGATCGAGCGGCTCCGAGGCGGCTGGTTTCTGCGCCGGCGCGGATGGCGTCTGCCCTCCGAGCGCCAGGCACGCGGCCACGCACCCAAGAAGGGACAGCGAAAATTTCATAGATATCTCAATTATAGGCCTGCAATCCACGCCTCAAGTTCGGGCGCGAGCGGGGACTCCACCGCGATCGCCGCGCCGCTCGACGGCTGCTCGAATTGAATGCGGCAGGCGTGCAGGAAGTAGCGGTTGAGATCGGACGGGGGCGCGCCGTATAGGCGGTCGCCCACGACGGGGTGTCCGATGCTCGCAAGGTGCACGCGGATCTGATGAGTGCGCCCGGTTCCTATGCGGACTTCGAGAAAGGTGCACGTTTCGAAGCGCTGCAGGACGCGATATTCGCTCCAGGCGGCGCGGCCGTTGGCGAGACGGGCGGTCATGCGTTCGCGGCGGACGGGATCGCGAGAGATCGGCTTCTCGATGCGAAGATGGCTAGCCTTGACGTTGCCGGCGACTAGCGCGAGATAGGTTTTTTGCACGCGCCGGGCCGCGAATTGAGCGGCTAGATTTCGATGGGCCTTGTCGGTTTTGGCCACAAGCAGCACGCCGCTGGTGAATCGGTCGAGCCGGTGGACGATGCCGGGGCGCAGATCGCCTCCCACCTGCGATAGGGACTCGAAGCGGTGCAACAGAGCATTGACCAGCGTTCCGGAATGGGCGCCCGCTCCCGCGTGGACGACCATCCCGGCGGGCTTATCGATGGCGACCAGATCGTCGTCTTCGTAGAGCACCGAGAGCGAAATATTTTCGGGCACGGCGTGAAGCGGCGAAAGCGGCGCGGGATCTACGTCGATGAGTTCGGAGCCTCTGATAGTGTAGGATGCCCGCTGGGCGACGCCGTCGATTCGCACGCGTCCTGCTTTGATCCATTGTTGAAGACGGGAGCGGCTGAATTCGGGGAGGCGAGCGTGGAGAAGGGCATCCAGGCGCACGCCGCGATCAAGTGCTGTGGCGGCGAGGATCACGTAGCTCAGGCGGCGTGCGCGGCGGCCGTGCGCCGGTTGATCTCGATACCAAAGCCCGCGCGAGTTCAAGACCCCGCGCAAGATCGAGATGGCCGTGGACATCGATGAGCAAATCGCTTTGCGGGCCGATGGCTTTCCGCAACGCGCTTGCGCGCTCAATCCCCAGTTTCGTGAACCGCTCAATCCGTTCCCCGTTCGAAAGATCTCGCGGCATATCGTCGAAGGGGGCGAGCTTGACGGCGTCGAAGCCGGCTTTGATGGCACGCTCGTAAGTCCCGCGTCCTCTTAGCCAGGCGCTGGTATTGAGGCGCACAAGAATCCAGTTCCCCCAGGCGTTCACTTTGACCGCGAATAGTTCGAGCGTCGTCACCTTGATTCTGGAAACAAGAGGCGCGGCCGACAAAGCCTGCAAGAATTGCCTGCGATGCATTAGTCGATTTCAGTCTACACGCCACAATGGGTGGAGATGAAAACGTGCGCTCTCATCGCCGCCGCGTTGCTACTTCCGGTGACCGCCCAAGCCGAAACCGCGCTTCTGGAATGCACGGCGAACGCCCGCGCCTCCGAATATTTTCTGGTCCAGTTCCGCGTCTCGGCGATCCAGGGGTGGACCGTCGAAAAGGCGCTCTTGCTCTTGCATGTCGGAGGCAAGGCATCGCGGCAGCGCGTTGAGATCGCGCCTATTCTTTCCCTTTGGAAGGAATCCTCTCCCATCGTCCCCTCCCTTGGAAAATCCACGCTTATTGAGGAGCAACCGCGTCCCGACGGATGGGTCAGCATCTCACTTCCCCTCGAAATGGTTCAGCCCCTCATAGACCGCAAGAGCTACGGGTTCGCTATTCGTAAGCGGAACCGCTACGATTCCCGCGAAACTATCCAATACAGCCCATATCTCGTGGTTCAAGGCAAACGTGCGCGTTAAAGCTTTTCCAGCGCCTTATAAACTTCCCTTTTCGACAATCCCCGCTGCCGCGCGACAGTCTTGATCGCATCCATGCGGCTCAATCCGCCGCGGATGCACGATTCAACCGCCTGATCCAGCGGCGTTTGATCCGCAACCGGCTCGACGGCTTTGCCGATTAGTAAAGTCATCTCTCCCTTGAGCAAATCGCGAGCGCAAAGTATCGAACGGATTCCGGCTGCGGTGCCGCGCAGAAACTCCTCATGCATTTTGGTTAACTCCCGCGCCAGCACGACGGGGCGCGGCCCGAGCGCCGCTTCGATATCGGTCAACGCGTCCAAAATCCGGTGTGGCGCTTCATAGAAGATCAGCGTGACTTGTTCCCGCTTCAAGGCTTCCAGCGCGTTGTATCGCTGTCCGGGTTTAGCGGGCAGAAATCCGCCGAAATAGAAGGCGTTGTTGGGGAGGCCGGAAGCGGCCAGGGCGGCGAGCGACGCCGACGCGCCGGGAACGGGCTGCACCGGAATACCGAAATCGATGGCCGCGCGCACCACGCGATAACCGGGATCGGAGACCAGCGGCGTTCCGGCATCCGAAACCAAAGCGCCCGAAGATCCGCTCAGAAGTCGTCCCACTAAGTCCTTCGCGCGCTCGGCTTCGTTGTGATCGTGGTAGCTGACGGTCGGCGTATGAATATCGTAATGGTGGAGCAGTTTGGCGGTGTGGCGCGTATCTTCACAGGCGATCCACGCGACCTCGCGCAAGATCCGCACCGCGCGGAAAGTGATGTCTTCAAGATTGCCGATCGGCGTCGCGACGAGATAGAGGATTCCGGGCATGGCTAGTTCAGTTAAATTAGCGGAAATTCGTCAGTTCCACTCCGCGCGCTTGCAACTCGCGGCGAACTTCGGGATCGGTGAGCGCCCACAGCTCCTTTTCCCTGCTCTGTTTCAATCGCGTGCGGGCGTTCCGCAAATCGTCGCCGTAGAAGCCTGGATGGCACATGAATTCGGTCAGGCCGTCGGGCAGATTCGAGATCACGCTCAACAGTTCCGGCGTTTGCAACCGGCCCGTCAGTTGGAAACCGGCGAAGTGATCCGTCGTGCGGCATCCCGACGCCTCCAGCACTCGCAAGCCGCGCTTCCGGGCCAGGCGGATAAAAATGTTCGTTGCGCGAACGCTCGGAGGCGCCGGGTTTCCGGCGATCGGGAAATCGAAAGGACGCCGCACCCATCGTATGCCGAACTCTTTTGAAAGCCGCGCGACGGCTTTCAATACCGGCGGCGCGAGGTGCGTGTGTTTATGGGTATCCAGATGAGTGGGCACGATGCCCGCGCCAAGTATTTTCTCGATCTGGCGCTTCATCTCCGCGTGGACGTCGATCTTCCGGCGCGCGATGCGCCACAGAAGCTCCGGAACACTGTCCGGCAAGGATGGCCCTTGCACCAGCACCAGGTGGCAACCAATATCGAGCGTTGGATTTTCTCTCGCGAGCGGCACCGCGTGGTCGAAAGCCGGCCCGTTCGCCATCAGGGTGGCGGCCGTTAGAATGCCGTTGCGGTGAGCCTCGACGATGCCCTCGTTCACGCTGCGCGTGAAACCGAAATCGTCGGCATTGACGATCAACCGTTTCAAAACAGCGCGAGTTTGATTCGCAAGAATTTTTTCGGGTTCGCGCGCATATCTTTTAACAGCGCCTGCAGCTCGCGCGTGGCGCCGTTCATCGAATCGTAGAGTTGCGGATTCGATACCAACTGCCCGAGAGTCCCTTGGCCGGAGTTCAGCTTGTCCACCGTGACATTCACTTTCGCGATAATCAGGTTTACCTGCTTATAAAGCTGCTCGTCGGTAAGCAACTTGCCGGCGGTGCCTTTGCCGGCTTTCAAGTTATCGAGCAGCAGGCGCGCGTCGGCCATGGATTTTCGCGCTTCGGTGTAAAGCTCGTCGTCTTTCAGAAGCTTGCCGGCGCTCCCCCGCCCCTGCTGCAGTTGGGCCAGCATGTCGTCGATCCTGCCGATCGGCCGGCGAATATCGTTATAGAGCGTATCGTCGTATAGAAGCTTGCTGATAGTCCCGTCGCTGCTTCTCACGTCGGCAACTAGTTTCTGAACTTCGGCGGCGGTCGCATTGACGCGCGTATAGAGCTCGTCGTCCTTAATCAGCTTGCCGATATTCCCCTTGCCGCTTTCAACCAGGCTCAGGATGCTGTCGACACGTCCCGCGATGTTCTGAAATTGCGTAAGAATCGTCGCGCTCTGCTGCATAAGCTGCGGAATGTCCTGAACCTCGACGCTTTTCAACTCGCCGCCTTTGGCAACATGCCGGGAATGGCGCCCTTTGGTGATGTTGATATATTTGTCGCCCAACAGGTTCGACGCGCTGATTCCGGCCAGCGAGTCCTCGGGAATGTCATTGAGGTACTTTTCCTCAATGGTCATATCGATCTCGACGACACGCCGGGGATTGTTCGATCCCGAAAGCCTCACGTGCTCAATGTTGCCGACCGGGATGCCGTTCAGCCTGACGGGAGCGCTATCCGCCATGCCGGCTGAATCTTCCATGTAAGTGCGGATGTGGAACTTCGAGGTGAAGAACCCGCCGTTGCCTTGCGTGAGCAGGAATATCAGCGCGGCGGCGATAATCATGGCGACCGTGGCGAGGACGCCCACGCGCAACTGAGCCCACTGAACTTTTTTCGGCGACGCCATATTTTAATCGGTATGCTTGACGAATTTGCCGATATACGGGTCGGTCGCCGCTTCGAGCTCCGCCTGCTCACCCTCGAAGACCAAGCGGCCTTCCTGCATCACCATAAAAACAGTTCGGGTTTCGCTCGCCGGAACTAACTCGCCATTGTCTGGATTGTACCGGAAATTGGCGGCGAGATTTCCATCCTGATAACGGTGGGTTACGACCAGCGCGGTGGTGTTGTCCACATCGCGCTCTTTTATAATCAGGGTCATGATGGTGTGCGCCGTGATCGGGTCGAGACCGGCGGTGGGCGAATCGTAGAGCAGCAGCGGCGGTTTCGTGACCACCGCGCGCGCGATCGCGGCGCGGCGCCGCATGCCGCCTGAAAGCTCGCTTGGGAATTGCTTCAGAGTCTGTCCAAGCTCGACAAAATTCAACGCCTCTTCCACTCGCGGCCGGACCTCCGCGCGATCCACTTTCATCGATTTCCGATTGAGCAACGGATATGCCACGTTCTGCTCGATGGTGAGCGAATCGAATAGCGCGCTCTCCTGAAAGGCCATGCCCATCTTGCCGCGCCTGTCGAAAAGCGCCTGCTCGGGCAGTCTGGTTATGTCCTCATCGAAAAGGAAGACTTGGCCGGACGTGGCGCATACCAGTCCCATGGCGGTCTTCAGCACCACGGTTTTTCCCGACCCCGCCGCGCCCAGGATGATGCGCGTCTCGCCTTCGCGGACTGCAAACGAAACGTCGTTCAGAGCGGTGACCTCGTCGAACGCGACAGTGACATGCTCGAACCGCAGAATGACTTTTTCGTCCGGCATCAAGCGGTGCTAGTCTGGCTGACGAAAATCTGGGTGATGAAAAACGTAAGAATGAAAATCAGAACGGAGGCGGCGACCACCGCCTGCGTGGTGGCGCGGCCCACGCCCTGTGTTCCGCCCGTCGTGCGGAGGCCGTAGTAACAGCCGATCAGCGAAACCACGAACGAAAATACGAACGGCTTGATCAGGCCCTGCGCTACATCGCTCCAACCGAGCGCCTGCCAGGTGCTCGACCAATATTGCCGCGTGGGCAAATGATAGATGAACTTGCCGATTACGAAGCCGCCGAACATGCCGACAAAATCCGCGATCACGGTGAGGCATGGGAGCATGATGGCGGTCGCGATCATGCGCGGCGTGACGAGCTTCTGAATGGGATCGGTTCCGAGCGCCCGCATCGCGTCGATCTGTTCGGTGACTTTCATGGAGCCGAGCTCGCTCGCAATGCCCGACGAATTGCGGCCCGCCACCAATAGCGCAGTGAGAACCGGACCAAGCTCGCGAACCAGGATAATGGAGACTACCTGGCCCGTGCGGCCGGTTTGCCCGTATTGGCCCAAGGCGCGGCCCATTTGCAATGCCATGACCGCGCCGCTGAAAAATCCCGTAAGGATTACGATGGGAAGGCTGCCGACCCCGATGGCGTCCATTTGCATGAACACGTCTGTCATGTAATGCGGCTTGCGCCACAGGTTGCGAAGCGACTTGCCGGTCAATACATAGAAGTCTTGGATGGCCTGGATGGGGCTTTTGAGTATACCGAGCAACCGCGGACGCCTCGATTCCCGATGCTAGCATAAGGGGTTCCGCGGCTTGGAATTGCCGCGCCGGCGATGCGTGGTTTCTACGTGGGTCTTTATCCGCTCATCGATCCCAGGAATTCGCCGTTCGAGCGCGTCTTCCCGAGCTTATCCAGCAGCAATTCCATCGTCTCCACGGGCGATAGCGGATTCAGCACCTTCCTCAAAATCCACACGCGGTTCAGCTCTTCCCTCGGCATCAGCAGCTCTTCCTTGCGAGTGCCGCTTTTGTTGATGTCGATGGCCGGGAACACGCGCTTATCGACCAGCTTGCGCTCCAGGTGGATTTCCATGTTGCCGGTGCCCTTGAACTCTTCGAAGATCACGTCGTCCATGCGGCTTCCGGTATCGATCAGCGCGGTTGCAATGATGGTCAGCGATCCGCCCTCTTCGATATTGCGCGCGGCTCCGAAAAACCGCTTGGGACGTTGCAAGGCGTTCGAATCGACGCCGCCCGAAAGCACTTTGCCCGAGGGCGGAACAATGGTGTTATAGGCGCGCGCCAAGCGCGTGATCGAATCGAGCAGAATCACCACATCCTTCTTGTGCTCGATCAGCCGCTTGGCCTTCTCGATCACCATCTCCGCGACCTGCACGTGCCGCGTCGCCGGCTCGTCGAATGTCGACGCAATCACCTCGCCCCGCACGGACCGCTGCATATCCGTGACTTCCTCGGGTCGCTCGTCTATCAGCAGCACGATCAGCGTCACTTCCGGATGGTTCGTCGTAATCGAGTTCGCGATGTTCTGCAGCAACATCGTTTTACCCGTGCGGGGAGGGGACACGATGAGTCCGCGCTGGCCCTTGCCGATTGGCGTCAACAGATCCATCACGCGGCCGGAAAAATTCTCGCGCGTGGTTTCGAGCTTCAACCGACTACTGGGATATAGCGGTGTAAGATTATCGAAGAAAATCTTATTGCGCGCTTCCTCCGGCGGCTCGAAATTGATCGCGTCCACCTTGATCAGCGCGAAATACCGCTCACCCTCTTTCGGCGGACGGATCTGCCCCGAGATCGTGTCCCCGGTGCGCAGATCGAACCGGCGAATCTGCGACGGCGAAACATAGACGTCGTCCGGACCCGGCAAATAGTTATACTCGGGCGCGCGCAGAAATCCGAATCCGTCCGGCAGGCACTCAAGAACGCCCTCGGAAAAGATCAGGCCGCTTTTCTCCGCCTGCGTTTGCAGGATCTTGAAAATGAGTTCCTGCTTGCGAAGCCCGGCCGCCCCCATAACCGCCAAATCCTTGGCGACTTGGTTGAGCTTTTGAATGCTCATGTCCTTCAGTTCGACGAGGTCGAGCGTCGGCGAGCCGTTCTTGGCATTGGCTTGCGCGTTTTTGCGTCGCTGCGCGTGTTGATGTTGCGCGGTATTTTGCGGGCCGCCTTGCGGCTGTGGCGCGCCCACCGGCGCGGGCGCTGAATCCGCTCCGGCGCCGGGCGTATTTGGCGGCGCTTGCGTATTGCCGCCCGCGACCGGGGCGTTCTGAGCTGGATTGGTCGGAGCGGCTTGCCCCGTATTCCCGGAATTGCCTTGTCCCGGTCCTTGGCCGTCCGTGGACGCCGGCTTCTCTTCGTCGGGAGGCGCCGCTACCGCTGTCGTGTTTTCGTTATCGCTTGCCAAATTTCCCTCACTCCCCGGCCGGTTAGGGCCGAGAACGGCAGCGGGCCGGCTACGATCTTCGAGATCGCCGCCATTCCCTGCTGTTGTTCCTTTCGATTCAGTTTGTCCATCTTGGTCACGATGACCAGAAATTGCCGATTCTCGCACTCGAGCCATGCTTTGAGTTCCAGGTCCTTATCCATCCAGCCCCGACGGGCATCGAGAATTATCAGTGAAAGTTGGAGATGAGTCCTCTCCCGTAAGTAGTTGTCGATCAGCCGCTTCCATTCAGCCTGAAAACCTTGCGGAACGCGGGCGTAACCATAACCCGGCAGATCCACGAAATAGAAGCTTCCGTCGACACGGTAGAAATTTATCGACTGCGTGCGGCCCGGCGTGTTGCTTGTGAACGCCAACCCTTTCTGCCCAATCAGGGCGTTAATGAGGCTGGACTTGCCGACGTTGCTCCTACCTAAAAAAGCGATCTCGGACAGCCCGTCGGCGGGGAACTGCTCCGGTTTGTTGGCGCTAAGTACAAACTCCGCTAACAAATAATTTTACAACGAACCCTTAAGGCGCGCGGTTTTCAATGCGCGCGGTTTTCCTCGGCCGGCGCATTCATCTCCACCAAGGCGGCTTCGGGAAATGGCAGCGCGATCAGTTCGCGCTCGAGCGCAATCTTCAACACCTCGTCCATCGAATCGACGAAATGGAGCTTCATCGCGTTGCGAATCTGCTCCGGGATTTCCGGCAAATCTTTCTGATTGTCTCTCGGCATGATCGCCTCGAGAATTCCATGACGATGCGCCGCCAGCAGTTTCTCCTTCAGGCCGCCGATTCCGAGGACCTTGCCGCGGAGCGTGATCTCGCCGGTCATCGCCACGTCGCCGCGCACCGGAATCCTCGTCAGCGCGCTGCAAATCGTCGTGGCCATGGTGATGCCAGCCGACGGCCCGTCTTTCGGGATCGCGCCCTCCGGAATGTGCAGATGCACGTCGAGGTTACGGTAAAAATCGCGCGGCAGACCCATCTGGTGCGCCCGCGACCGCACGTAGCTCATCGCCGCCTGCGCCGATTCCTGCATGACCTCGCCCAACTTGCCGGTAACCGTCAGCTTGCCCTTCCCCTCCATCAACGTCGCTTCGGTAGTAAGAATCTGGCCGCCGACCTCGGTCCACGCCAACCCGGTCGCAGCGCCGATTTCGCTCTTCCGGTCGGTTTCGGTATCGCGGAATTTTTGGGGACCCAGCAGCTCGTCGAGCTTCGCCGTGTCGATCGTCGCCACCGGAGAAATCTTGCCGTCCTTTTCGTTCTGATGGTTAACGAATTTCCGCGTGATCTTGCGGCACACGTTTCCAATTTCCCGTTCCAGATTCCGCACGCCGGCTTCGCGCGTGTAGTACTGAATCAAGGCGGTCAGGCCGTTGTCCGTAAATTCCACTTGGGCTTCGGTCAGCCCGGTCTGCTCCATCTGCTTGCGGACCAGGAAGCGCTTCGCAATTTCCAGTTTCTCGAGTTCCGTGTAGCCCGAAAGCCGAATCACCTCCATGCGATCCTGCAGCGCCGGCGGGATCGTATGCAGCACGTTGGCCGTGGCGATAAAAAACACCTGGCTCAGATCGTATTCGACGTCGAGGTAGTGGTCCACGAACATGAAATTCTGCTCGGGATCGAGCACTTCGAGCAGCGCCGAGGACGGGTCGCCGCGGAAATCCATCGACATCTTATCGACTTCGTCCAGCATGAAAACCGGATTCTTCGTGCCGGCTTTCTTCATCATCTGAATGATTTGCCCCGGCAGCGCCCCGATATACGTGCGCCGGTGTCCGCGAATTTCCGCTTCGTCCCGAACCCCGCCGAGCGACATCCGCACGAACTTCCGCCCGGTGGCCTTCGCGATCGACATCCCGAGCGAAGTCTTGCCGACCCCCGGAGGCCCGACAAAGCACAAAATCGAGCCTTTCGGGTTCTTCACCAGCCGGCGCACCGCGAGGAATTCCAGAATCCGTTCCTTGATCTTTTCGAGGCCGTAGTGATCCGATTCGAGCACCTGCTCGGCGAACGAAAGCTCGCGAATCTCTTTCGATTTCTTCTTCCACGGCACCGCGAGCAGCCAATCGAGGTAGTTGCGCGAAACCGTCGATTCCGCCGACATCGGCGGCATATTCTCCAGGCGCTTCAACTCGGCCATGGCCTTTTCAAGCGCGTCCTTGGTCATGCCCGACATCTCGATGCGCTTCTTCAGCTCATCGATCTCGCTCTTCTCGCCCCGGCCCAATTCCTTCTGGATGGCCTTGATCTTTTCGTTAAGGTAGTACTCTTTCTGGGCTTTCTCCATCTGGCGCTTCACGCGCCCCTGGATGGTCCGGTCCACGTTCAGCTTCTCGATCTCGATATCGAGCATCTCGGCGACCCGGGTCAGCCGTTCCACCGGATCGAAGATTTCAAGCAATTCCTGCTTTTCCTCGATCGTCAACTGCAGATTCGCGCCCACCGTATCGGCCAGCTTACCCGGATCGTCCACCCGGATTGCCGCGATCATGGTTTCGTAGTTCAAATTCTGGCTGAGCTTGACGTATTGTTCGAACAGCGTCGTAACCCGCCCGACCAACGCCTCCAATTGCGCGCCCGCTTCCACCTTGAAGTTGAAGATGCGCACCACCGCGCGGAAGAACCCCTCTTCGTCCGAGACCGAAACCACCTTCGCGCGCTCGACGCCCTCGACCAGTACCTTAATGTTCCCGTCGGGCAGCTTCAGGCTCTGCACGATATTCACGACCGTACCGACGTTGAAGATTTCGTTGGGCCGCGGCTCGTCGATCGAAGCATCGTGCTGCGTGGCGAGAAATATCTTCTTGTCGCCGGACATCGCCTCTTCGAGCGCCCGTACACTCGATTCCCTCCCCACCACGAAGGGGGTCATCATGTACGGAAAAATGACTACGTCCCGGATCGGCATCATCGGAAGACGTTTTGTATCGGATTTTTCTTTGGAAGTAAGCATCTGATTTTACGCCGCTATCGGATTTGATGAGCGGCGATGGAGAATGATTCTTGTGCCTGGACCCGCCGCCTCGCCTTCGGGCTAACCGTTCATGGAGCGGGTTTAGCCCGCTTTTTCCAACAAAGTAAGGCTGATCTTTTGCGAGAGGACCATCTCCTTAGTGACCTGGAACTCGCGCACCTTCTTGTACGAAGGCAGATAGTACATCAAGTCTAACATTAAATCCTCGAGGATCATGCGCAGTCCGCGCGCCCCCACCTTCCGATCCATCGCCAGGGCGGCTATCGCGTCGAGCGCGTCGTCGGTAAACTTCAACCGCACATTCTCGAATTCGAAAAGCTTCTGATACTGCTTGATAATCGCGTTCTTCGGCTTGCTCAAAATCTGCACGAGCGCCTGCTTGTCCAGGTCTTCAAGCGTCGCAATCACCGGCAGACGCCCGATGAATTCGGGGATAAACCCAAACTTGATCAGGTCCGTCGGCTGCAACTGGGCGAGCAGGTCCAAATCCCGATGACCGCCGATTCCGATCGTGCCCGCGGCCGGCCGATGGCTGTCTTTATTTTGTTCGTCGCTCAAGAAACCTATCGATTTCTTGCCGACCCGCCGCGCGATGACTTTCTCTAATCCCACAAAAGCGCCACCGCAGATAAACAGAATATTGGTCGTATCGACCGGCGTAAATTCCTGATGAGGATGTTTCCGGCCACCCTGCGGAGGAACGTTCGCAATCGTCCCTTCCAGGATCTTGAGCAACGCCTGCTGAACCCCCTCGCCCGAGACGTCGCGCGTAATCGAAGGATTCTCGTCCTTGCGGCAAATTTTGTCGATTTCGTCGATGTAGATAATACCCTGCTGGCACTTCTGCACATCGCCGTCGGCCGCCTGCAGCAGCTTTAACACGATATTTTCCACGTCTTCCCCGACGTATCCGGCCTCGGTGAGCGTGGTGGCATCGACGATTGCGAACGGCACGTCCAAAATTCGCGCCAAAGTTTGCGCCATCAACGTCTTGCCGGTCCCGGTGGGGCCGATCAGCATGATGTTGGACTTCGAAAGCTCCACCTCGGAGTTGCGCGCCTTATTCATGTGCACGCGCTTGCAGTGGTTATAAACCGCCACGGCCAGCTTCTTCTTGGTGGCTTCCTGCCCGATTACGTACTGATCCAAAAATTCTTTGACTTCAAGAGGCTTCGGCAGCTTGTGGGGCGATGAAGAGGGATGGTCCGCCTTATCGTCCTCGAGGATCGAATTGCAGACCGCGATGCACTCATCGCAAATGTAAGCTCTCGGATAGTCGCTCGGGGAAGAAATCAGCTTGCCGACAACTTCTTGGCTCTTGTGGCAGAAAGAGCAGCGTAAGGTATCGTCCGAGCCGGCACGCTTCATGTGAGGTCCCCCCCATTATCACCCGAAGAGAGATCCATATCAATCCGGTAAAGACCGTTGGCGCTCCCGCTCACGCCGGCGTCCCTTCCAAAACCGGCGGCATGCTCTCTTGGGCCAGCTCCCCAGCCGTCTTCGCCGCCTGCTCGAACAAGAAGTTCAGCGTCTTCTCCGTCTGGATGTGCGAAGCGATCCGCCCCGTCATTCCTTCTTTCTCCATGCGCGCCCGCGCCGCCGCCAACGGCTCCCGCCGCTGCCGGGCAATCCGCTCCACCTCGCGATCCACTTCATCCCGCATCGCCGCAATCGCCTCCCGCTCCGAAATCTTGGATAACAGGAGGGATGCTCGCACTTCGCGTAAAGCCTGATCCCGTTGGGCTTCCTTTACTTTTTCCCAGTCGAGTTTCAGTTTGCTGGTATCCACCCCTTCCTGCGAAAGCGAACTCAACCGCTGCTCCACCTTGTTCCGGATCTGCCGTTCCACGTATGCTTCCGGCACCGGAAAATCGTTCCGGTCCACCAGCGTTTCGACCAGCTTATTCTTCGCGGCCTGCTGCGCCTCGAATTGCCGGTGCGAGAAAATCCCTTTGCGAATCGATTCCTTAAGTTCATCGAGGGTCCGGTAATCGCCCAAATCCTGCGCGAATTCGTCGTTCACCTCGGGCAATTCCTTGCGCCGCACCCCTTTCACCACGCAGTGGAAAAGAACCGTCTTCCCGGCCAGCTTTTCCTGCCCGAAGTCTTCCGGATAAGTAACAGGGAAGTCCTTCTCCTCTCCCGGCGACATGCCCCGTAGATTTTCCGTGAACGCCTCGAGCGTTCCCGGCGCGCCAATCTCGAGCGTCAATTCATCCGACTTCACCGGTTCGTCCGGCCCGCTCACGCTTTCGAGGGACAATACCGCGTGGTCGCCATCCGCCAGCGGCCTCGGTTCTTCATTCACGAAAGTGGCTTTGTCGTTGCGGATCTCCTCGAGCCGTTTCGCAACGTCCTCGTCGGTAACCTCCGGCTCATGATAGGAAACGCTCAGCCCGCGATACTCGCCAATCTCGAATTCCGGCTCCACTTCGAATTCGGCCTTGAACCGCAGCGGCTCGCCTTCGTCGAAATGAACTTCCGTTATATCGGGCGCGCTGACCGGTTTCAGATGCTCCTGCTTCACTTCCCGGTCGAAGTATTTGGGTATCAGACTCTCGAGAACCTTCTGCCGTATGTCGCCTTGAAACTGCTTTTTTATCAGCGTGCCCGGCGCCTTGCCCGGACGAAAGCCGGGGAGGCGCGCGCGCTTCTTAATATCCTCGACGACTTTAACCGTCTCCCCCTCGATCACATCGACGGGAATCGTTACTTCGAGCGAGTGCTTGCAACCTTCCACGAATGCCAAATCGAACGTACCTCGGAAAAAAGATCTACCTCTATCATAGCTTCACGAAGGTTACGCCATTTCCGAGCGGTTCTTCGGGAGGGGCTTCCTCCAACTTCGTTTGGCCTATGCCGCGCTCGGTTTCCCGAATCCGGCCTTCAAAGTTGAAAGCAGCTGCTCCACTACTCCGCGGCCCTTTTCCAAAGCGTGCGCATACGCTTCACGATGTTCCGCGCGGCTCATCCCGTACCCCATCCGGTGAAACTTGTCGAGGCTTCGCCCCACGGCATACGTGCCGGCGAAGGAGACCACGCCTTTCGGGATCAGCCCGCCTCCCAGCGGGATCTTTCCAATCAGCTCGCGGGCAATCGCGCGCCACCCGAACGCGCTCGCGATAATCGTGGCAATCTCGCCCTTCTGTCCGGTATAACCGATCTCGTTGCCGCTCGCGGCCGAAATCAGAAACGCCATGCGAATCTGATTAATCGTCAAGAACGCAGTATCGGTGGCGAATTCTCCGACCGCCCAAGGCAGCTCGATAAAACTGGGAATTACGTTCGGCAGGGCGGTCACCAGCGTGAACATCGCATTCTCGCGTGCGACGCGTTGAATGATCCGGCTAACCACCGCATCTCGAAATGGATAGAAATTGCGCGCCAGCGCCAACTCCAAATCCTGATGCGCATCGAGAACATCGGACACCGTCTGGTCCGGGTTTCCGCGATGGAACCGAAACCCTTTTTCCGGGCACTCGATGCCCTCTTCGCACAGGACAAAGTCGAATTTTCCAGATCCGCCATTACCGGTCGCGCGATGAATGGCCGCGAGCGAACGCCCGCGCTTATCGGCGCTCAGGTTGAGCGGCGCGAGAAAGCGCTCCATCGTGGCGTAGCCAAAGTCCGTTTCCGCTCTCAGCGCAACGTTGACCTCGCGCTCCGCTTGAGCCCGGACGCCGTCCGGGTTCAAGTTCGAATAAGCGGCTCGAATATCCTTGAGTAGGCTCAGCGACATGGGAATCCTCTGTTTTCTCCGCTCCCATATTACCGCGCGGCTACGTCGAAAGCCGTTCTCGCCGCCAGACATCAGGGAGCGCACCCAGCCAGCACCTTAAGCGAACCCTCGGGGAATAGAGCGCCAGCCATTCTCGAGATACGCACGGAGCGGCGTTATTCATCTCGAACTGAAAATCCGCAGTCTGGGTCTAAGTCGATTCCCGCGAGTACAGGCAAAACAAATCGACAGCGTAAGCCCGGAGCCTACGACTTTCGCCTTCCCCTGCCTTGCCGCTCAGGAGTGGCATTTTCCGTTCCGTTTCTTTTCCTTACTATATTTGTTAACTTCACGATTTTCTATTTTGGGACAGCGAAACACGACACAAGAGCATATCCTCTCCTTTTTCCGGACGTGCTTGTTTCAGCGAGCGTCAGAACGAAATCTTGCCTCCGAATTGAATGATGCGCGAATCGTTCACGGCGGAACTAATCACCCCGAATGTCGCCGTCCCGAATGTGTTGCCGGGGTTATTGAAATGCGGCGTATTGGTGAGATTGAGCGTTTCGGCCCGCAATTCGAGCGCAACCCTCTCCCGGATCGCAAACTTCCGGAAAAGCGAGAAGTCGAGATTCACCAGATTTGGGCCAAGTCCCGTATTCCGGCCGATGTTTCCAAACGTTCCCGCAACAGGCGCGGAAAACACGCTGGTATCGAACCATGTGCCGCCCGCGTTCACACGCCCAAATATCTTCACCGGCCCGTTTACATTTGGCCGGTTGTTGATGAATGGCGTATTCAGGCTGGCGGCGCTGTATTGAATGTCGATGGGCGCGCCGGTCTGAGCCGTGAAGATACCGTTCACCTGCCAACCGCCCAGCGCCCAGCCGGCCGCGCCGGACCGCAACCATCGTTTGCCGCTCCCCAACGGAAGCTCATAGAGAAAGCTCTGCACGAAGACCTGCGTGTGATTGAAATCCGAAGCGGCGCGATCGAAAGCAAAGTTGTACTGGTTAAAGGGCGTGCACAGGCGATCGGAGCAGTAGTCGATGGACTTGCTGTAAGTATAAGATGTCGTCAGCAGGAAACCGTTCGAGAATCGCCGGTTCAACTTTGTCTGCAGCGCGTTGTAATGCGTGCTCACGCCGATGGGCGCGGTCACGCCGGCCCTGCGACCGAAAGCCCGATTCAATGGCTGCCCCGCGGCACCCGCCCCCAAAATCGTTCCCCGATTCAATTGCAGCAACACGGGGTCGTCCACGCCATGGTTACCGACGTATGCCACCTCGAAGGTAAGACTCCACGGCAGCTCCCTTTGCACGGCGACGTTCCAAAAGTTTACGCGTTCATGGACCAGGTCCTTGGGCATCACCGCATAAGTAAGATTGAGCGGCGCATTGAGAATGATTCCGTTAGCCGGAATGGTCAATAGAATCGGGGCGGGAAAGCCCGTGGCCATCGACCCGGCGGGAGTGTATGAATTCAGGGCGTCAAGCTCGCTCACCTGATTGGATGGGAAGTTGTATTGCGAGGTATCGCGGAACAAATAGCTGATCCCGAATGCCGCGCGCGCCACGGTTTTATCGTCGATCCGGTACGAGAGGCCGAAGCGAGGCGCGAATCCTAGCGGATCTCCGTGAATGCCGAGATTCTTCGGAATATTACCGGCGCCCCCTACCAGCAAGCTATTGTCGCTCGGGTCGTAATTCACGAACTGCCGCTTGTAGTGGGAAGTGGCCGCCGGCCAGTACTCATATCGGAGCCCGATGTCGAGCGTCAGCTTGTGGCTCGCCTGCCATTTGTCCTGGCCAAAGAACTGGTAATAGCTTTGCCGCACTGTCGGAAACTCGACGTAGAGGTCGCGTCCGACCTGGTTGGGAAGATCCAAAAGAAAGGCGGCAAAGGCATTGGCCGATCCATTCACCGCGCCCGGCGTGGACGTCTGCCCGCCCGCGTAATTAAAGCGCCCGCGGGGATCGAACGTCTGTGTCTGCAATAGGTCGTTGCGGTCGCGATTCAGATCGGCGCCCCACTTAACGGTGTGGTTGCCCCATATCTTCGTCCACGAGTTGGTCAGCTCAAAGTTGGTTTGCGTGCGGCGCCAAGGCTCGCTTGGCGAGTAACCCACCAACGGGCTGTCGAAGCCGCTGATGGAAACGGAACTCATGCCGCTCGACCACGGGTCGATGTTCGCTCCACCGATTCCGAGCTGCTTCGCCGTCGTCGTGCCATAGTCCGTCTGATTTACGTTATTGGCCACCCGGGAAATGCCGAAGCGTAGCTCCGTGATCAGAGCCGGGCCGAAGATGTGCGTGTAACTGACACCGGGCGCCTGGCTGCGAGCGGTTCCCGCACCTGCAAAGCCGCCGTTGCCGGGACCGCCGACAATTCCGAACACCGGCGGAACCGTGATCTCCGGCTGCTGGTAGCTGTAGCGCCAAGCCACCGAGTTATTAGCATTGATCTGATGGTCGATCTTCACGTCGAAGTTTTCGGTGTTTTTCGCCTGGTTCACCGCGTATGGATAATTGGCGGAAAGTCCGCCTCGGATCGGCGGCGGCAGATAGGCCAGAATCTTCTGCGCGATGGGACTGAGACGGCTAGCCGGAATGACGTTGCCCGGAAAAGGCTTTCGCCCGGTTCCGTCCGGGTTGCCGGTCGCAGGGTCGTAAATAGTAGTGGCCGCTGCGCCGAGGTCGCCGGACCGGAAGGCCGGCGTCGGAATAGTCAACGTGCCGGTGGCGGCGGTCTCGCGATCCCTCAAAATTTGAGTGTCGGCAAAAAAGAATATCTTATTCTTCTCGATTGGCCCGCCGAACGTTCCGCCGAAGAGGTTGTAGACCAGCGGGGGCGTAGTCAGCGCGAAGAAATTCTTCGCCGACAGGGCGCGCGCCTTGTTGAACTCGAATGCGCTGCCATGCCAGGCGTTCGTTCCCGACCGTAAGATCACGTTGGTGACCGCGCCCGTCACGCGCCCAAATTCCGCGTCGTAGTTCGTGGTGGTAACGTCGACGGTTTGAATCGCCTCGATCGGAGGCACGAGCGCGGTGACGTTGCCGTTGTCCCAGTCGTTGATAATGCCCTCGATCAGGTAAGTGCTCGCCTGCCGAAACTGCCCGTTGACGAATGTCGAGAGGTGGTCCCCGGAGTTGTAGAAAGATGAGTTGGTTCGGAAAGGGCGGGATGCGCCGGGCGTCAGCCCGAGCAGGCCCTGGTAGTTCCGGTTAAATCCAAGAGGCATGTTTTCGAGTGTTTGCATTTCAATTTTCTCGCCCAGGTCCGCGCGATCCGTCTGCAGCGTGGCCGCCGACGCCGAGACATCGATGCTTTCGCTGACGGAGCCGAGCTGAAGCGCAAAATCGGTCCTCAGGGCGCTATTTGCATCCAGGATGACGTTTGTTCTGCTCGAACGCTTAAAGCCCGCGTGCTCGGCCTCAACCGTGTACATCCCCGGGTCGAGCAGAGGGAACGAATAGTTCCCATCCCCATTGGTCTTTGCTGAGTGCGCTATGTTCGTGTTCACTTCGGTGACCTTCACATCCGCATTCGCCACCGCAGCTCCCGACGTATCCTGTACCGATCCGAGTAGCGTACCTTTGTCGGCCTGGGCGAGCAGAGCCGCTGGAATGAAAAGCGCGAGCGAAAGCAGAGCTGTAGCCTTAATCCGGCGCATATGTAATTTGTCCCTGCGTCAAGTGTATAGGACTCCTTGGCCGGCAGCCGCGTGGAGAAAATCACGTAGCCAGGAGAAAAGTTCCCGATAAGGACCAAATCTCCGGCAGGACGTCCAGCAACTCATGGTCTGAATCGAGCGGCTCGAGCTTCACGTTCGCCCGCCCTCGCGCCAATCGGACGGAATTTTCGAACGGAACCACCGCATCGCTCCGCCCATGGAAGATCAGCGCCGATTGCGGGAAATCCGGGTATTCTTCATATTGCCGCCCGTCCTCGCATAAGGCGAGACTCAACTTCCGTTCGCGACCGTCCCCGAAATGATATACATTGAGCCACCCGGTACGCTCCCATTCGCGGGACCGCTGTTCCCCCAACACGCTGGCCCACCGGGCGGACAGGCCGAAGGCCGGCGCGAGCAGAATCAAGCGGTCCACTTTGCCGTGCCGCGCGGCGTAAAGGGCCGCGACGTAACCTCCCATACTCGACCCGATCAGCGTCGCCGGTCCGCCCCCCACCGCCTTATCGACAGCTTCAAGCTGTCCCGTTATGGTGAGGTGTTCGAAATCTCCTCGCGCTAGATCGGGAATTTGTAGTGGAATCCCCAATTCGGCCAAACGGGCCGCAAAGAAGCCGGCTTTGGTGGAGCGCGGGCCGGAGGCGAAGCCGTGCAGATATAGGATGGAGTTCACCCTATTCGGGTATCCGGACGATGGGCGCCTTGACCATGGGCGTATCGTCCTCCGGCCGCGAACCCGGTTTGGAAACGGATGGGAGGGAAAGGGGTGGATTGGCCACGGTTTGTTCGCCGACTCCCTTGGATGGCGGCGCGCTCCCCGGTTCGGCTCCGCCGGCAATCCGGCGGAATGGAGCATAGCGAAAGAGGTTTTCGGTGAGCAGGTCGTCGTTCAAATATTCCCGGTGGACGACGGCCACGGGTAGCACGGCGCCCAACGGGCTGGGCGAATAATCGACGGCCGCTTCGTCCTTGATCGCGTTGTGCTGCATCCGCTGAATGGAGACGAGCGTAATGCGGAGGGGCATCCCGTCCGACTTGCGCACCCAGATCTCCCCCGTAAGCGGTTGGCGCACGGCGGTGTTCCCGCGAAAGACGGTAAGCGATTCCGGCCCGCCGCGCTGCCGGTAGGCCAGCACCAGCACGGGATCGACACCCACGCGCGCTTCGCGATCGATGTGGAAATCATAGTCGCCGATGCGGCGCTTCGAGAAGAGGAGCAGGAGCTGGCCGAAGTCGGTCACCGAGCCTTTGAGTCCATGTTTTTCGAACTCTTCAAGGAGGCGCTTTTTTTGTTTGTCATCGCCCGACAACCCGGCCGCCACCGCGTGGCGGGCGTTATCGACCGTCGAGAGCTCGCGACCGTCCACGCGGACGATCTTGCGGATCTCGTGCAACGCCGCCGGTGCGTTCCGCAAGCTGGCATAGCCGTATTCGGAGACGATTTCGCGTTGGCTGAGCGGGGCGGGCGGGAGCCTGGCGGCGGCACTGTCCTTTTCGAGCAGCCCGGCGAAACCGGGACGCGAGCGTTGCCGGAGCGTTTCTTCGGACAGGGTAAGGGGTGCAACCTTTTGAAAGTCGGCGGCGTCTTTGGAGATGCGGTTCAGCAGTTCGGCGAGACCGAGAGGCGCCTGAGCGACGGCGCTGGCGCCCAGCAGGAAAAGCGCGGCGATTCGGCTGGGGCCCATGGAACGATTGTAAGCTCTTGAAAAAGCTTCCAAAAAAAGCTTTTAAAAAAAGCTTTTAAAAAAAAGCTTGCCAGATCTGTAACGCCTTGTTATTCTGATCAGGTCGCCCAATTAAGGATCGCCAGGCTAAAAAATCGGGACGGCACTTGACCCGATTGAAACCTTGGTGGTAGTTTAGGGAAAAGATCCTTTGTAAGGAATGGTAACAAAACTTGGTCCGGGCTACCGGGGCAAGCGGTATACGGCCTTCCTCGCAGTTCTTTCAATACAATTTCCGCGATTTTCCCCGGATGTAAGGGTGTTACGCCCGCGCATTTGGATGAATCGCTAAAAGTTTCGAGGCCCGTGGCCGTGCCGGTATCGCGAGATGCCGGTTGGGGTCATGCAGATCTTTGACAATCTGGTTGGATGCACTAAGAAATTTCGTCAGAAACTTTGATTTCAGCGGGATGATTTTAAACTCACAAATTCAAACGAGAGTTTGATCCCGGCTCAGAATCAACGCTGGCGGCGCGCTTAACACATGCAAGTCGAACGAGAAAGCCGGGGCAACCTGGTGAGTACAGTGGCGTACGGGTGAGTAACACGTGGATGATCTACCCTGGAGTGGGGAATAACGCTGGGAAACCGGCGCTAATACCGCATAATCCCGAGAGGGCAAAGGAAGCAATTCCGCTTCAGGAGGAGTCCGCGGCCGATTAGCTTGTTGGCAGGGTAAAAGCCTACCAAGGCATCGATCGGTAGCCGGCCTGAGAGGGCACACGGCCACACTGGCACTGAAACACGGGCCAGACTCCTACGGGAGGCAGCAGTGGGGAATCTTGCACAATGG
>JBPCKZ010000043.1:0-13025 GCA_051003795.1 Bryobacteraceae bacterium | reverse complement strand
TTTTGAACCACGCTGAAAGCGTGAATGCTCCGGATAGATCGAGCGTTGACGACGTGCCCATATCCATGTAGGCGTTCGCGCTCCCATCCAGCGCCGCGCCGGTGCCCAAAATCGCCGCCGCGCCACTCACGCCCGAACCCGTCGCCGCACTGCCGTTGGCGTTCGATGTCGAATCCACCGTGGAGAGCGAACTGTTGTTACCGAGATGCCACACGCCCACAAAGTTGCTGTCCCACACGGCGGTCTTACTCTCCTGCGAGGTAGTCACGCCTGCATTTCCGTAGAACGCGTACAGAACCGTATCGGCGGCGTACGACAAGGCGGATACGCACCCAGGCGGCCACATGTCCAGTCGTCGCGGTATACTGCTGCAATTCGTGGCTGAGTATGGCCCCGGCCCCGTTGGGGTCCGTGCTGAACACGATGTCATAACCAGATGCGCTCGTTACATGGCCGCCGTTGGCCGTGCTTGCCAGCGCGGCGTCCGTCACGCTGAACAGTAGCGGGAAATTGCTCTGACTAGCGCTGGTCACATTCGCGTGCGAGATCGTGATGATCCGGCGATGGGCATAGCCATTGGAATACCCTGCACTCAGCGTAATGCTCGCGGATGCGGTTACCGTGGAATCCACAACGCTCGTGGCGGTTACTGTAAGTGTCGTCGTTGTGGCGATGGACGCGGGAGCGGCGTATAGTCCCGCGCCATTGATACTACCGGATCCGCTTGGGCTGATCGACCACGTTACGGCCGCGTTGCAGTTGCCGATGACGGTTGCGGCGAATTGTCGGGTCTGTCCCGCCGAAAGGGTTGCCGCGGTAGGCGCTACTGAAATCGATAGCGGCGCGCCGGAAACGGAGATTGTGGCAGTACCCGAACGGCTCAAGCCGCCGCTCGCGCCACTGATCGTAACCGGATAACTGCAGGTTGGGGCGTTAGCCGCAATTGCAACGGATGTGTTCATCACCGGCCCGGTTATCACTATTGGCGAGTAGAGGGTCGCGGTGGCAGTGCCGGGTAGCCCGGCAACGGAAAAGTTGATCGGCTGAGTGAATCCCGCGGCGCGCGTAATCGCGTTGGGGATCAACACCTTGCTGCCTGCCTGTACCGGGAACGGGGTTTGAGAAACGCTGACGGAAAAGTCCGCCGGAATGTTTTCAAATTGAGATGCGAGGAAATTCTGGGTTTGAAATAACCGCCTGGAAGAGATCTCCGCCACCGAGAAGCAGTGGACGGTCGCGTTCGCCAGCCAATAGGGACCGTTTGCGCCGCTACGCGCAATCGCCGGTCCGCTGAAATCGAACGGAAGCGTGTTTGTACCCGCCGCCAGGCTGCCGCTTCCCTGAGCGTACGTGATTACTACCCCTACCGGGTCCGTGAGGCTGGCGTTCCACTGGCAGAACTACGATTGCTGCAGCGCAACGCCGGCCTGAATTTCCAGGGTCGCGAATCCCGAGTGGCCGTCGGTTGCGTTGATTCCGGCGGCGGATGCCTGGCCATTGAAATATACTGGGCCGCGATTCAGGGACGAGAGAGAAAACGGCGGCGTGGGCCCGGCATCGGCCCGGTAATCCGCGAGCGTCTCCGCATTGGCAACGTAAATCAGCCTCGCATTGATGCGCTCGTACGGGCCGTCCACGCCAAGCGAAAGAAGGTCGTTTATCGTGAATGGGACCTGCACAGTTTGGGTACCCGCCGGTAGCGTGGCTGAAACCGTCTCCTCGACTGTTTTTTGATTGCTCGCCTGGAGGGACAGGCTCACGCGATACGATCCGGCGGTCTGGACATTCAGCGAAATGGACGTCGCGATCCCGGTATTCTGAAGATTATCGGTAAACGAAAGAAAACTGGATAACGGCTGCATGACCGTAAACTGTGCCTCCGCCGCGCGTGAAAACGCGACGCCGGAGCTCGATGTTCCAGTGATGGAATACGCCACAGAGTGGGGCGCAACTGTCGCGGAAGTGAATGTGCCCGTGTAGATGCCATCGCCCGACGCGTTGTCGAACGGCCCTGAATCGAGCAGGGTCACCTGCGCGGGGATTCCTGGCACGCTGATGTCCCAAACCAATACCGTGGGGTCAAAGGAGGGGGATGCGCTTGCCTGAATCGTGAAAGTGTTCGAACTGGGCGCCGTACTGTTCGCGGGCATGCTGCTGAAAGCCAGCGTATCCGTCAGCACGGTAGCGGAAGAGGGGGCGGTCTTGATGGAAGCCGTGATCTGATTCAACGCCGGGCCGCTGTTCGAAAGACTAGCCGAGTACGTATAGTTCGACAGGTTCCCGGGCACGGACTGTTGGCTGACCAGGGTGTAGTTTACAACGCTTGCCTGGCCGGACAAGGAGATTTCCGGAGTTACCGTGGCGCTCACGGTAGCGCCGTTTACAGGGCTGTCCGCCTGATAAACGAAGGCCGATAAGACAACTGTGCTTCCGATGCGGCAGGTAGGCGAATCCGTGATTCCTCCGGCTCGGATGGTTGAAATGGGATAGTACGAAACGACGGCTGCCGAATCTACCGCGAGCGCTCGAGCGTCGAATTGAATCGTGTACGCGCCGGAGGCATTTCCGGCCGGAAGCTGGACGAGCGTGTGGATTCCCGGCATCGATAAAGCCGATGGCATTGCCGTGGAAAAATCGATGGCACCGGCGTCATAGGTATTGAAGGAATACCCGAGTGATGAAGCGTTTGCGCTTGTAACAACAGCTCCCCCAGGTGCCGTTACCGACACATTTACTCCCACTTCGCTGTTGACAATATCGAATGTGCTATTTCCCGTGGCGTCCGCTTCCACGGTAAACGAGACAGTTTGCGTCGTGCTCCCCGCCGGGATCAGCACGTTCCGCGTGTCATAGGCGTTCAGCGGCAGACTGGTCGTAGCGTACGGAACGTTCTGAGCGAGCAGAGAGCCAATGACAAAAAAAGAATAATAGATTTTGACGCCTAAGTTTTTCACGGTTTCCTTTCCGGTAAGGTTTGGCGGCCTGAGTCAAGACCACCGAAATCGCAAATCAAACAGCGCTCGTTATGAACGCCGAGCGGCACGACAAAGTATCGATCCGTGATCCAATCCGTTGTCAAGAGGATCTCTTCCGGGTCTGCCAGATACGGACCCTCTAGCAAAAGCATTTTCTTGCCGCTTTTTACGTTGTAAATATCAATGAAAGCGTGGCCGTGAAAGCGCCTAGCAATGAACATATCCAATAAATTCCCGTCATTGGCAGGTCTTGTGCCCGTAAAGCTTAGAATCGCGAGCGCAGTCCGGCCGGGAGAGAGCCGGAAGCTGTCATCCCAGAATTGCCAGTATTGTCCCGATTTGGCGAACCGTTTCCCGTTCAGCACGACCTCGGACGATTGCTCCCAATGGTCAAGAAGGTGAAACAGGAGGCGGTAGGCCTGGTACCGCGCCACGGTTAAAGGAACAGCCGCATTCCAAACAGCGTCGGAAACAAGCTGCGCGGGCGTGCCCGGAAACGCGAAGTCGAGTAGGTACTTCTCGGACGTATAGGCCAGACCATCGCCGGTGATCTGTTGCGTGCCCGCTACCAGGAATCGCGTACCCAGAATTCCCGGAACGCGAAATTCCATTTGATCGTTGAAGTACAAACGGTTGGGCACGTTGCTAATCTCTGGCCTTGTCCCCGTCCACTGCGGGAATCGGAACATATGGCAGTGCTCTTTCACTGCCGGAGTCATCTCGAACTTAACGGGTTCCGCCGCGGTTAACGACAGTCCTAGGGTGAAAAGGACCGTGTTGCCGAGCATAGTATGCGTCCTCATGGCCTCCTGTCTCTAGTGGATCGGCTGCGCGTCCTGAATCGCATTCCAGATCGGCAGCCCGGAGCCGCTAGTTGGATCGAGGATGCCTTTGTGATTCGCATTGTTCCGCGTAAAGATTTCGTTGAACGGCGGGTAACGCGCGCTGAACACGGTCACGAACAGGTCGTTGGATTAAAACCCGCCGGAGAAGGCGGCGCATCGAGCTGCCATTTGCCGCGCGAGATCGTTGCCTTAACAACTCCCTCATTCCCCTGCCAGCGGTAAAGAGCGTTTGCGATCAAATGCCCGATGAGAGGAGGGCCAAACGAATAGGGAAGCAGCACGGGGGTACCAGTTCCGGCCGTGTCCGCGTCCGCGGAAACCGACGAGTACTGGACTGTGAAGTTCAAGTCCGAGGGAGTTACCGTCTGAACCTTGGTTTGCAGGGGCGGCGCGGAATTGTGAGCTGCCGTGCTCTCAAAGGTCATATCGTCGACACCGGCCCCAAAAAAAGCCAACCCTCCGGGCTTAAACCGGGAGAGGAAATACAAGAAGCTGACTGGAGTTGGGCTGCCGGGTAGTCGTTTGCGCTTGGCGTTGGCGTATGTTGCCAAGACAGATCCGTGGTGTGGCGTATCTACCGTTGTCGCCGACAACACGCCGATCTGGGTAGAGCTATCCTCTTTCTCATTGAGAGCCAGAAATTGACGCACCCAAAGTCCTCCCTTACTGTGGGCTATCAGATGGACCCGCCGCGAACCAAACTGGGCAAGGACCTGCTGAAGTTTCCGCTGTAGTTCAGATCCGCCGTTTGCAATCGATGATTGCTTGTCAATGGCGATGGAACAATCGAACGGCGCTTTCCTGTTCGAAAGGAAATCCGTGAAACCGCCTCCCGTGTTTGTCCCGGGGCAAGGATTCAGCACCGATCCCCAGGTTGACGGGTCGGAATTCCATCCGTGAACGAGCACGACCGGCGCAAGCGCATCGAAATGGATCGACACGGTCCCGAGATTTGAATTTCCTAAGTCCGGATCGCAGTAGACGGGATTCTCGATTGCCCCTTCGTCGCTCGATATTTGAACGATATTCATAACCGGTGCGGCGCCCTTCGCGGGAAACCTGATGCACCCGATCGGCACGGTCGCGTTCAGAACGGCCTGCTGCGTATCGACCCCTTGGGGAAAATTGACGCTGATGTTTCCAACCGGGCACCCATTGACGGAAACCTAATCATTCGTGGGGGCCAATCCTTGGGCGCATTCGCCGGCGGGGCAAAAACTTTCGTACGCCAGTTTCAAAGTTGCACTTGCCGAGATTACGCCGTTCTGGACGAGCAGCGACGGGTTTGCAAGCGTCCCATCTCCATTCAGATCCGTGTTGGAGACGGTAACAACACGAGTAACCGGTACGGTACTCGTCTGGGTTGCGAATTGTTGATAGCAACTATGGGCAGGGTCGCCGACGTGATTGCCAGAGCCCTGAAAAGGTTGCCAAAAAACGTGTCGTCCGGCAAATCCGTCCCTTGTTGCCCCCACGCGGCGGCCGCAGACATAAAAACCAGTCCGGCAAGCCCGTTCTTCGATAAACGGCGAACTCTTATCAAAACCTCGCGTTTGCAAGAATTGCTACTCAGGCGAAATCCAGCCGGCATATAAAACTCATCGGCTGGTCGCGCCAGCGCTTTAACCCAAATGTTTGGGGCGTTGGAATATGAAGTTAACCGACCGGTTTCGAGATCTCGCGCGCGGCGAGCCAATCGCTCAGCCGTGCCGGCCAGCTTTCGACCGGCGAGCCCGGCTTCTTGGTCGGACGCAGGCCAAAACCGTGGCCGCCGGAATCGTAAATATGCATTTCGGCGGGAATGTGATTCGCCTCCAGTTCCAGATAGAACTTCACCGTCGGAACCACGTGCGAAGGATCGTCCGTGGCGCAAACCATGAAGACGGGTGGCGCGTTGTCGGGAATCGGGAACTGCTCATTAGCGGCAATCGGCAAGAGGGCGGGCGGAGTCCCGTTACCCGGACTCCCATTGCCTGGTGGAAGCGGACGGAAAGGTACCGAGCCGGGTCGGTAGAACGGATAAATCAAGACGTTGAAGTCGGGGCGCGAAGTGACGCGCTCGATCGGGTCGGCGGCACTCGGGTCGCCCGCGTCGAACTTCGTTTCGATCATGCCGGCAACCTCTCCGCCCGCCGAGAAGCCGATGAACCCGATCCGGTTCGCGTCGATGCCGAACTCCTTCGCGCGGCTTCGCACGAGGCGCATCGACCGCGCGGCGTCCTCGTAGACCTCTTTGCCGAGCGTGTACTTCGATCCCGGAACACGGAACAGCCGGTACTTCAGCACGAATGCCGCGATGCCGCGATCGTTCAGCCAATCGGCAACTTCCCATCCTTCTTTGTCGATGACAAGCTGACTGTGGCCGCCGCCTGGCGCGACGATCATGGCGGCTCCGGTGGCCTTCTCTTTCGGCGGCAGGAACACGTAAATCGAAGGGTAGTGCGTAAGGGTGAAGTTGCCCGGCCACTTCGCGTATTTTGGATTGGCTGAAGGCTTCGAGACTTCCGGCGCCGCGATGCCTTCCGATCCTGGCGCGCCGTTCGGCCAGAGGCGGATTTCTTCGCCGCGTTCGGCGGCCCATGAGAGGCTAGGCGCAACTCCCAGCGCGAGAAGGGCTGCGATCGGCAGTATGTGTTTCATCAGGTCAACTTCTCCAGGTACGCTCCGGTGCTCGCGTCGACGAAGATCGAGAATCCGCTCGTTCCCGCGCTCTCGCCCCATATCACGCGCCAAACCGCATCGGGAAAGCGGTCGTTCATTTCAAGAAGATAGCTCATTGTCATTCCGGGATGTTTGCCGTTATACGCAGCGGCCTTCGCGATGGCGGTTTTATAGGCATCGTCCGAATCCACTTTGACGGCGTCGATCAGAAAGGGCCGTTCCGAACCGGATGCGCCGCCCCAACCGCGCGGGTTCTCGGAGAAAATGCCTTTCCGCAGCGTTGTGCTGGCTTCGATAACGGAATAAGTGTACGTCCGCGATTGGCCGAGGCTGGGCGACACGAAAGTGACCTGCCATGCGCCCGCGCGGCCGGGCTGCGGCTTGACCGTCGGCAGATTAATGCTGGTCATTCGCAATACACGCAGATCCTGCGCCCACGCGCGCGCGCCCGTGTACATCTGAAAAAGAGCATGGCTGCCGGTGACGGGTTCAATGGGCTTCTCGGCTTCAATCTTTTTCGGAGTTTCGGAACAGCTCGCCAGCGTGATGAGAAGTGTCGCGGCAAGCGGATATCGGGTTCGCGTCATGGTCGTGGCTCTCATTCTATCCATGTAGCGCTGCATTTATGCAGATTTGATGTAGATTGTTTAGGATGACGATCGCCGTGGCCGCCGATCACGCCGGCTTCCCTCTTAAAGCGCAGGTGATCGAGGCGGTGAGAAAAACGGGCGCCGACCCAATCGACCTCGGCACGAATTCCACGGAGGCGGTCGATTATCCCGATTACGCCGGCGCGGCCGGCCGCGCGGTCGTCGAAGGCCGGGCCGACCGCGCGATCGTTGTGTGCGGCAGCGGCGCGGGAGCCTGCATTGCGGCGAACAAGGTTCGTGGAATCCGCGCGGCCACCTGCCACGACACCTTCTCCGCGCACCAAAGCGTCGAAGACGACGACGTAAATGTTTTATGTCTCGGCTCGCGCATCATCGGTCCGGCACTCGCGATCGAAGTAGTTCGCGCTTTCCTGAACGCGCGCTTTTCCGGCGCCGAGCGGCATGTCCGCCGCATCGGGAAAATTGCGCAACTCGAAGCCGATTTCTGCGCTCCGGCGCTACCATAAACAAATGGAACTCAGCGATAAGAAAATAGCGCTCCTGGTCGACAACATGTATCAGGAAATGGAAGTCTGGTATCCCTACTTCCGCCTGCAGGAAGCCGGCGCGCGCGTGATCGCGGTTGGCGCGACCGCCGGGCAAACCTATACCAGCAAGCTCGGGTATCCAGTGAAGTGCGAGCGCTCCTACGATGAAGTGAACGCTTCGGACTTCGACGGAATCGTGATTCCAGGCGGCTATGCGCCCGATCACATTCGCCGCCATGAGAAGGCGCTCCGCCTGGTCAAGGACCTGGATCGCGCCGGCAAGATGGTTGCCTCGATCTGTCACGGACCGTGGGTGCTGTGCTCGGCGGGAGTTTTGAAAGGCCGCCGGGCCACGTCGTTCTTCGCGATCAAAGACGATGTCGTAAACGCGGGCGCGAAGTGGGAGGATTCCGAAGTCGTGGTGGACGGAAATCTGATCACGTCGAGAAAGCCCGAGGACTTGCCGGCATTCTGCCGCGCCGCGATTGAAGTGCTAACGATGGTTCCCGTGGCGGCCTAAACCCTTTTTCGCCGGCTTCAATTCGGGCGTCCGACGCGCGCTGAAGTTTCGATTCGCTGTGCTACTCTGCTTTCATGCAGCTTTCCGATTGCTTCCTGCGGCTCGGGGAAGACGGTTTCAAGGAGGTCCTTCGCGGCGTCGCAATGGGCAAATTAAAGCTGTTCCGGCTGTACGATCGCCTGAAGACCCGCACCCATCTCGCGAAGTTGAACACTGAAAATCTCCGCAACGCCGCGCCCCGGCTTTGGGCTCGGCTCGGAGAGCGCGACGAGGAATTTGCGACCGACCTTTCGCAGTGCGTTCTGGTTTCGCAGCTCGACATGATCATACCGGTACTCGATTTCCTCGGTATCCCGAACGACGACGGTTTTTTTGAAAAGAACCTCGATCCGAAAACATATTTGACGGACGGCTGGCAGCAGCGGGTGTTCGAGCATTTCCGCGAAACGTTCCCGGAGCCGCTGCTGCTGTTCTACATCAATCACCTTGGCCTGGAGCTTGCGGCGGTGGATCGGCCGTTCCGGCCGGCAGCGTAAGTGTTGGACCGCTCCTTAACCGAATTGCAGACGGTCGCGCTGGCTCGCATCGAGACCGCCGCCAACGCCGGGGATTTGCAAGCCGTGCGCGTCGAAGTGCTCGGGCGCAAAGGCACGCTCGCGCAAGTCAGCAAAGAAATGGGCAAGCTTGCGCCCGACGAGCGCGGCCGGGTCGGGAAGCTTTTAAATGAGGCGAAGCAAGCGCTCGAACAGGCGCTCGAAGCCCGCGAAGCGGTGTTCGATTCGGCCGCATTGCGCGCGCGCCTGGATTCCGAATGGCTCGACCCGACATTGCCGGCCCCCGGTCCGCGCCCCGGCAGCTTGCATCCGGTGACGCAGATTCAGTGGGAGATTGAAGATCTATTCCGGTCGCTCGGCTTCACGGTACTCGACGGACCGGAAGTCGAAACCGAGTATTACAATTTCGATGCGTTGAATATTCCGCCCGATCATCCGGCGCGCGACATGCAGGATACGTTTTGGCTCGAAGGCGGCAATCTGTTGCGAACGCATACCTCGCCCGTGCAAGTGCGCGGCATGGAGACGCTCGGTCCGCCGCTCCGCATGATCGCCCCCGGCCGGGCGTTTCGCAACGAGAGCGTGGATGCATCGCACGAGCACACGTTTTACCAACTCGAAGGCATGATGATCGATCGGGATGTCTCGGTTGGCAATCTGATCTACTTCATGAAGACGCTGCTCACGGCGATCTTTCAACGGGACGTCACGGTGCGGTTACGGCCCGGATTTTTTCCGTTCGTCGAGCCGGGTTTCGAGCTGGATATCCGCTGCCTGATCTGTGGCGGGGAAGGGTGCCCCGTGTGCAAACAGAGCGGGTGGGTGGAGCTGTTGCCGTGCGGGCTGGTGAATCCGCACGTGTTGAAAATGAGCGGGATCGACCCGGAACAATGGAACGGATTTGCGTTTGGGCTGGGGTTGACGCGGTTGGCGATGATGCGTTATGGGATCGACGATATCCGCCTGCTGCAAAGCGGGGATTTGCGTTTTTTGCGGCAATTTTGATTCCTTGGAATGAAATTTTCTTATAACTGGATGGTCGAATTCGTCGAAGGCATGCACGCGGCGCCCGAAGCGCTCGAGCGTCTCATCACCATGAAGACCGCCGAGTGCGAAGGCATCCGGCCGGTCGGGGCGCTGTTCGCCCAAGCATGCGCGGCGCGCATTGAAAGCGTCGAGCCGTTTCCCGCGAGCAAGAACGTCAAAGCCCTTATCGACGCCGGTCGCTATGGGCGTAAAGCCGTTGTCTGCGGCGCGCCCAATTGCCGCCCGGGCATTATCACCGCGTACGTCCCGATCGGTAAAAAGATTATCCAAGGGGTCGAGAGCGACGGCATGCTCGCGAGCGGAGATGAGCTCGGCATCAATCGCGACCATGCGGGAATCTTAGAGCTGGCGAGCCAGGCCGGAGCGCCTCTTGCCCGCTGCGGTCCCGACAGCATCATCGAAATCGACAACAAATCGCTTACGCATCGTCCCGACCTTTGGGGCCATTACGGCATGGCGCGAGAGGTCGCGGCGATCGTGTCGGCCCGGCTGCTCGATCCCGTAAAGCTGTCGCTTATCCCGGCGGGTCCGGCGATCGTGGATATTGAAATCGAAGATCTCGACCTGTGTCCGCGATACAGCGCGCTGGTGTTCGAGAACGTAACCGTGCGACCTTCGCCCCTTTGGCTTCAGTACCGGTTGACCTCGATCGGCCTGAACCCGATCAATAATATCGTCGACCTTACGAACTACATCATGGCCGAGCTCGCTCAGCCGATGCACGCGTTCGATCGCGCGTTGTTGAGAGGAGGCTCCATCGTTGCGCGCCCCGCCCGCGCGGGTGAAAGGCTCGCGGCGCTGAACGACGAAGAGTACCAACTGACGCCGGCGAACCTCGTCATAGCCGACGAAGGCGGCCCGATCGCATTGGCGGGCGTGATTGGCGGACGCGAGAGCGCGATTTCCAGCGGCACCACAAGCATCGTTCTCGAGAGCGCGAATTTCCAAGCTTCCAGTATTCGCAAGACGTCGAGCGCTCTAAAAATTCGCACCCATGCTTCCATGCGATTCGAAAAAGCGCAAGATCCCGCAAATACCGTGCGGGCGCTGGCTCGCGCCGTGGAACTATTGCAAGAACTATCGCCGGGAATCCGTTTGGCGGGGGGCTTGGCGGACCGGAAGAAAGACATTCCGCCTCTTCCGCCAATTCGGCTCGATATCGACTGGCTGGAGCGCAAGCTGGGCCGCGCCGTCGGGGGCGATGAGGTCCGCCGAATTCTGGAACGGCTCCAATTCGGCGTCGCGGAACTCGAACAAGGCGCGCTTTCCGTGATGGTTCCCTCCTGGCGCGCCACCAAGGACATTGCGGTTGCCGACGACCTGGTCGAAGAGGTTGGCCGCATGATCGGCTACGATTCCATTGAGCCGCAACCGCCGCTGGTGTTGAATACCGTGCCGCCGGATTCCGGCGAACGGGTTTTTTTGCGGGAGGTCCGGCGGATGCTCGCGGCGCAAGGCTTCACGGAGGTTCACAATTACTCGTTCTTGAGCGAGGAGCAGGTCCGGCAGTTCGGATTCGAGCCCGCAAGCCACGTTCGAGTGCTAAATCCCATAGCCGCCGATCAGAGCCTGATGCGCGCATCGCTGCTTCCCGGCGTCTACCGCAACATCGTCGAGAACGCCAAGCACTTCACGGAGTTCCGTCTTTTTGAAGTGGGCCGTGAGATTCACAAGAGGCCGGAAGGATTGCCGGATGAAGCTCCGCATCTGCTCGCCGCTATTTATGGCAAAGGGGACGGCGCGGCGGGGCTGCACGAATTGAAGCGCGTTGCCGAGTGCGTGGACGCGGATGTGACGGTCCGTCCCGCAAAAGCGTTCGACTACGAACACCCCGCACGTACCGCGGACATTCTACTGGATAACGACGTGGTTGGCCGGCTCTTCGAATTGCATCCGTCTCCAATCGAGAGTGGCCGAGCGGCGTTGCTCGATCTGGATCTTCGCCGGATTCCGCCGCGCCCGCGACCGCAGTATCGGCCCATCCGGCGGTTTCCCTCAAGCGCGTTCGATCTCTCGGTTATCGCTCGTGAGCGCGAATTGGTTGGCGACTTGCAATCGAAACTCCGCGCGTTCGCCGGTCCCATGCTCGAATCCATCGAATTCCAGCGCCAGTATGCGGGCGATCCACTGCCACGCGGGACAAAAAGCGTGTCCTTCCGGTTGACGATTGGAGCGGACGACCACACGCTATCCGCCGACGAAGTAACCGCCGTCCGTGCGGCCACTATCGACGGGATGCGCGGCTTAGGCTACGAATTGCGTGTCTGAGGAAGAGGTTCGATGCGTCTGTTGTTTGCTCTTCTTTGCCGTACCGCGCGGTGTCCGGCGTTGTCACCGACCGCGGCGGCTCCATGGTTCCCGCCGCGCATCTTCGGATCACTGCTTCGGAGACTCGGGCCGGAGCGTCTTGCGCGCGCCCGGGTTCGTGAACGTGGATTTGGGTATTCACGGCGATTTTATTTACCGCGAGCGCTTCCGGCTGCGATTCCGGGGGGAAGCGTTCAATATTTTTAATCATCCGGAGCGCCCGATTCAGCTGGCGATGAAGTTTTATTTCTAGGATGATGTGGCGCGGGCACTACTAACCTTGCTGCTAACTACCGGGTGCGGGCGATACGCCGACTTCACCCTTCCGCCGCTTGCCTCCGCTCCCGCGGCTCATCTGAGTTTCGAAACGCAACCCCAGCCGCAGATTGCTCGCGGCGCCCCATGCGATTGGGACTCTGTCGACGTCCTGAATCCGTCCGTCGTCGAACATGCCGGTACTTATTACAACTTCTATTCCGGTTTCGATGGAAAGACCTGGCATACCGGCCTCGCAACGTCTCCGGATGGCACGCACTGGCGGAAGCAAGGTCGCGTTCTCTCGCCCGCTCCGGCGACTTGGGAAGGTTCCTACATCGCCGCCAACGGGTCGGCGCTTTTTCTAAACGGCGAATTTTGGTATTGGTATCAAGCCGGTCAAAAGAACACGCCCCAGATCGGATTGGCGCGCTCGCGCGACGGCAGGATCTGGCACAAGGAGCCGAATCCGGTCCTCCGGTTAGGCCCGCGGGGCAGTTCCGATGAGCGCGCGCTCGGCGATCCGTATGTGCTCCGCATCGGCGAGTGGTTCTACATGTCTCATCTGGGGCAGGATCGCGCGCATCGCCAGCGCATCGCGCTCGCGCGTTCCCGCGACGGCCTGGAATGGGAAAAGCTTCGCTCGAATCCGGTTCTGGATCTCCCCTGGCCGGGGTCGGACGCGATGGATGAAAATGGCGATGGCGAGCCTGCCGTTTGGCA
>JBPCKZ010000042.1:0-5575 GCA_051003795.1 Bryobacteraceae bacterium | reverse complement strand
GGCACCCTGAAAGCCAAATATGGATATCCCACAAGCGATTGCCGCTGATACGCCAAAAAATTCACCCAGATTTTACGCTATTCTGCCTGCCTCGAGACTCCACCCAAAGAGTCGTGAGAAATGCGGGCTAGTGGTTTTTCGCCTTCTACGCTGGCGGCAACCATTGCGGCGGTTATCTGCGCGTCCTCCTTCGCCCGCGAACGCGGCGAGGAAGAAAGCGCGACGTTTCTCGAAGAGTACGCCGACTATCTCTTCTGCCATTTGCCGGACTGGACCATCACGCGGCAGGGCTCTCTGCTGCCTGGAGTAAAGGAGCACTTCGTCCGTATCAATCCGGATCGCAATGGCAACCTGGCCGGTGGCCTATCGGTCGATGAGGCGGTGGTCGAAATCACCAACCGGCCGCACGGTTCACAGGCGTCATTTCCCGCAAGCGGAGTCGTGGATGCCGGCTTTCTGGAACTCGTGCGATATGGAATTCTTCGTCCCGACGATCCCATGGTGACGACTTCGCTGTGCGTCGTCGACCATACTCTTAAGGTCGACACGCCGTTCGGTCCATGCTGGCGCCGTTACAACTACGACGGCTATGGCCAGCAGGAGGACGGTAAGCCGCTCCTGGACTCCGGCAAGGGGCGCGCCTGGCCGCTGCTCACCGGAGAACGCGGACACTATGAATTGGCTGCCGGCAACGACGTCACGTCATTCCTGGAGGCGATGGAGCGATTCGCTTCGGATACCGGGCTGCTTTCGGAGCAAATCTGGGACGAACCCGACTTGCCGCACGCGCACATGCAGTTCGGGCGGCCGACGGGAGCGGCCATGCCGCTGCTTTGGGCACACTCGGAATACATCAAGCTACTTCGTTCAGCCTGTGACGGTAAGGTTTTTGACCGCATCCCGGAGGTCGCAGACCGCTATTTGGGTAAGGCGCGCAATTACAAGCCGCTCGAAATCTGGACGTTTAGCTACCGGCTAAGCTCGATGAAAAAAGGGCAAATTCTGCGGGTCTACGCGGCCGCCCCGTTCCGTTTGCGCTGGTCGATCGACGAATGGCAAACGCTCGAGGACCACCCGTCGGTAGAAACGTCTCTCGGTATTCATTTCGCGGACATCGAAACCTCGCCAACACGGGAACTGGCGCTTCGATTCACGTTTTTCTGGCCCGCTCAGGATCGTTGGGAAGAACGCAATTTCGAAGTCCTCGTGAACTGAACCGTATCTTATCCCAGCAGAATCGGCAATAGCACTCCCAGCCCCAACACAAAGAACCACAGCGCCGGGGCAGGCGTTCCGACCGGGCGTTGCCGCCGCGCCTCGCGAGCCGCCAGGCGATGGTCCAAGAGCAACCAGCCGGCGCGACGCCGCTCGATCATGAAAAAGGCGCAAGCCGTTGCCGCCCCGTAAAGCAGGTGGCCGGTAAGCGATGGCAAAGTCGCGCCGGCGGCCTTCACGGTCCAGGTAACCGGCGTGCCGCCCAGCAGTATCGGCATGAATGTCATCGGCCCAAGAATCCACCAGATGAAGCCGTAAAGAAAACCCCAGACGACCGCCGATCCGAGATTAGCCGCTTCGTGCCGGAATAGACCGCCATAACCAATCCCAACGATTGCGCTGATCACCATGTGCACCAGGAATCCGACGACCGGCGATGAACTGCCGACCAGTCCCGCCACTCTGGGTAAAGCACCGGTAGCCAGCATGACCAGACTAAACAGCAGGCCGCCCGCGAGGCTCGCCGCGGCGCCCCATCGGAGGGAAATGAGGAACCGGGTGGCCGGACCCTCGGGCTCACGGTGAATCGGATCGGATTCGGTGAAGAAGCGCGTCAACATGCCGTTCGCCACCGCGAAGAAGCGACCTATTAGGAAGCCATAGACGAGGTGGCCCATCAGCGATCCGAACAATATGCCGCCTTGTTGCCGCGACCAGTCCACGGGCTTGCCCAACCACAGCGGCATGATAGTCAGCGGACCGAGGAACCACCACAACATGCCGTACGCCATGCCCCAAACCATGCTGGAGCCGTCCCCGCGCAGGTCGCGATGAAACAATAAGCCGAATGAGATCCCGATGATAGCGGCGAAGATGAAATGCAGAAACATGCCGGTAGTTGAGGACGAGGAATGGACCAGCCCGGCGATCTGCACGAAATGGTTCACCTGCTTCATCCATTGGGCGAAAGCCCACCCACCCAGGAGTCCGGCCATTCCGCCTGCAAGCAAAACCCGGGTGATACTCATGGGCGCTCTATCCGATTTCGCGGCGAAGGCTCCCCACGCGCCCGATATCAATCCGAGCGGCATTCCGAAGTAGAGAATGTAGACGACCAGTTCGTTGAATCGGTCGCCCCCTGCGCGGCCGCCCGCGGGAACTACGCTCCAAAGCAGCAATGCATACCCTAATCCCCAGATCAGGCCCCCGCCCGGGGTGAAGGCGCGGCGTGCCAACAATAGCGCGAACCCCAGGCCATATGCCGCGCCCCACCAGACACCGGGCCCGTCCTGCGCGACAGTCATCGCGCCGGCTCCCATACCGAGCAGCGTGAGGCTCAGCGTGAGGCCAATGATGCGTGGAAGCGGGAAGAATTTAGCCGTCATTCGAGATCGATCGTCTGCGCAATATCGCGCGGAAAGAAGAGTTCCATCGTCCAGTCCACCATCACGCGTAACTTGCGCTCGACGCCGGGCAGTTTGAACAGGTAGACGGTGCGCCACAAGAACCAGGCCGGCAAGCCGGAAAAGCGAACGGACTTATGCCGGGCGAACGGGAGAGACAGTTCGGCACACGCAGTGTGATACCCTACCACGCAAAACGATCCGAGCGACTCAAACTGAAATTTTTTAAGCGGCAGCCCGCGAAGGTGCGCCTGAATGTTTGCGGCCAGCGTACGCGACTGCCGCTGCGCGAACTGAGCGGTAGGCGGATAAGTTTTTCCAGACCGTGCGTCGGTGATTGCGGCACAATCTCCCAAAGCCCACACACCGGGATAACCCGGAACCGCGAGCGTCGGGTCCGCCAATACCGCCCCGCGCTTGTCATGCTTCACTCGATGTGGATCGAGCAGCGTGCAAGGTTTTGTTCCCGCGGTCCATACGAGAGTTTGAGAGGCGATCTCTTTGCCCCCCTCAAGCACAACGACGCCCGGCCGGAACTCGGACACGTGCGCATTCAGCTCAAATAAAACGCCGCGCTCCGTCAGGCGGCGCTGCGCGTATGCGGCCAACGAATCGCTCAGTTCCGGGAGAATACGATCGTGCGAGTGGACCAGAACGACACGTACTTCTTCGCCGCGGAGATTGGGATAATCGGCGACAATCCCACGCGCAAAGTCGTTTAACGCGCCCGCCAGTTCCGTTCCGGCAAAGCCGCCGCCCGCGACTACAAAGGTCAGGCGCTCGGCGCGCGACCGCCCCTCGGACTCGCGGTCCGCGCGCTCGAACGCTTCAATCACGTGGTTGCGGATTTGAATTGCGTCGATTAACCGCTTGAAATTCAGCGCCGATTTTTCCACGCCCGCAATTCCCATGTAGTTTGCTTTCGAGCCCAGTGCCAAAACCAGTTGATCGTATCGGAACTCGCGAGGATGCCCATTCGAGCTGCCTTCCTCGCAGGCTAGCGAGACACAGCGCCGCTCGAGATCGATCCTTTCGGCGAGCCCGCGCACGACTTCCGTGCGTCGCAGTGCGGATCTCAGAGGGCTGCTGATGTGATTCGGTTCCAGGCTGCCTCCCGCGACTTCGGGCAGCATGGGTGTGAACAGCAGGGCGCTCGTGTCGCTTACCAGCGTAAGCCTAACCGAGCGATCGGCCCCGAACAGACGTTCGAGATTTTCGGCCGTGTACATGCCCGCGAAGCCGCCACCGAGTATCAAAATCTGTTTGGCTTCCACTTCGGCCGCCCTCGCGATGGGCACGCGTCCTAGTCTCCATATGGCGAGTGCGTCGATTGCTTCGGTGAGCAATCCCAAAGCCGCGCCGTATAGTATCCAGCCTCCCAACGCCGGTAGCCTCCGCTGCATGCCGTCGTGCGTCCATTGTGGGCCTGCCCCGCCGAGCAGGGGAAAAACAATGATACTCAGCACCGCCCAGAGCGGCGTCCCGAGTGCTGCTGCCCGCATGCACCCTCCTACGTAACCTTCGGACATTGAGTTGAAGGCCAGCCAGTACGCGGCGCCGATCAGGCCGCCAAGAAGAACGACTGCGGGATTTTTCGTTACCGTCGCGAACAGAGCGAAGCTGCTTACGAGGCCGCCTAATGCGCCAATCAGTCCCGCACGTAGATGTGTGTCCATTTTAGTCTCAAGGTCGTTCCGTAATGGATACCGGTTGATGAACCGGTTTATTCCCGCTTCCCGACGTCTACTGGATCGGTTACTGCTCGGCGTCCGCGCGTGACGTACCGGCGCCAATTTCAACTGCCTTAATAAGGACCCGTGCGCCCCGGCTTGCGATCCTTCACCGGCGCGCTTCCGCTGAACTTCAGCGTCACATCCGCGATGCGCGAATCCTCGTGAATATCGTTCGCGGCTTTGGTGTCGCCGAGATTATCGAATAGGCCTTCCCCGCGAATCCGGTCGAGGAAATAGTTCGGATAGTTCGCGTCGAACGGCGCGCCATCTTTCATACCCCAGAGCTTGCGAATGGCGGAGGCCGCGGAAGTCCCGCAGACGGCGGGCCAAGGATAACAAGTCAATATTTCGGTTCAAAGCGGAATAAGTACCAATAAACACTTCTGTACTCCGGTCCGCAAAATTACTAGGGTTTTCCCGGAATAATTCTTTCGAGAACCCGGTATGGCTTGTGAGGATTGGCGCTGATAGCCAAAAAAAGGAGATCTACTATGTTTAAACGTCGCCCGAAAATGCAGTTGGAACAAACGAAGTCCGATCAACCCACATTCCGCCGCTCGTTCTTCCGGGGAGCGGCCGCGGCAGGCGCGGGCGTGGGCTTAGGTGCCTTAGCGGGGGCAATGCCCGCCTTCGCGCAAACCAGCGGCCCGGCAATAACCCCAATTACCCCCGGAGACGTGGATATTCTCAGGTTCCTTGCCGCCGCCGAGTTCCTGGAGACGGATCTCTGGGATCAGTACTGGGAGTTGGCCGCAGGCAACGAGGCGTATGGACGCGCCCTGAATAATATCGAGAATGAACTCGTCACTTACACGTGCGACGTGGCCGCCGCTGAGCGAAGCCATGCACAATTCATCAACGCCTTTCTAGTCGCAAACGGCAAGGTGCCGGTCGAGGTGGATATCTTCCGCACGCTTCCGAGCAGCCCGGCGTTCGGGGCCCAATTGCTAGGCCGGCTCACCAACCTCATGTCACTAACAGTCGATACAAGCTGGTATCTCCGGTATCGCGATTCCGGAAACCCGGATTTTGGCGATACTTACCCACAGTTCGTCACCATCGTAGACCAGCCTGTTATTCCACTCTCGAACGACGTTTCGGATGACAACATGCAGCTCATTGCCAACGCGGCCGCGTTCCATTTCGCCAATTCCGAGGAGCTCGGAGCGAGTATCTATCCGGCGTTGGCCCAGAAGGTCACAAGCCTCGATGCGCTTCGGATTC
>JBPCKZ010000041.1:0-39921 GCA_051003795.1 Bryobacteraceae bacterium | reverse complement strand
GCAGCGCCAATACAGCCTGGGACCGCGATGTTTACCGGCTCACTGCCGCGGCCCACCGGAAGCTACGCATTCCGTTAAACGATCCGGCAACAACCTATTGGGGATGCGCCTTTGGAATCCCGCAAAGTTCAATGCATGAGGCGCTGGCGCCGAATCTGGCTCACACGCTGCTGCTCATGGCCGCATTTCCGCCGTTGGCATGGTACGCCGGGCGCTGGGGACGTTGGGCATTGCTTTACGCTGGGATTTTCGCGGCGTTCGTTCTGTTGCTCGCGGAATTTCTGCTGCCGCGTTGGGCACAGGCCGCGCTCATCGCGTTCTCGGAGTGATCCCGCAATACAAAGAAGCGGTGCGATTGGTTCGGGAGAGCGGCTGTCTCCGCGTGGGAATCGATTACGCGGCTTCGGCTCTCGAATATCCGCTTCAGATGGTTCGCGAAACGAACTCCCGCGTGCAGTTCTTTCACATGACCGTGCCGCACGACGATGCGTGCGCGGTCGTGTGCTTTGATTGCGCCGGCGGTCCGGCAATACGTGAGCGCTATATAGATTTCGATCGCGTGGAGTTACCGTCGGCGGTCGTATATAAACGCCGGACCTGCGAGGCTTCGCGCGCAATGTCGCATGAACAGCATTCGCCGCGACGTAAGTAGCCAAAGAATCGTAAAATGAGGACACCATGCCACACGCGCGCCGAATACTGCCTTGTGCCGTCATCCTGATGTCTTCTCTGAACGCCGCCACGCCGGGCTTGCCGCCCCTGATCGATCGCCAGTTGCTCTTCGGCGATCCTGAAATCATCGCTCCCCAGATCTCACCGGACGGAAAGTATCTTGCCTTTGTCAAACCGTGGAAATCCACGCGCAACGTCTGGGTGAAAAAGACCGGCGAGCCGTTCGATTCCGCGAAGCTGCTTACCACCGAAACGAAACGTCCCGTGGCCGGCTATCTTTGGAGCCGCGACGACAAGTACATCCTCTACGTCAAAGATAACGACGGCGACGAGAATTTCAACGTTTTCGCGGTCGATCCGGCGGCATCCGCGCCTACCGGCTCCGACGCCCCGCCATCGCGCGACATGACGGGCCTGAAAGGGGTGGTGGTTCAGCTCTACAGCGCTCCCAAAAACGATCCCGACATTGTTTACATCGGACTCAACGATCGCGACAAGGCTTGGCACGATCTCTACAAGCTCAGGATTTCGACCGGCGAGCGCACGCTGATCCGCAAGAACACCGAACGGATCGCCGGCTGGTTCATGGATCTTAGCGGCCAGCTTCGCCTCGCGATGCGCGTGACGGATAACGGCGACCAGGAAATCCTGCGCGTGGACCCCGCCGGTTTCACCAAGGTCTATAGCTGCGGCGTGTTTGAAAGTTGCGGACCCGTCCGATTCCACAAAGACGGCAAGCGCGTCTACCTCGAAACCAACAAGGGCGACGACGTCAACCTCGTCTCGCTGGTTCTGTTCGATCCCGCGACGAGCCGCGGCGAGACGGTGGAATCCGACCCTTTGAAGCGCGTAGATTTCGGCTCGGCCCTCTTTTCGGAAAAGACCGACGACCTGATGTTGACCACATACACGGACGAGCGCACGCGGCGGTATTTCCGGGACAAAACGCTGGAAGCGGACTATCGATGGCTTCAGAAGCAGCTTCCCGGAAAGGAAATCGGACTCGGCTCTCACACGCTCGACGAGCGGCTGTGGCTCGTCACGGCGTACGGCGATACCGAACCGGGCGAGACGTACCTGTTTGACCGGCAGCCGCGAAAACTGACCCTGCAATATAAGGTGCGGGAGAAACTTCCACGCGCGGATCTCGCGTCCATGCGGACGGTGCGCTATAAATCTTCCGATGGCCTGGAAATTCCCGCTTATTTAACGTTGCCAAAGGGCGTGCCTGGCAAAGATCTCCCGGCGCTTGTAATCCCGCACGGGGGACCTTGGGCGCGCGACATGTGGGGATATAACAGCCTCGCCCAGTTTTTCGCGAACCGCGGTTATGCGGTTCTGATGCCGAATTTTCGCGGCTCGACCGGTTTCGGAAAGAAGTTTCTGAACGCCGGCAACGGAGAGTGGGGCCGGAAGATGCAGGACGATCTGACCACGGGGGTGAACTATTTGGTGGCGCAGGGTATCGCGGACCCGAAACGGGTGGGCATTCTCGGCGGTTCCTACGGCGGCTACGCGACGCTCGCCGGCGTGGCATTCACGCCGGATCTCTATCGCGCGGCGGTCGATATCGTGGGTCCGTCGAACTTGAATACCTTGCTTGACGCCATTCCGCCTTATTGGGAGGCAGGGCGCAAGATCATGTACGCCCGCATGGCCGACGCGGGCACGCCGGAAGGGAAAGCGTGGTTGAAGGAACGATCGCCATTAACGCAAGCCGCTAAGATCAAAACGCCGCTGCTGGTGGTCCAGGGCGCGAACGATCCACGCGTGAATCGTGGCGAGGCTGAGCAGATCGTGGTTGCTTTGCGGGATCGCGGTTTCGCCGTCGAATACCTGCTTGCGCCCGACGAAGGACACGGATTTCAGCGGCCCGTAAACAATATGGCCATGTATATGGCCGCGGAGAAGTTTCTCGCGAAGCACCTCGACGGCCGTTATCAGGAAGGCGGAACTCCCGAAGTGGTCGCGCGCTTAAAGGAGATCACGGTCGATCCCAAATCGGTAACGCTCACGAAGAAGCTGGACGCGGCGGCGGTGACGGCGCCGAAGCCGGTGCGCGATCTGCAATCGGGCACTTACAAATACAACTCGAAAATCGCGCTGGGCGGGCGCGAAATGGCTTTGAAGCAGACCACCACCGTCAAGGATGAAAACGGTTCGTGGATCGTAACCGATTCCGTGGATACGCCGATGGGTCCCGCAACCGACGAAGCCACGTTGGACGGAAAAACTCTTACTGTTCGAAAGCGGAGCGCCAAACAGGGAGCAAATATCGTTTCGCTCGATTTCAGCGGCAATAAGGCGGTTGGCTTCATGAATATGAACGGCCAGGAGAAGCCCATTTCAGCGGACCTGGGCGGCGAGTTGTTCGCCAGCGGTCCCGGCGCGCATCTCTCGATTGCGTGCCTGCCACTCGCCGAGGGTTACACAACGTCGTTCCGCGATCTCGATTTGCAAAAACAAAAAGTCAAGCTGATGGCCCTGAAGGTTGTCGGGTCCGAGAGCGTGACCGTACCGGCTGGAACCTTCGAAGCCTTCAAGGTGGAGCTTACGCCGGGTGATGGCGGAGCGGATAAGTCAACCGTGTGGATCGCGAAAGATTCCCACAAACCAGTGAAGGTATCGGCGGTAATGCCGGCGATGGGTGGCGCGACGATGACCTCGGAACTGGCGGAGTAACCGGGCCGCGCCATCCGGACAATTCAGTTTAAATACAGAAATTCGTTCGTCGAGATCAGCACGTGGCATAGACTCTGCCATGCCGCCAGGCGCGCATCCTTCTCCGTCACGCGCTCCGTCACGCGGCGCTCGATACTCGCGACGTAGCTCAACGCCGAATCCATCTCGTCCGCGGCCGGACGGCGCGTCAGCGCCATCATATAAGCGCGCTCCACGCGTTGCGCGTCCGTCAATCCCGCGTCGTCCAGCAACCGCTTCGCAAACCCCCGCGATCTTGCCGCGACGAAGCCGCTATTCATGATGAACAGGGCCTGCGGCGCCACATTCGTTCGAGCCCTGCCGTCGCTGGGCGTGGTCGCGTCGCCGTAGTCGAACGTCGAAAGGAGCGTCGGAACGCTGCCGCGCCTCACTGGAATGTACAGGGTGCGGCGCGTCAACTCCTCAACATCCGTTTTCCGCCGCTTGCCCTTTTCCGGAGGGTCCGAGGGCAATAGCGATCCGCCCATGGTCGTATCCAGGTTCCCATCGAGCGCCAGAATCGTATCGCGGATCTGCTCGACCGACATGCGCACGCGGTTGAAACGCGAGCACAGCCGGTTCGAGGGATCGGCCTCGCGCGCTTCTTTCGTGGATTCGGCGCTCATCCGGTAAGTGCTCGAAAGCAAAATCATGCGGTGCATCGCCTTCACCGACCAGCCGCTTTCAACGAATCTCCTGGCGAGGTAATCGAGCAGCTCGGCCTGGACCGGCGCTTCACCGGTCTTGCCCCAATTGTTCGGCGTCCGCACCAGAGCTTCGCCGAAATGCCACTGCCAGATGCGGTTCGCCATCACTCGCGCGGTAAGCGGGTGATCGGGGCCGGCCAGCCATTTCGCGAATTCCAGGCGCCCGCTGCCCTTATCGACGGGCTTCTGCGAATCGCCCGCCAGCACAATCGGAAAAATCTTCGCGACGGGCTCACCCTGATTGTGATGATCGCCGTGGAGAAATACGTGCTGCTCCACGGGCGCGCCTTCGCGAACCGCGCTCGCCATCGCAGGCTCGGGCGGAAGCGACTGTTGCAATTCCTTCCACTCGTTCCGCAATTCGGCCACCCGCGCGCTATCCGGCAACACCATTGGGCCGTCGTTGAACGCCGCCGCCGCGAAGAATGGGAAATCTTCGGCATTGGGTTTCGGACGCTCGGGGATATCGCGATCCTGCGCCACCTCGGTCGCGAAGCGCGCCCGCCACTTCTCCATCCGTTCGTCCCATTTGGCCGCCGCTTTGGCGTAGCTTTCTTGATACTCGCGGGCAACTTGCGCAATGTTTGCGTCCGTGGCCTCGAACCAGTTCTTCAGGTAACCCTTGGGCGCTTTTTCGTCCGAGGTTTCGAGCCAGTGCACAAATCTTTCGACCTGCATGGTCTCCGGCTTCACGCCCTTCGCGTGCACCGCCCAGGCAGCCGTCAACAGGTCCGCGATTTTCGGACGAAGCAGCGCGTTATCGCGTGCTTGATCTTCGCCGAGCGCCTCTTCCATTTCGAGCTGCTTGCCGTACATGCGCCAGCGATGCGCCTGATATTCGGCATAAGCTGCCGGATCGAGCGGCGCATAGTAGATGTACGAAACGGAGCCGGGCCGGCCCAGGTTGCGGAAATCCTGGGTGCTCGCGAACATGCCCGCCATGGCGTAATAATCCCTCGTCAAGATCGGGTCGAACTTGTGGTCATGGCAGCGCGCGCACGCGACGGTAAGACCCATGAACGCCTTCGAAGTCGTATCGATCTGCTCATCCACCACGTCGTAAATCATCTGCACGCGATCCTGCTGCGCCAGCGGCTTGGGGCCGAGCGCCAGAAAACCGGTCGCGATAATGCCCCGCCGACGCTCGCTTTCGTTATTAGCGGGTAAGAGATCTCCGGCCATCTGTTCCATCACGAAGCGGTTGTAGGGAAGATCGTCGTTGAACGCTTTCACGACGTAATCGCGATAGCGCCACGCATCGGGATAGATGTGATCCTCGTCCATGCCGGTCGAATCGGCGTAGCGCGCGACGTCGAGCCAGTGGCGGCCCCATTGTTCGCCGTACCGGGGCGACGCGAGCAGCCGGTCGACCACTTTCGCATACGCATCGGGAGACTTGTCCGCCAGAAAACTTTCGATTTCTTTCGGGGTAGGCGGCAGGCCAATCAAATCGTAAAAGACGCGGCGGAGAAGCGTAAGTTTGGAGGCGGGAGAAGCCGGACGGATCTGCTTTTCTTCCAGCTTCGCGAGAATGAAGCGGTCAATCGGCGTCTTTACCCACGAGGCGTTCTTGACCGGCGGCGGCGCGTAATCGCGGACCGGTTGAAACGCCCAGAACTGGCGATCTTGCGCGGTGATCTTTTTGCCGGAAGTGGCAGGCGCCGCGGATGCCGCGGCATCTTTCGGCCAAGGCGCGCCCATCTCAATCCATTTCTTCAGCGTTGCGATGTCCGCGGCTGGAAGCTTCCCGGTTGGAGGCATCTTGATCGTGTCGTCGTAGCCGACGGCACGATACAGCCGGCTTTGCGCCGGGTCGCCCTTCACGACCGCGTCGGAGGAATGCGCGAAGCCTTCGGACGAAGAAAAGTTCAGGCCCGCCATTTGCATTTTCGCCCCGTGGCATGCAATACACTTCGAAACGAAAATCGGCCGGACTTGTTTCTCGAAGAATTCATTGTCCGCGGTTTGCGCAAGCGACGGCGCGGTCAAGAGGCACGCTAAAAGGAACCTCATCTCAGGCGATAATCCCCTTCGCGACCGTTCCAGCCACGTCGGTAAGGCGGAAGTTGCGGCCCGCGTATCGATAGGTCAGCCGCTCATGGTCGAGACCCATCAAGTTCAAAATAGTCGCGTGCAAATCGTGAATGTGCATCCGGTTCTCGACCGCGTGGTATCCGAATTCATCCGTCGCGCCGTAGATGAAGCCCGGCTTCACGCCCGCCCCCGCCATCCACATCGTGTAGCCGTATGGATTGTGATCGCGGCCGTCGGATCCCTGCGCCCAGGGAGTGCGGCCGAATTCCCCGCCCCAGACGACCAGCGTGTCCTTCAACAAACCGCGCGACTTCAAATCTTTCAGAAGCCCGGCGATCGGCTTGTCCACTTCCGCCGCGTTTTTCGTATGCAACTTGAACAATTCCGTGTGCTGATCCCACTTGTAGCTGTGCGAGCATTGCACGAATCGCACGCCGCGTTCGGAAAGCCGTCGCGCGAGCAGACATTGCCACCCGAAGTCTTTCGTTACGTCGTTATCCAAACCGTAGAGCTTCTTCACCGCATCCGATTCTTTCGCGACGTCGAACGCCTCGGGCGCGGTCATTTGCATGCGGAAGGCCAACTCCAACGCGCCGATGCGAGCCTCCAAATCGGGATCGTTATCGTTGGCCTCCGCATGCCGCCGGTTTATCTTCTGGATCATGTCCAGCTCATAACGCTGGTTGTCCGAAGACAAGCCTTTCGAGACCAGATAGGGCATCGGCTCTTTTTCGATCTCTTCGACCTTCATGCCGGAGTTGCCGATGGGCGTGCCTTGATACTCGCCCGGCAGAAAACTCGAGCTCCAATTGTTCTGGCCGCCATGGCCGAGCGTCGGCTTGATCGTGATGTACCCGGGCAGATTCCGATTCTCCGTCCCGAGTCCATACAGCGCCCAGGATCCCATGCTCGGTCGGCGGAATGAGAACACGCCGGTGTGCAATTGCAGCAGCGCCGCGCCGTGATCGACGCCGTCGCCGACCATGGAACGGACCACGCAGAGGTCGTCGACGCACGCGGCGACATTCGGGAAAAGTTCGCTTACCGGAATACCGCTTTGCCCGTATTGCTTGAAAGACCACGGCGATTTCATTAGCCCGCGCACGCCGTCTTCGCCGAACGTGAGCCCGCGCTTGAACGGGACGGGCTTGCCATTGTCCGCATCAAGCCGCGGTTTCGGGTCGAACGTATCGATGCTCGACGGGCCGCCGTGCATGAACAGGAAAATGATGCGCTTCGCTTTGGGCGCGAAATGCGGTGTCTTGGGAGCGAGCGGGTTAACGGGCGCCGTTTCGCTCGCGAGCAGGGTGCGAAGGCCAAGCAGGCCGAAGCCCGCCGCCGATTGTTTCAGAAGAGTTCTACGGGGAATCATGGGAATTTCACTCCAGCGCCACCGAAAGCGCTATGCAAGAATTTTTTTGACGACTTCGCCGCGTACATCCGTTAGGCGGAAGTGACGCCCTTGGAACTTGTAAGTCAGCTTCGTGTGGTCGATACCGAGCCGGTTCAAGATCGTCGCGTGCAGATCGTGAACATGCACCGGATCTTGCACAATGTTGTAGCAGTAATCGTCGGTCTCGCCGTGGGTGATTCCCGGCTTGATGCCGCCTCCGGCCATCCACATGGTGAAGCATCGGGGATGATGATCGCGGCCATAATTGTCGGCGGTCAACTTGCCCTGGCAGTAAACCGTGCGTCCGAATTCACCGCCCCACACCACCAGCGTTTCATCCAGCAGCCCGCGTTCTTTCAAATCCTGAATCAGCGCCGCGCAGGGCTGATCCACGTCTTTGGCCTGCCCTGGAAGCTGCTTCGGCAGAAAATTGTGCTGATCCCATCCGCGATGGAAAAGCTGCACAAAGCGCACGCCCCGCTCGGACAGCCTCCGCGCGAGAAGGCAATTCGCGGCAAAGGTACCGGGCTTGCGCGAATCCGGCCCGTACATCTCAAAGGTCCGCGCCGGTTCCTTCGAAAGATCCACCAGTTCCGGTACCGAGCTTTGCATCTTGAACGCCATCTCGTACTGCGCGATACGCGTCGAAATCTCCGGGTCGCCGAATTGATCGAGCTCGACCTTGTTCAACTGCGCCAAATCGTCGATAAACCGGCGGCGGGCTTGCGTGGGAAAGCCGGGAGGGTCCGACAAATACAGCACCGGGTCGCCCATCGACCGGAACTTCACGCCTTGATATTTCGTGGGCAGAAAGCCGCTTCCCCACTGGCGGTCGGCGAGCGGCTGATCGTTCGCGTTTCCGCTGCCTTGGGAAATCATCACGACGAACGCCGGGAGTTCCTTGTTCTCGCTGCCTAGTCCATACGACAACCACGCGCCGATCGAAGGCCGGCCCGCGATCTGAAATCCGGTCTGGAAAAACGTGACCGCCGGATCGTGATTGATCGCTTCCGTGTACATCGATTTGATGAAACAGATATCGTCGGAAACCTCAGCCAGATGCGGCATGAGTTCGCTAACCCATGCTCCCGAGTTGCCGTGTTGCGCGAATTGGAATAGCGATGGCGCGACCGGGAAACTGGTCTGCGTGGAAGTCATGCCGGTGAGCCGCTGGCCGCCGCGAATCGATTCCGGCAGTTCCGTTTTCGCGAGATCCTTCAGGCGGGGTTTGTAATCGAACAACTCCATCTGCGACGGCCCGCCGGATTGAAACAGGTAGATGACGCGCTTGGCTTTGACAGGGAGTTGCATTCCGTCGTCGCCAAGCAAAGAAGAAAGCGCCGCGAGGCCAAGCCCCCCTCCCGCCGCTTTTTGAAAAAATTCCCGCCGGTTCATTCTTTGCTCACCGTTACATCCAGGTTCAAAATCAAACTTGCCACCGTTGAGTACGCCGCCAGATCGATTGCATTCGCATCGGCGGCATCCACATACTTCGCCGCCTTATCCGGATCGGTCTGGAACATATCGCGATAGTAGCCGTAGCTCGCCAGCAAAATCTCGCTCTCGCGCTTCTTCGGATGGCGCGCCGTCGCCAGCCGGAACGCAAAGTCGATCCGCTCCGGCGCCGTGCCGCCACCCTCGCGCATCATCCGCCGCGCGATTGCCCGAGCCGCTTCCAGATACGTCAAATCGTTCATCAAATTCAGCGATTGCAGCGGCGTATTCGTGCGCAGCTCGCGAACCGCGCAAGCTTCCCGGCCCGGCGCATCGAAATTCATCATGGCGGGAGGCGGCGAGGTGCGCTTCCAATACGTGTACAAGCTGCGCCGGTGCAGTCCGTCGCCCGTGTCCGGTTTGTAATCCTCGCCGCCGGTCAATTCTTTCCAGAGACCCGGCGGCTGATACGGTTTCACCGAAGGCCCGCCGATCTTCTCCACCAGCAACCCCGAAATCGCGAGCGCCTGATCGCGGATCGCCTCCGCCGGGAGCCGCAGCCGGGGGCCGCGCGCCAGCAGACGGTTCTCGGGATCTTTCTGAATCGACTCCGGCGTAGCCTCGGAAGACTGCCGGTAAGTAGCGCTCATCACGATGATCTTTTGGATCGCCTTCATATCCCAACCGGTGCGAATGAATTCGGTTGCCAACCAGTCGAGTAGTTCGGGATTCAACGGCCACTCGCCTTGGGAACCGAAATCCTCCACCGTCTTGACCAGACCGGTCCCGAAATACATCTGCCAGAAACGGTTCACGGTCACGCGAGCGGTGAGCGGATTCGTGGGGTCCACCATCCACTTCGCCAAGCCGAGGCGGTTATTCGGCGCGCCCGCCGGAAGCGCCGGCAATACCGAAGGAACGCCGGGCGAAACCTTCTCTCCCGGACGGTCGTAAGAGCCGCGAATCAAAACGTGCGTCTCGCGCGGCTTCGGGCTTTCTTGCATCACCATCACGGTCGGAAAACCTGCCATCAACGATGCGCGCTCGGCGCGCAGATCGAGAACCTGTTTGCGCGCTTCCCGCATCGGCGCGGGCGCATACGAATCGAGGTAGCACCAACGCAGTTTGTTGGACTGCGCGGGCGTTCTCATGTTCGGCGCGAGCTTCGCGATTTCGCTTATCGATTCCGGAGCGGCAAGCACCGCCGCCTCTTCGGGCGTAAGCGCCGCATTATAGATGCGCACGCGATTGATCGAGCCCTGAAACCGGTTCGCGGGACCGAGGCCCGCGCCAATCCGAAGCGGCTGCTTGATCGCAAAAGTCTGGTTTAAAACGTCGAGAGCGACCTTCAGCTTCAGCGGCTCGCCATTCAAATAAATGTGAATTCCGCTCGCCATTCGTGAACCGTCATACGTCAGAATCACGTGCGACCAGCGGTTCATTGGCACCGCGGACTCGCTCTCCACGCGCGCGCCATCGTCCAGCCATCGGAGCGCCAACGCGCCGAGCAAGTGTCCGTCTTGGAGATACAACCCGAGGCCTTGACCCTGCGTCTCGTCCTGCGCGCGGCTGATAATCGCGCCGGTTGGATTCACGGGATTAATCCAGGCCGAAAGCGTGAACGAATCGTAGAAACCGAAATTCGCCACGTCTCCGCCCTCGAACGATCGTTTGCCATCGAAGTTGCCGAGATCCTGCGGGAGCGGAAACAGTGCCGCAACGCCTCGCGATTCCGCCCAATCCACGTCCGGCTGCCCGGCCAGCGAAGCCTCCCATGCCGGCTGCGCCTTCGCGATTTCCGGCTCCAGCTTCGCAAGCGCGCTTTCCGCCGTGCCGAGTTCGCGGTCGAGCGCCTCAAGCTTTCGCTCATCTTCGGGCGTCGGCGCCACCATCACGGGCGGCGAATTTCCGTACTTAAAAGCCATTCCTCGTTCGGGAACGTTGTTGAAAAAGGCGAAAAACCGGTAGAAATCCTTTTGCGGAAACGGATCGTACTTGTGGTTGTGGCAGCGCGCGCAACCGAGCGTAACGCCCAGCCACACGGCCGAAGTGGTCTCCACGCGATCGACCACGTACTCGACGGCGTATTCCTCGGGAATAATTCCGCCCTCGCCATTGCCCCGGTGATTGCGATTGAATCCCGTCGCCAGGATCTGGCTTCTGGTCGCGTGCGGCAGCATGTCTCCCGCGATCTGCTCGACCGTGAATCTGTCGAACGGCATGTTGCGGTTGAATGCGTCGATCACCCAATCGCGCCACCGCCACATGGAACGTTCGCCGTCGGTTTGATATCCGTTCGTATCGGCGTAGCGCGCCGCGTCAAGCCAGCGGATCGCCATCCGTTCGCCATAGCGGGGCGATGCGAGCAGACGGTCGACAACCTTCTCGTACGCGTTTGGCCGTGCGTCATTCACGAACGCGTCGACTTCGGCGGGAGTGGGCGGCAATCCGGTGAGATCGAGCGACACGCGGCGGATAATCGTGCGGCGATCGGCTTCGGGAGATGGCTTCAGCCCTTCACGATCGAGCTTCGCCAACACGAACGAATCGATTGGGTTTTTCGGCCAGCGCGCATCGGAGACGGACGGCGGCGCCGATCTTTTGGGCGGAATAAATGACCAGTGATCCTGCCATTGCGCTCCTTGAGCGACCCAACGCGTGAGGAGATCGATTTCGCGATCCGGCAGCTTTGCCGCCCCCGACCAGGCTGGAGGCATGCGGGTTTTTTCGTCGCCATTGATTCGACGAATGACTTGGCTTTTCGCGGGGTCGCCCGGCACGATGGCAAAGTGCCCGCCGAGATCGGCTTTCGCGCCAGCTTCCGAGTCGAGACGGAGCTTGCTGGTGCGCTTCGCCTGATCCGGGCCGTGGCAGGCATAGCAGCGATCGGAGAGAATGGTGCGGATGTCGCGATTGAATTCGACTGGATCGGCGGCAAGGGCGCTACCCGAAACCGCGACTGAAAATAGAAATGCGGCAGTCCTGGGAAACGGCAAGAGCATGGCCTATCTGCTTGGGGCTTAAAGTAATTGTATATCGCCGATGGGCCCGCGCGCAGCGGCGATACCACGCGGCCGACTGTACGAAACGCGACTCCGCCCGATGACGTCACCAAACTTGACCTCCGCGGTAACAGCTCCGGCTTCCGACTTCGCCTACGCGGCGCACGTGAATCCGCAATGGGTGAGGCTGCTCAACCTGCTCCAAATGAACGTCCGGTACGAGCGGTGCCTCGGGGCCGAACTTTTTACCACGAGCGGCGAGCGAATCCTCGATTTTCTTTCGGGCTACTGCGTCCACAACGCCGGGCACAATCACCCCGCGATCGTCGAAGCTCTCAAGCGCGAGCTGGACCGCAATGGGCCTGCCATGCTGCAGAGCCACGTACCGGAATTGGCCGGCGAGTTGGCCGAAAAACTCTGCGCGCGCGCCGGCGGACGCCTTCGCAAGGCGTTCTTCTGCAGTTCCGGAAGCGAAGGCGTGGAAGCCGCCATCAAGTTCTCCCGCGCGCACACCAAGCGGACCGGCCTGCTTTATGCGGAAGGCGCTTTCCACGGCCTCACGTGCGGCGCGCTCTCGCTCATGGGCGATGCATTCTGGCGCGAAGATTTCGGTCCGATGCTTCCTGGCACGGAAGCCGTCCCGTGGGGCGATCCCGCCGCCCTCGAAGCCAAGCTTGCCACCAAACGTTTTGCCGCGTTCGTCGTTGAGCCGGTTCAATCCGAAGCCGGCATTCGCCTCCCGCCGCCCGGGTATCTGAAAACCGCGCAGGACCTCTGCCATCGCCACGGCACGCTCTTCGTGCTCGATGAAGTGCAGACCGGCATGTACCGCACCGGCCCGTTCCTGGCCTCGCATCACGTCGATGCGAATCTCGATCTCGATCCCGACATGGTGATCCTAGCCAAAGCGCTGAGCGGCGGCCTGGTCCCCGTTGCGGCGCTGCTCATGTCCGACGCCGTTTACAACTCCGTCTACAATTCGCTGAAACGATCCATCGTCCACGCCTCCACCTTCAGCGAAAACAGCCTCTCCATGCGCGCCGGACTTGCCACTCTGGAGGTACTCGAGCGCGAAAATCTGGGCCAACGCGCGACGGTCTTGGGCGATTATCTGCGCCAACGCCTGCGGGAAAAGCTATCCGGCTTCGAGATGGTGCGGGAAATCCGCGGCATCGGCCTGCTGAACGGAATCGTCTTCACCGCTCCGCAAAAATTAAAAATCCGCGTTCTTTTCGAGACCTTCATGAAGATCCACCCCAGCATGTTCGGGCAAGTTGTCGTGATGCGCCTGTTTCGCGATTTCGGAATGCTCACGCAGATCTGCGGCAACAATTTCCTGGTGCTCAAGGCCGCCCCACCGCTGATGGTGAGCGAAAGTCAGCTCGACGAGTTCGTCGATGCCGTTCACACAACTGTCGAACTGATGCACGCCTCCGGGTCGTTCTGGACCGAAGCCCTCGGTCTGGCGCGGCGCGTAATCAACGTCTAAGGCTTTATTCATGCACATCGCGAGCGTAGCCAGCGCTTTCCCCAAGTACCGGTATAAACAGAGCACTCTCGCCGCCGCCTTCGCGCGCCACTGGGGGCCGGAGATCGCCGCTTCCGTTCCTCTCGCGCGCATCCACTCGCGCGTGGGCGTGGAAACGCGCCATCTCGCTTATCCGATCGAGACCTACGAGCGCCTGAAAACCTGGGGCGAAGCGAACGATCTCTGGATAGCAGCCGCGCTCGATCTTGGCCAGAAGGCGGTCTGCCGCGCTCTCGCCCGGGCGGACGTCTCCCGCTCCGAAATCGGCGCCATTTTCTTCGTTTCGATCAGCGGCATTGCCAGTCCGTCCATCGACGCGCGTCTGGTAAACCTGATGGGCCTGTCGCCCAACATCAAACGCATCCCCATATTCGGGCTCGGCTGTGTCGGCGGTGCCGCGGGAATCGCGCGCGCGTCGGATTACGTGAAAGCGTATCCCGATCAGGTCGCTCTCGTGCTCTCCGTCGAACTGTGCTCCCTCACGATCCAGCGCGACGATCTTTCGATGGCGAATCTCATCTCGACCGGGTTGTTCGGCGATGGGGCGGCGGCCGTGCTCGTGTCCGGATCGAATCGCGACCGCCACGAACTATCCGGCCCCAAGATCGTGGAGACGCGCTCGGTCTTCTACCCGGATTCGGAGCACGTGATGGGTTGGGCCGTCTCCGAAAAAGGCTTCCGCATCGTGCTCTCCCCCGAGGTTCCGCACGTCGTGAAGAAGTTTCTCGCGCGCGATGTCGACGCTTTTCTCGCCGGTGAAGGTCTTACACGCGCGGACATCGATAGCTGGATTCTTCACACCGGCGGGCCCAAGGTCCTCGAAGCTACCGCCGAAGCGCTGGAACTTCGCGACGGCGCGCTCGACGTTTCCTGGAGATGCCTGAGCGAGACCGGAAATCTTTCTTCGGCCTCCGTGCTGGTCGTGCTCGAACAGTTCACGACGAAGCATCGGCCTTGCGAAGGCAGCTACAGCGTGCTGGCCGCCATGGGACCGGGATTTTGTTCCGAACTGGTTCTGCTCCGGTGGTGAGCACCGACGTATTCGTGATCGGCGGCGGCCCGGCGGGACTTGCGGCGGCGATCGCCGCTCGCGCCAACGGATTTCGGGTCATGCTGGCGGATCCCGCCCGTCCACCTATTGATAAGGCGTGCGGCGAGGGCCTCATGCCGGATTCGCTGGCCGCTCTAGAGCGGCTCGGGGTCGCGCTGCCCGGCTCCGATGCGAGTTTTCCCTTTCGCGGAATTCGGTTCCGCGGAGCGGGCGCGGCAGTGGATGCGAGCTTTCCGCACGGCTCGGCATTGGGCGTGCGGCGAACGGTGCTGCACCCGCTCCTCGTGGAGCGAGCGGAGCAAGCGGGCGTCGAGCTTCTGTGGGGAACGCGCGTCAACGCCATCGCGGATTCCACCGTCGATGTGAATGGACTGCAAGTTCGCGCCCGCTGGATCGTGGGAGCGGACGGTCAAACTTCGCGCGTGCGGCGGTGGGCCGGACTCGACGGGCACCATCATAAGAGCGAGCGGTTCGGGTTCCGCCGCCACTACCGCGTTGAGCCATGGACGGATTGCATGGAGATCTATTGGGGCGCCGGATGCCAGATCTACACAACGCCCGTCGGCCCCGCGGAAGTCTGCGTGGCGCTAACGTCCCGCGACTCGCATCTGCGTCTAGACGAGGCTCTCGCGCGTTTTCCCGATTTAAGCCTTCACCTGGAACGAGCAGCCGTTACCTCGGCGGAGAAAGGCACAGTCACGATCACGCGACGGTTGAAGCGGGTCGCGCGCGCCAATGTCGCGCTGATTGGAGACGCCTCCGGCTCCGTCGACGCCATCACCGGCGAAGGACTCTGCCTCGCGTTTCTGCAAGCCGTGAGTCTCGCCGAGGCGCTTGCCGCCGGCCACCTCGCGGATTACCAGTCCGCGCACAACCGCTTAATGCGCCGGCCGATGATGATGGGTGGCATGATGCTCCTGCTCGACCGCTGGCCCGGGCTGCTGCATCGCGTGCTGCCCGCGCTGGCCGCGCGCCCGTCGATTTTTTACAACATGCTCGCCATGCACGTCGGCGATCTCAAGCCGGGCGAATTTTTCTTCGACGCGATCCTCCCACTCGGCTGGGGCATCTTACAATCGTGAAATCCTTCCTACTTTTATTCGCGTTGGGCCTGCCTGTCGGCGCGCAGGATGTTTCCATCAATGTGGACCCGGCGCATAGCGGCGTGCAATTCACTCTCGGCGATGTTCTCCATACGGTTCGCGGAACGTTTCAGGTGAAGAGCGGCTTGGTTCACATCAACCCGGCGGACGGAACGGCGAGCGGCCGGATTGTGGTTGACGCGCGGAGCGGCAATTCCGGGAGCGCCATGCGCGACCGCCGGATGCACAAAGACATTCTGCAAAGCGACCGGTACCCCGATGCGATCTTCTCTCCCGATCGCGTCGCCGGCAAACTCGCTCTCAACGGCGAATCGCAAGTCGACATTCACGGCATCCTGCGCATTCACGGTCAGGATCATGATGTGGCCCTCCCGGCGAAAGTGAAATTCGAGAACGGCCTGGTGACGGCTATTGCCTCTTTCACGATTCCTTATGTCAGTTGGGGGATGAAGAACCCGAGCAACTTCTTGCTAAAAGTCGGCGACAAGGTTGATTTGACGATGTCGCTCACGGGGACTGTCCAGCCGAAGGGTGCACCGGACCCACTGCGCCAATAAACCGAGGCTGGTGATCGGATCGGAGGAATGAAAGGGCGCGTGCTGGTTGTCATCTGCAGCTACACGGGCGTAAACATCCGGATCATCTCAGCTCGAAGGGCCAAGCGTGCCGAGCGCGACCAATATGAGGCACAATTATGAAGAATAGCTACGACTTCAGCAAGGGTAGGCGGGGCCGCGTTGTGGCCGAGCCGCGGCCAGAGCCTGGAAAGGTGAGAATCGCCATCCGGCTGGATGAAGACATAGTCGACTATTTCGGCGCGATTGCCGATCGGTCTGGCGGGAAGGCCGGCTACCAAACGTTAATCAATTCGGCGCTGCGCGAATACGTCGAAGGGAAAACCCCAAGGTGGGAAGAAACTTTCCGGCGCATTATCCGAGAGGAAATGGGCAGGAACAGCGCCGCATAGTATTCGCCTTTCGAGCACCTCTGAAGTGGCCGTTCCGCTGTCCTCCGCCGGAGGCTGGAGGATTCCCCGCGACTGGTCGCGTTGTGTTTGCCGTTGCGGAACTGACGCTCGTACCGGCCCCTAAGCGACCCCCTGAGACAATGGACGCATGCTGGTTATCGGATCGCGCGGATCGCAGCTCGCCCTCTGGCAGGCCAATTACATCCAGCAGCGGCTTGCCGCTCGGGGATTTGAAACGCGTATTGAAGTCATCAAAACTACCGGAGACAAGATCACGGACGTTCCGCTCGCGCAGGTCGGGGCGCAAGTAGGAACCAAGGGGCTATTCACCAAGGAGATCGAAGAAGCTTTGCTCGATGGATCCATCGACTTGGCGGTCCATAGCTTGAAAGATCTGCCGACCGAGTTGCCCAGGGGTTTGACCCTTGCGGCCACGCCGCCGCGGCAGGATCCTCTCGATGCGATGGTCGGCGGCCGGATCGCCGAACTTGAGCCGGGCGCGAAAGTGGGGACGAGTTCGTTGCGGCGGGCCGCGCAGGTGCGCATGCATCGGCCCGATTTGACGATTGAATCCATTCGCGGCAATCTGGATACGCGGCTGCGCAAGTTGGATGAAAAGCAATACGATGCGATCGTGCTAGCGGCCGCCGGCTTGAAACGCATGGGATGGGAGGACCGGATCGCGGAAAAGCTGCCGGCCAACATCATGTGCCCCGCCGTGGGGCAGGGCGCGCTGGCGATTGAAACGCGCGAAACGGGCGCGGGGCTTGACGCTTGCGCTCCACTCGACGACCCCTGGACGCGCTTCGCCGTCACCGCCGAACGCGCCGTTCTCGCGGCGTTGGGCGGCGGGTGCCAGGTTCCGATCGGAGCTTATGCCACGGTTCACGACGCGAAGCTGATCCTGACCGGCGCGGTGATCGCGCCCGATGGGACGAAGCTGGTGCGCCAGACCGTCGAGGGCGACTTGTGGCGTCCGGCGCAACTCGGGCGGGATCTGGGGCTGTCGCTTCTCGAGCGTGGCGCGCGCGAGATCCTGGAGCGGTTCGACTTGCTGCCCAGGGATGCGGCCGTTTGAGTAAGGTCTATCTGGTCGGGGCGGGGCCCGGCGATCCGGATCTCATAACCTGGAAGGGCCGCCGCGTGCTCGCGCGCGCCGATACCGTTCTTTACGACAACTTAGTCAATCACGCGCTGCTCGACCTCGCTCCCGCCCACGCGGAAAGGGTTTACGTCGGCAAGAAAAAGTCCGCGCATTCGCATTCGCAAGAGGAGATCTGCGGGATGCTCATCGAGCGGGCGCGGCGCGGGCTGACGGTGGTGCGATTGAAGGGCGGCGATCCTTTCATCTTCGGCCGCGGCGGCGAGGAGGCGGAGGCGCTGGCCGACGCCGGCATCCCGTTCGAAGTGGTGCCGGGAGTCACTTCCCCGCTGGGGATCGCGGCGTACGCGGGCGTGCCGCTCACGCATCGCGATCACACTTCGGTGGTCACGTTCGTTACAGGCCACGAGGTTTCGGCGATCAACTGGAATAAGGTGGGCAGCGCGGAAACGCTGGTGATCTTCATGGGGCTGACGTCGTTCGATCAAATCGCGGCGGAGCTGATCGCGCGCGGCCGCGACCCGCAAACGCCCGCGATGGCCGTTCGTTGGGGAACGCGCCCGGATCAGGAAACCGTTACGGGAACGCTCGCTAGTTTGCCGCGGCTGATCCACCAGCTCGCGTTGAAACCGCCGGCCACGATCGTCGTCGGCGAGGTCGTGCGCTTGCGCGGGAAGCTCAACTGGTATGAGCGTCTCCCGCTCTTCGGCAAGACTGTCGTTATTACGCGCGCGCGCGAACAGGCGCCCGCATTATCGGAACGGCTGCATGAGTTGGGCGCGAGTGTGGTGGATCTGCCCACCATCGAGATCCGCCCGTCATCGGATTACACGGCCCTCGACCGCGCTATCGGCGAGTTGCCGGAATACCGGTGGCTGATTTTTACAAGCGCCAACGGCGTCCGATTCTTCCTGGAGCGCCTCGATCGTTCGAAGCACGATATACGGGCAATTCGCGGTTCCGTTTGCGCGATCGGTCCGGCAACGCGCCGAGCGCTCGAGGAACTTCATCTGAAGGTGGATCTGATGGGGGACCAGTATGTCGCCGAAAGCCTGTTGCAGGCCTTCGAGCCTTTCGATGTCCGCAATCGACGGATTTTGATTGCCCGCGCGGCCGTGGCTCGGGACGTCTTGCCTGCCGGGCTTGCGGCTCGCGGAGCCCGCGTCGAGGTGGTCGAGGCATATCGAACGACCGTCCCGGAAGACTTGGCGGCGCAAGCGGCTGGCGTTTTCGGCGCCGCCCGCAGGCCGGATTGGATTACATTCACCAGTTCTTCAACAGTTAAGAACTTAATGCAAGCGATCGGACCGGCAATGCTCGGGGAAATGCTGGCCGGAGTCAAGGTCGCGAGCATCGGTCCGGTAACCAGCGCAACCGCCCGGGAATGCGGGTTGGAAGTCGCCGCGGAGGCGTCCGAATACACGGTTTCCGGATTAGTGGACGCTATAATCGGAACGTGAAATTCATCGGGACCGGCGTTGCCGCGCTGATGTTATGCGCGTGCGGTAGCGGCAACATCGATAACAGGGAAGCGGTTCAGAGAGGCATTGTGCAGGACGTCTCGAAGCGCGCCGACGTGAATTCGATGGATGTCACGGTCACCTCGGTTTCATTTCGCGGCAAAGAGGCGGACGCAGTGGTTGCTTTCGCGCCGAAAGGCGGCCCGGCCGGTTCGGGAATTACGATGCGCTATTCGCTTGAGCGGAGCGGCAATGAATGGAAGGTGAAGGGCCGGTCTCAGGCGGACATCAAACGGCACGCGCGCGGCGTGAACGAAGTGCCGGGAGAGGGTGGCGAGATGCGCGTACCGCCCGGTCAATTGCCTTCGGGGCATCCCGCTATCGACAATCCTCCGGACAGCGGAAGCAGGCCATGAAGAAAGTCGCCGTGTTGGGAGGCGGTCCAGCCGGCGCGTTCGCCGCCGAACAACTCTCGACGGCCGGTCTTGAAACGGTTCTTATCGATGAGAAGCTCGCTTGGGAGAAACCCTGCGGCGGGGGCCTCACTTACAAAGCCTATAGCCAGTATCCGTTTTTGTTGAACAACGACACTCCCAAGAAGTTCATCGCGGAAACCATACTGGCGGCCCCGAACGCCGGCGCCGTGACTCTGAAGCTGGATCGGCCGCTTTTGATTTATTCGCGCATGGACCTGAACCGCATGTTACTCGATCGCGCGGCCAAGGCTGGCGCGCGCATCGAGAAAACCCGTATTTTGAGCATCGCGCGGCGTTCGCAAGGGTGGGAGTTGAAGACGAAGCATGGCACGATCGATACCGATTTCTGCGTGATTGCGACTGGCGCGCGTAATTCATTGCGCGAAGTGGGAACGGAGCTGACCGCGCGGGACGCGATGTCCGCGCTCGGCTATTACGTACAGGGCGACCAGGAGCGCATCGACATCCAGTTTCTCCCCGAGCTTGAGGGCTACATCTGGGTTTTTCCACGCTGCGGCCACCTTTCGGTCGGAATCTGCGGTAAGGGCGAGCCGGCGTCCTCCCTGCGCCGCCGTCTCGACCGGTACATGTCCGAAAAAGAGATTTCAACGGCAGGCGCGTCGTTTTATAGCCACTTGTTGCCGTGCCTCGATACGCCCGCGTGGAAAGAAAACCGCGTCGCGGGCGATGGATGGATGGCGGTGGGAGACGCCGCCGGGTTGGTCGATCCGATCACCGGGGAGGGCTTGTATTATGCGTTGCGCTCGGCCGACCTCGCGGCGCGAACGTTGATCTCGGAGATCGGAGGCGTCACCGAGCAGGCCTACCGGCGCTTGCTGCGGCGCGATTTCGCGGCGGATCTCGAATTCGGATCGCGATTGGCCAAGCGTATTTTTCACGGCAAGTTTATGTTCGGCGCGGTGCCCAGCCGCATGGTGCAGTTCACCCGCCGCAGCCCAACATTCACGGGAGTAATGCAGGATCTATTCGCGGGAACGCAGAACTATCTCGGCCTCAAACGGCGGTTGGTGCACAATCTGAATGGTAGCTTGGCGGAGATCGCTTGGAGTCTCGGGATGAGCCGGATCGTGCCAAGAGTAAGCCACGCATCCAGACCGGCGCAATGATGTTATGTCCACGATAACCAGGCCGATCACGTACGAAGAATCGTTGACGATGCCGGAGAATCGGCTGGAGGAAATCATCGATGGGGAAAGCTACATCATGCCACCGGCGACAAAAAGACATTGGCTGCTGCTTAGGAAGCTCCGGGAAGCGTTAGAGGACCAGTTACCGCGAAAACAATTTTGGATAAGCTACGCCGAAGTCGGCTTGGGAATTCAACGCGATCCGCTCTTTACGTATCGTATTCCGGACATTGCGGTATTTTCCCGCGCGGCGGTGGAAGCCGATATCGACGAAGCGTACGTTTGGACCGCTCCCGCCCTGATCGTCGAGTGTTTAAGCCCCGCCAACAGGCGGGGACGAATTGAAAAGCTTCGTCAAAATTATGAATCGATCGGCGGACCGGAACTTTGGCTCGTCGATCCCCACAAGCGGGTTCTAAGCGTGTATAGGCTCGAAGATGGAATACTCAAGTTTTCACACGAGATTCAGCGCGGCGCCGTTTTTGCCGCGCATCTCCCAAGGGTCGGCGTCGATGTGGACGAACTTTGGGAGGCTTTCGGTTCATAACCTCCGGCGCGGTGAATAATGCCTACTACAACTAAGCCGATCACTTACGAAGAATCGTTGACGATGCCGGAGAATCGGCTGGAGGAGATCGTCGATGGGGAAAGCCATATCATGCCGCCCGCGACGATGAAACACTGGATACTGCTTAACCAACTCCGGGAAGCTCTCGAAGACCAGCTACCGCGGAAAACGTTTCGGATAAGCAGTGCCGAAGCCGGATTGGGAATTCAGCGCGATCCGGTCTTTACCTATCGTATTCCGGACCTTGCAATATTTTCTCGCGCTTCGCTGTCGGCAAATAACGCCGAAGCATACGTTTGGACCACGCCTGTCCTGATCGTCGAATGTTTAAGTCCCGCCAACCGTAGAGGCCGTATCGAAAAGCTTCTTCAAGATTACGAATCGATCGGCGTACCCGAGCTTTGGCTCATCAATCCTCACCAGCGGGTTTTAAGCGTTTACCGGCTTGAAGGAGGGTCCTTGAAGCTTACGGACGCGATCAAACACGGTTCCCTTCGTCCGGTGCAACTTCCCGGCGTCCAAATCGAAGTGGATGAACTCTGGGAAGCATTCGATTTTTAGCCGTGAATCGACCCATATCCGAGCGCCTCTTCACTCGCGCTCAACAATCCATCCCTGGCGGCGTCAACTCTCCGGTACGCGCATTTCGCAGCGTGGGCGGACATCCGCTCTTCATCGCGCGCGGCGAGGGGTCGCGCATCTACGATGTGGACGGAAATTCCTACATCGATTACGTGTGTTCCTGGGGGCCGCTGCTGCTGGGGCATCGCCATCCGGAAATCATCGCGGCGCTTGCCGAAATTCTGAACGTCGGCACCAGTTTCGGCGCCCCCACCGAAAGGGAAGTTGAACTCGCCGAACTGATTCGGGAAGCCGTTCCGTCCGTCGAGATGGTCCGGCTGGTCAACTCGGGCACGGAGGCGACCATGAGCGCGCTGCGGGTTGCCCGCGGTTTCACCGGGCGCGACATCACCGTCAAATTCGAAGGCTGCTATCACGGGCACGTGGATTCTCTACTGGTCAAAGCCGGCTCGGGCGTGGCCACTTTGCAGCTTCCCGATTCCCCCGGCGTGCCACGCGCGTTCAGCGATACCACCATCGCGCTGCCCTTCAATAACGTCGACGCCGTGGAAGAAACGTTCCGTGCGCGTCCCGACGCCATTGCAGCCGTCATTGTGGAGCCGGTAGTGGGGAATATGGGGTGCGTGCCGCCCGCGCCTGGGTTTCTGCAAGCGCTACGCCATATTTGCACGCGCTACGGCGCCCTTCTGATTTTCGACGAGGTGATGACCGGCTTCCGCCTGGCATTCGGCGGGGCACAGCAGCTTTTTAGCATCAAGCCGGATCTCACGACCCTCGGTAAAGTGATCGGCGGCGGACTTCCCATTGCGGCTTACGGGGGGCGTAAGGAAATTATGAGCTACGTCGCGCCCAGCGGCCCCATCTATCAGGCCGGTACGCTTTCGGGGAACCCGCTCGCGGTTGCCGCCGGACTCGCGATGTTGCGGCACCTGAAAGCGCATCCCGAGGTGTATGGCCGCTTAGAGGCCCGCGCTTCGACGCTCGCCGTGGCTGCGCCGCCGGGCATTACGGTAAACCGGGCCGGCTCCATGCTGACCTGGTTCTTTGCGGACCGCGCAGTTGACGATTTCGAGTCGGCGAAACAATCCGATACCGCGAAGTTCGCGAGGTTCTTCAACCTGATGCTCGAGCGCGGAATCTATTTGCCGCCTTCGCAGTTCGAAGCGGCGTTCGTATCCGCCGCGCACTCGGACGAGGACATCGAGGCAACTGCCGCCGCGGCTCGTGAGTGTTTCGCGCAGGTGCACTCAAAGTAGGGGCACTCAAAACAGGTGCAGTCAAAATAGGTGCACTCAAAATAGGTTGAGCGCATGCGTGGATTGATCCGGGTACGTCACCGTCGTTCCCTCCACCTTTGCAAAAGGCGTCATCCGGTGAGGTTGCGCCTTAGCCAGGCTGGCAATCTCGAAGACCGGCACGCCTCGCGCCTCGAGCGCATCGCCGATCAGCGACCGGTGGCAGCGCCACGGCACCGCTTCCGCGCACATCAGTGCAACGCGCCGGCTCTTCGCCTCTTCCAACACGCGCCGCAGGCCTTTTTCGAATTCCGGCGTCCGCATGTAATCCGCATACCCGCGGAACGACAGGTTGCGCCATCCGGTGTTTGTCGAATCCTTGCGCGGCCGGCGGAGTCCGCCCAGCTCGCTCATGGGCAGGTATTCAATGCCCGCCTGCGACAGCGAACCCGGCAGCGCGTCGCGGTTGAACTGCGGATTGTGGCGGGATCGAGGCACGGTACGGACATCGATCAGCAGTTTCACCGCGTGCGCATTCAATAGCGCGAGAAAATCTTCGATCGACCGCGTCGAATGCCCGACAGTGAAAACCGGCTCAGACAGCGCCGCACTCCCGCGCCATCCGCCGGAACAGCGCCATGCCTTCGCACGCGGCGGGCGTTAACTCGTACATAATGTGCCCGGATAAATACCGGCGCGCCAGATCCGCCGGAAAACCGCGCGGCACGGCTAACTCCCGCAGAATGTCCTCCAGGTGGTCCCGCCCGTAATAATAGGAATCCCGGAAAATTCGGATAACGTCGGGGGTGATGCAGCTCTTCTCCCCCGCCCAGACGGCAAACACCATTGGCAGACCGGTCAACTCCGTCCACTCGGCGCCGAGATCGATGACCAAATAGGGCAACGCCTCCGGACTCAGCCGCAGTGCCGGGTCCCCGATTATCAGCGCCGCATCCGCGACCGCGAGCATCGCGTCCAGGTCCGGCGCGAGTGTGACGATCTCCGGCTTGGTATTAAAACGTTTCTCCAGCACGACCCTGGCCAGCACCACCGAAGTAAGGGAACTCGAATCCGCCGCCAGCACGCGAATCTTCCGGGCCGGCACTTTCGAGATCAGCAGGATGCTGCGGACCGGACCGTTCGACGCGATCCCCAGCCCCGGAACGATGCCCAAATCCTGCCGTTCAAGCTCAATAGAAGGGATAATGCCGAGATCCGCCGTGCGCGAAGCCACCGCTTCGGCGCATTGGGCGGGCAATTCGAACGTCAGGTCGAATTTCCCCCGCTGGGGGCCGTGCAGCAGCCCCCAAACCAGCGGCGAAGTATTCAAGTATTGGACGGCGCAGACTTTGATCAAATACCAGTCTAGCGGGCCTTAAACGTCGTTCCCGATGGAAGCTCTGGTGCGCGGCATCGGCTTATCGCTCTTGCCGTAATCGGCGTGAGCTTCCGCGCTGGTGGCCACGTCCTCGGCACCGGTATGTTTCAGTACATCCACCGCCCGCTTGGTCCAAGCATGGTCGTCGCAGTGCACCGAGAGCAGTATTCCGCCGGATTTGAGGTGCCCTTCGTAGCGTTTGGCCTCGTATTCCGGCATCCCCGCGCCCACCAACGCGCCGGTAACGCCACCGAGCGCACCGACCGCGCCCACTCCGGCGAGCGCCGCCATGATTGGCCCGGCGGCGATGAAAGGTCCGATCCCGGGTATCGCCAGCGCGCCGATGCCGATTAACCAGCCCAGAGCACCGCCCAGGACGGCCCCGGTGCTCGCTCCGGCTGCGGCACCTTCAGGTGCCTTGGTGTTCTTCTCGTGCGCCAAATCCTTGGACCCTACATTCTCGGGCAGCAGGACGGAAATATCGGTATTGCGGAATCCGGCGGCTTTGAGGGCGTCCACGCCCTCCTCGACCGCAGTCTGATTCCGGTATAAGCCGAACGCGGCTATATTTTTCGCGGACATTCAAATCACTCCTCGTTCTTGACAATGCAATGTTGGTGCCAATCGCGGTTTCGCTGAGATCTCCCTTGTTTTCAGCCACTCAGTAATCGAGTGCGCCGATGAAAGATCCACTCCGGCAAACGTGTTACTTTTCAGATAGCGTAAGTGCGTATTCTCGGACTTCCATGAACATTTCTCGTCATTCTCTCTATTTATTGCTGTTGGTAAGCGCCTTGCCCGCGCAAGTTCGCTTGAATCAGATACCCACGCGCGTGATCGGACAACCGAAAGTTGAGGTTCAACCCTCGAACTTCAATCCGAATCTGGTGGAAGGCCGCGAGTTTGAGTCGCCGCAGGCTATCGTCCTCGATACCTCCGTGAATCCGCCGTATCTTTTCGTAAGCGATCAAGCGAACAACCGGGTGCTCGGCTTTAAGAACTCGGCCGCGTTTGCCAACGGGCAACACGCGGATATCGTAATCGGACAAGTGGATTTTTACTCCACTTTGCAGCAAGGTCCCAACCGGCAGGGGGGACGCAGCACGGGACTTGGCGGTCCGGTGGGTTTGGCGGTTGATACCCAGGGCAACCTATACGTTGCGGACGCCGGAAACAATCGCGTCTTGCGGTTCCCCAAGCCGTTTTCGCAAACGGACGAAACGCCCGACTTGGCGATTGGGCAGCCCTCGTTCAGTTCCGGGTCGGCAAATGGCGGCGCGGCGGCTCCATCGGCGAGCACTTTGTCGTTTACGAGCGGCGGAAATATCCTGCAATCGTTCTTGAGCTTCGATAAGGACGGAAATCTCTGGGTAACCGATGCGGGGAATAACCGGATACTGCGATTTCCAGTGACGGCTCTAACCGCCAATCCGCCGGTGAACGGCCCATCGGCGGATCTCGTGCTGGGCCAGGTCGATTTCGTCACGAACACCTATTCGAATCCCAAGAACGACGGCACCATCCTGACGGCCGTGCACTTCCCGACGGGGATCGCGTTCGATCCGGGCGGAAGATTGTTTGTCTCGGAGTCGGTTCAACAAGTGAATATCCCTGGGCGAATTTTGGTTTACACGCCGCCATTTACAAACGGTAAACCCGCTACCCGGCTGATTGGCGGTTCAGCCGCTGGAGTGCCTGCCGCAACCAGCGAATCCACGTTAGCCCCGGCCCCCGGCAATGTTTTCATGGTGGGCAACAACCCGGCGGTTGCCGATACATTCAACAATCGCATCTTGATCTACAAGCCGTACGATCAGTGGTCCGCGGACATGCTTACGCAGCCGGCGCAGTCGGTCGTGGGGCAAGCCGATTTCACGGGCCATCTCGTGAATCGCGCTCAGCCGGAAGCCGGGCCGCTCAGTCTTGCCCTTCCCACGTCGGCGGTCTTCTCCGGACCGACGGGTTCGGAGCTATTCGTGGCCGACTCGGGCAACAATCGCATCATCGTCCTTCCCCAATCCGGAGCATCGTTCGGTGCCGCGACGCGGGTCCTCGGACAGGACCAGTTGAATCTGAACGGTCCCAATCTCGTCGAGGGGCGGGAATTCTTTTTCTACATCTCGTCCGCGGCGCCGGCCGATGCCGGTATAATCGCGGATCTGAATTCCAACCCGCCGCGCCTTTACGTGGCGGATACCAACAACAATCGCGTCCTGGGATTCGCCGATCTGCGGAAAGTGAAGCCGGGCGACCCGGCCGATATCGTGATCGGCCAGCCGGATTTCGCGCGCACGCTGGTGAATTACCCGAGCAACGATCCCAACAAGCCGTCCCAATCGAACCTGTTTGCACCGGCGGGCCTCGCGATCGATTCGGCCGGAAACCTCTATGTCGCCGATACCGGCAACGGGCGCGTGCTTCGTTTTCCGCAGCCGTTCGCGAATCCGCAGAGCCTGCCTCAAGCCGACGTGGTGCTCGGGCAGACGAGTTTCACGAGCAAGATCACCGATGCTTCCGCCAAAACAATGAATGCGCCCTATGGGTTGGCTTTTGCCGGCGATAACGGTCTGCTGGTTTCCGATAGGCAGCATAACCGGGTGCTCTTTTTCGCGGGGAAAGCCGGCGCCTTCGCCAGCGGCATGGCTGCGTCCAAGGTTTTCGGCCAGCCGGATTTCACCTCGATCGCGTCCGGGGCGGACGATAACCGGATGAGCTCCCCGCACCACGTCGCGACCGATACCGACGATCGGCTGTATGTCGCGGACTCGGCGAACAACCGGGTGACGATCTTCGACCGCTCATCCCAAGCGGGTTCCGATCCGCATCCCGCGCTCACTCTGGGGAATCTTGGCAGCCCAAGGGGAATTTACGTCAGCCCGGCGACCGGAGAGGTTTGGGTGGCGGATTCTAACAACGGCCGGGCGCTCCGTTACCCCAAGTTCAACGATCTGGTGTTGAACCAGGCTTCGAATTACACGATTCCGTCGCCCGGTCCGCTGGCGCTGGCGCAGGACGCTTTCGGAAATCTATATATCGCGGACCTGGCGAATCGCGTGGCCATTTATTATCCGGGTTTGATTGCCCAAAACGCGGCCAATAATCTTCAGACCCGCGCGCTGGCGCCCGGGACGGTGGCGGCGGTCGGTTCGCTTGGAAATATCAACCAGTTCGGAAGCGACACGCTCTCCGCCACAAGTTTGCCGCTGCCCACGCAATTGGGCGGCATTCAGGTGCGGCTGAACGATCAGCCCGTTCCGCTCTATTTCGTGAGCCCGAATCAGATTAATTTTCTCGTTCCGATGAGCGCTCCAACCTCGGGGACGGCGGACCTGTTGGTGGTTCGCACCGATACGGGCCAGGTGCTCAGCGACAGCTTGGTTCAGTTCGACCGCGTATCGCCCGGCCTGTTCACCTTGACGCAGACCGGAAGCGGACAAGCGGCGGCGATCAATCAGGATGGCACCATAAACGGCTCCGATCATCCGGCGCCGCGCAACTCGATAGTTTCGTTCTACGGGACGGGGCAAGGAGTTGTCCCCGGCGCGCCGCCGGACGGGACGGCTCCGAGCGGTCCCGTCCCGACGTCGCAGAATCCGCAGGTGATTATCGGTACCGGTTTTGTTCCGCCGGAGAATGTGACGTATTCCGGGTTGGCTCCGGGCTTTCCCGGTGTGTGGCAGGTGAACGTGAAGATCCCCGACACCGTTGCGCCAACCACCTCGGGGACGCCGACTCAGGTGGTGATGGTGCTCAATAGCATCCCGAGCGGCGGCGGCGGATTAGGACGGCCCGTCACCATGTGGGTTAAGTAGCGGCGTATAGTAGCGTTCGCCGGCGCAGGACTTGCAGAGCACCCGCCCGTCGCGCTCGACCTGCCGCTCGAAGTTGATGCCTTCGCCGCACTCGGCGCAGATCTTGCGCTCGCCCTTATATCCGGGAAACTCTTCCGGCCCGAGCGCCACGCTTACCCACTGGATGTCGAACAGGTCGGCAATCGGCATCTCGCGGTAGGCGCGCATCTGCTGCTCGTTTTTGTTGGGGATCTCGGGATAAAGCTCTTTCGCACGCTGTTTCGAGCTTTCCCGGGCTGAAATCCGCACGGCCCGATTCTCCACGATGTCGCAAAAGGTCGCGGCGACCTTGCCGAAATCGCGAAACTTGAGCGCCCGCTTGCCGAGGCGGCAGCCGGTAACCACCGGGATCGCATCGGTCGCGCAGCGGTCGATCTCGACGAAGGTGACGAGGCGTTTGCGATCTTTCCCGGCGGGATCTTCGATGCCGAGCAGCTCGACGCCGTGGATCGCCATGCGCAGACCTAAGATTTGTCCAGCGCAAATGTGGCCGTGCGCCTGCTCCGCCAAAGCCACGTACTCGTCAAAAGTTTTCATGCGATTTCCCTTAAGACCGCTCCCTTGCGGTCGCGGCTCGGTAAAGCGCTTACCGCCGCACAAGGCCACATCACGCTGAAGTTTTCGGCGGCTCCCAAAGCTCGATACGGTTGCCTTCCGGATCGGCGATCCAGGCGAACCGCCCATATTCGCTATCTTCCCGGCGTTCGATTTCGACCCCCTGCTCCCGCAGAGCGTCGAGCATCCCGTCGAGATCGTCGACGCGATAGTTCACCATGAAGGGGGCGCGGCTCGGCTCGAAATATTTCGTATCGGACGGAAAGAGGGACCAAACGGTCGTTCCTACCTCACCCTCTTTTACCCCCTGACGCTTGTCATACCAGTCATAGAGCCGCTTTGGGTCTTGAGACTTGAAGAAAATACCGCCGATTCCGGTGACCTTGGCCATATCACAAAGCGGACAAAACTTCCGCGGCGTGCCCTTCGGGCTTCACCTTCGAAAAAATTTTCGCGATCCGGCCGTCTTCGCCGATCACGAACGTGGTGCGCTCAATCCCCATCACTTTCTTGCCGTACATGTTTTTCTCTTTGAGAACGCCGTAATCCCGCGCGGCCTTCTTGTCCACATCGCACAATAGCGTGAAATTCAGGCCGAATTTCGTCTTGAATTTCGTCTGCGCTTTGGGCGTATCGGGAGAAATCCCCAGCACCAGGGCGCGCTTGCCGCCGAACGCTTCCAAGCTATCGCGGAATTCGCAGGATTCCGTCGTGCATCCGGGCGTATCGGCGCGCGGATAGAAATAAAGCACGATCCGCTCGCCCTTATGGGCGGAAAGCGAGAACGGCTCGCCTGTATCGGTCTCCAGGTGAATATCGGGCGCGGGATCGCCTTCGTGCAACATGGTTATCCTAGTTTCCTTTTAAGAAGATCGCTCATCGTGGCGGGATTCGCCTGGCCGCGCGATGCCTTCATTGCCTGCCCGACCAGGAAGCCGATGACGGCGGTCTTGCCGCCGCGATACTGCTCCACTTGTTTCGGATTCGCGGAGATTACGTCGTCGATAATTTTCTCGAGCGCGCTCGAATCGCCGATCTGACGCAATCCTTCGCGATCCATGATAGCGGCGGCGGATTCGCCCGTCGAAAACATCTTCGGGAAAATTTCCTTGGCCAGCTTGCCCGAGATTTCGCCTTTCTCGATCAAGGCCACCAGTTCGCCCAACTGCCCGGCGCTTACGGGGGATTCGTGAATCTCCTTCCCCGCCGCTTTCAAGGCCCCGGAAAGATCGCCCATCACCCAATTCGCGGCGGTTTTCGGATTGCCCGATTTGCTTGCGGCCTCTTCGTAGTAATCGCTCATGGCGCGAGTCAGCGTCAATACCTGAGCATCGTACTCGCGCAGTCCGTAGGCTTCGATAAAGCGCGCCCGCTTGCGCGCCGGCAACTCCGGCAGCTCGGCGCGCACCTGGTCGAGCCAGCGATCGCTTATCCGCACCGGCGCGAGATCCGGCTCCGGAAAGTAGCGGTAGTCGTGCGCGTGTTCTTTGCTTCGCATGCCGGTCGTCCGGCCGGTGGCGGAATTGTAGCCGCGCGATTCCTGCGCAATTTTCCCTCCGCCCTCGATGACGCCTACCTGGCGCGCGATCTCGTAATCCATCGCCATTTTGACGAACCGGAAAGAGTTCAGGTTCTTGATCTCCACCTTTGTCCCGAATTGCTCCGCGCCGCGCGCGCGCACCGAAACGTTGGCATCGCAACGCAGATGGCCTTTTTCCATGTCGCACGTGGAGACTTCGACGAACTGCAAAACCTGCTTGATCCCGGTGAGATAAGCGAACGCCTCCTCGGAATTCCGCATATCGGGCTCGCTCACAATTTCGATGAGCGGCGTGCCGGACCGGTTCAGATCCACATAGGAATACTGGTCCGAATCGCGAAACCCCTCGTGCATGCTCTTGCCGGCGTCGTCCTCCATGTGCACGCGCGTGACGCCGATGCGCTTGATTGCGCCATCCACCGCGATATCGAGGAACCCGTGTTCGGCGAGAGGCTCGTCGTATTGCGAAATCTGATAGCCCTTGGGAAGGTCCGGATAAAAATAATTCTTGCGAGCGAACCGCGATAGGGGCCGAATCTTGCAGTTGAGCGCCAGCGCCGCCTTGATCGCCAACTCGACCGACTTGCGGCTCAGAACCGGAAGAGCGCCGGGCAAACCCAGACAAACCGGGCAGACGTTGGTATTCGGAGGCGCTCCGAAGCTGGTGGGGCAGCCGCAGAAAATCTTCGTTTCGGTGGCGAGTTGAACGTGGACTTCGAGCCCGATCACCGGCTCGTACTTCGCAATCAGTTCCGGGGGCGCTAGATCCATCACCGCGAGCGGCATCTTTCCAGGGTAATCTAGCCCAGTTTAGTTTTTTTTTCCGTCGCGCCCGCTTCCGGCTTCGCCGGCTTTCGCGACGCGAGACCGAAGCGGCGCACTTGGTCCGTCACGCACACCAGGAACATCGGCTGCTTGGCGTTCTTCAGGATGTCGATCACGCGGTCGGAATTCTCTTCGAGATAGATACTCTTGCCGTCCGTCAGCAGATGTACTTCGGAATCCACGGCAACCGCGTCGCTCAACCGCTTGCCCATTTCCTTTTGAAGAAACCGCAGCACCCGCCGGATTTTCTGCAAGGAGAAGCCTTTGCGGCGCAGTTCGGCGATCACCGAAACTTCCACCACCTCGTTGGGCAGATAAACGCGCCGGTGCCCGTCCTGGCGCGGCGAAACGACGTTGCGCTCGTCCCACCACTGCAACTGGCGCAGGCTCACGCCCGAGATGCGGGCCACATCGCCGCTGGTAAATACTTCACCGGCGGGTAATCCTACGGAACGCGTCTTTTTGGATTTAAACATTTTGCGGCGCCTCTGTTTCCGGAATCCGGGACACTTCAGAATTTTACTCAAATGAGCGGGTTTTTGGGGAACGCGATTCTGATACGATCAATATTTAATCCTCTAGAGGTTTTCGTGGAAGGTAAACTCACCCGTAAAGAGCTAAAAACCGACAGGTTTGCCGTCGCTGTCGAGCATCAGTTGGATTACGTTTCGCTGCATCGCACGCAAGTGGTGCGCTATGCCGTGGCCGCACTCGCGATCGTGTTGATCGGGGCGGGGATCTATCTCTACCGGGCGCATCGGCGAGGCGTTCGCGAAGAGAAATTGGCGGAAGCGATTCAGATTCAGGAGGCTCCCATAGCGCCCGCGGCGCAACCCGGCGCCTTGAGTTTTCCGACCGAAGATGCGAAGCGCGCGGCGGCCGTGAAGGCCTTCAGCGGCATCGCGACGGAATATGCGGGAACGAACGAAGGCGATATCGCGGAGAATTATCTGGGCGCGATCGCGGCGGATGGGGGCAAGCTCGACGAGGCGCGCAAGCGTTTTCAAACGACCGTGGATTCGGGGAACAAGAATTACGCGTCGCTCGCCAAGCTGTCTCTGGCGCAAATCGATTTTTTCGAGAATCGGGCGCCGGAAGCGGAGAAGCTTTTGCGGAATTTGATCGATAACCCGACCGATCTGGTTTCGAAACAACAGGCCACCATTGCGTTGGCGCGCGGGATCGGGAAGACCAAGCCGGCCGAGGCGCGCAAGCTGCTGGAGCCGTTGCGCACCGAAGCCGGCGCGGTCAGCCAGGCCGCGATCAACGCACTGTCGGACCTTCCCTCGAATTAGGCGCCTTCATACAATGCTCGGCAACCTGCGCTTCCCCGTGGAGCGAAGCCGGGGGCGCCGCTATCCGGAAGCGGAACATCCTTACCGCAATCCGTTTCAGCGCGATCGCGACCGGATCGTCCATGCGAAGGCTTTCCGGCGCCTCGAAGCGAAGACGCAGGTTTTCACGCCCGGCATTTCGGACCATTTTCGAAACCGCCTGACCCACACGATCGAAGTGGCGCAGATCGCGCGAACTGCGGCCAATGTGTTGCAGTTGGACGAGGATCTTACCGAGGCATTGGCGCTGGTTCACGACATCGGGCACCCGCCGTTCGCGCACGCGGGGGAGGCCGCGCTCGACGCGCAAATGCGCCGCTTCGGACAGCGCTTCGACCACAACATTCAGGCGCTGCGAATTGTCGAGAGCTTCGAGCGGCGGTACGCCCGCTTTCCGGGCCTCAATCTGACGTTTGAAGTCCGCGAAGGCATGGCGAAACATTCGCGCGATTTCGAAACGGGAGAGATTCCGGAGTTGGACGAATATTTGCCGGGAATCCGTCCGCCGCTCGAAGCGCAGTTGATCGACCTTGCCGATGAGATCGCTTACGATACGGCCGATCTGGACGACGCCTTCTCCGCGCATCTGTTTGCGGCCGAAGATATCGCGCAAGAGGTCGGCGCGTACGCCGAAATTTACGAGGCGATTGAAACGCAATTTCCGGGCGCAACGGAATACGAGCGGTTCCAGGAGGCGCTGCGGCATCTGATCGATTCGCTGGCATCGGGATTGATCGAAGGCACCGTCGCGGCGGCGCGGGCGGCGAAGGTGGAGACGCCGGACGACGTTCGTCGCTCTCCGCGGCGCCTGGCGGCGTTCACGGAAGCGTCGGCCGCCACCGCGCGGGAGTTGAAACAATTTCTTCGCGCGTTTGTGTACTTGTCGGCCGCGGTGGAGGACGCCCTCCTTTTTTCAACCGCCATGATGGAGGAGTTGTTCCAGTTCTTCGTGGCGAATCCGAGCCGTTTGCCCGACGGATATGCCGAGAGAGCGCGCGTGCGCGCCCCCGAGCGAGTGGTTTGCGACTACCTGGCCGGCATGACGGATTTGTATTTCCGGCGGACTTACGCGCAGGTGTTTGACCAGTAGGCAATCGGGAACATACGCCAACAAGTGCGCCAAATATCGGATAATTCTGGCTTGGACCCCCAGGCGGCCGGATTAAGCGAATGAGGCGGCACCCCGCGTTGCCTTTCGTCCTCCCGTTCGCCGCTTTCTTCCTCTTCCTTGCGGTTCAACAACTTCTGCCGGTTCCGCAGTGGCTGCGCTTTGTTCTGATTGGCGCGATCCTGCTAGTCGTCTCGCGTCACGTGCTTGGGTTGCGCTTCGTAAACCCCGCCGCAAGCGTCCTGCTCGGCGTTCTGGTTTTTGCCCTATGGATCGGGCCGGATCTGCTCTTTCCGAGCTATCGCGATTTCTGGCTTTTTTCGAACGGCGTGATGGGACGACCGGTCAGTTCGATGGCCGCCGGTCAGAAAGCGGACGTTTGGTTCCTGGTTTTCCGTGTCTTGACGAGTGTCGTCACCGTTCCGATCCTCGAAGAACTTTTCTGGCGGGGATGGCTGATGCGCTGGCTGATCGACCGCAACTTTGAGCGAGTTCCGCTCGGGTCCTACACGCCGGAATCGTTCTGGATCGTCGCGCTGCTGTTCGCCTCCGAGCACGGGTCCTATTGGGAAGTCGGCCTCGCGGCTGGCGTGGCTTACAACTGGTGGATGATCCGCACGAAAAACCTGTGGGATTGCATTCTGGCTCATGCCGTGACGAATGCGTGCTTGGCAGCTTACGTGATCGGGTGGGGCCAGTGGCAGTACTGGCTATAATAATAAGAATCGGATGAATCGCAGAGATTTATTGAAGATGGGCGCGTCGGTGGCGACGGTTCCCGCGGCCGCGGCAGCGCAAAAGACGCATTGGAAACCGGCCTTCTTCAGCGCCACGCAGAATGAAACCGTAATCGCGGTATCGGACCTCATCATTCCCGCGACTGAAACTCCGGGCGCCAAGTCCGCGTTGGTCAATCGCTACATGGATAAGCTGCTCGCGGATGCGCCACCCGCGCAACAGACCCGCTTCACCGAAGATCTTGCGGCGCTCGACGAGTACTCTAGCCGTACACGGCGGCAGCCATTCGCGAAATGCACGCCCGCGCAACAAACGGCTATTCTGACGGCGTTGGGCGAAAGTACGGATAATCGGGACCGCCGCGTGTTTGAAAACCTGAAGGCCATGACCGTCCGCGTTTATTATGCGACCGAGCCGGGGTTTCAGGAGTTGAACAGGGGCGGCAGGGTACCCGCGACCTTCGCTTGCCAGGATACGGAGCACCGGTAAGTTTCCGCGTGTGTCTCCATGAGTGGGGACACGGCACGCAAGAGCGCGTGCGACACAAGGCATGATTCAACTCTCCGGCGCCGGCAAACGGTTCGGCCCCAAAGTTCTCTTCGAAGACTTCGACTGGCTCATCACGCCTAAAGAGCGCGTGGGCATTGTCGGCGCCAATGGGACCGGTAAATCCACGCTCCTTAAAGTTCTCGGCGATATCGAAGGCCTCGATTCGGGCGCCGTCAACCGGATGAAAGGCATCACCACGGGATATCTGCCGCAAGATGGGCTGACGCTCTCCGGCCGCACGGTGTTCCAGGAATGCATGTCCGTATTTGACGAGCTGCGCGCCCTCGAAGAGGAGCAGGAGCAATTGACGGCGCGGATGTCGGAACTCGATCACGAAAGTTCCGAATACGCCCAAGTGGCCGACCGGTTCCACTCGATTGAGAGCGAATTTCGCGCGCGCGATGGCTACTCGATCGAATCGCAGGTTGGGGCGGTTCTGCAAGGCCTGGGATTCAGCCGCGACGATTGGGGGCGGCCCACGGAGACATTCTCGGGCGGTTGGCAAATGCGGATCGCGCTCGGAAAATTGCTGCTCGAAAAACCGAATCTGCTGCTGCTCGACGAGCCTACGAACCATTTGGATCTGGAAGCCCGCGATTGGCTCGAAAGCTATTTGAACTCCTATCCGTACGCGTTCGTTTTGATCTCGCACGACCGCTACTTTCTCGACGTCACGGTCAAGCGCATCGCGGAACTGTGGAACAAGCGCATCTACTTCTATACGGGCGGCTATTCGAAATTCGAGATGCAGAAGGGAGAGCGGCGGACGCAATTGGTCGCGGCGCAGGCCAATCAAAAAGACCGCATCGAGCAGCTGGAGGCCTTTATCAACCGGTTCCGCTACACGGCCACGAAGGCGAAACAAGTGCAGAGCCGCATCAAGGAACTCGAAAAGATCGAGCGCATCGAGATCCCGCCGGAGGAGAAGACCATTCACTTCCGCTTCCCCCAGCCGAAGCCGAGCGGCCGGGTAGTCGCGGAATTCAAGAAAGTGTCGAAGAGCTACGGCGAGAAGCATGTTTTCTCAAAAGCGGAGTTCATGATCGAGCGCGGCGACCGCGTGGCTCTCGTGGGAGTGAACGGCGCGGGGAAATCGACGCTGATCAAGATCCTGGCCGGAGCCGAACCGGTTTCGACGGGCGAATTCACGCTGGGACACAATGTTCAGCCCGATTATTTCGCGCAAGATCAGTACAAGGAGCTCGATCCCGACGCCCGAATGCTGGACGACCTGGGAATCGTGGCCCCGCGGGCCACCAACACGGAGCTGCGCACGATTCTCGGCAGCTTTCTGTTCTCCGAAGACGACGTTTTCAAGCGCATCGGCGTTCTCTCGGGCGGCGAGCGCAATCGCTACGCTCTGGCACGGATGCTGATGATGCCCAGCAATTTCCTGCTGCTCGACGAGCCCACGAACCACCTCGACATGCGCGCCAAGGACGTGCTGCTGGAAGCACTGCAGAAGTTCACCGGCACGGTGGTTTTCGTTTCGCACGACCGGTACTTCCTGGACCAGCTTGCCACGCGCGTATTCGAGATCGGCGGGGGTGAGGTTCGCGTCTATCCGGGCAATTACGAGGATTATCTTTGGCGCAAGACCGGCGGCCCGGAATTGGCGGCGGAAGCGGCAAAGAAAGCGGAACCGAAGCCGGAATCGAAGCCGGCAACGACGACCGCCGCGGCGCCGGCTCCGGCGTCGGGCGTCGAAAAGCGCGTAAATCCGATGCAGTTGCGCAAAATTACCGACAGGCATCGCGCCATCGAAGAAAGGATCGGGAAATTGGAAGATGAGATCGCGAACCATGAACGCGATCTATCGAACTTCACAAGCGTGGAGCAAACGGTTAAGCTGAACGATATTGTGACCGCGCGGCGTGGAGATTTGGAAAAGTTGCTGGCCGAATGGGAAGCGGTGGCGCAGCTGATCGAAGCTAATACATGAGCTAATTGCATGATTTATCTCACCGAATCCGACGTTGCCCAACTGCTCCCGATGCCCAAGTGCATCGACCTGATGCAGCAAACCTTCGAGCAGCTTGCCGCCAACGATGCCATAAACCAGCCGCGCCGCCGCGTGATCATGCCCACCGGATCCGTCCTTCACTATATGGCTGGCGCAACCCCGCGCTACTTCGGAGCGAAGGTCTATTCCACGCATCCCAAGCACGGCGCCCATTTTGTGTTCCTGCTGTATCGCGGGGAAGACGCCGAGCCCCTCGCGATTCTTGAAGCGAACCTGCTCGGCCAAATCCGAACGGGCGCCGCGAGCGGACTCGCGACCAAGTACATGGCGCGGCCCGAATCCGAAACCGTCGGAATTATCGGCAGCGGCTTTCAGGCCGAGCCGCAATTGGCCGCCATGCGCGCGGTCCGCAAGATCCGCGTGGCGCGCGTTTGGAGCCGCAGCGCCGGAAAGCGAAATGCGTTCGCGTCCAAGCTCGGCCTGGAAGCGGTCGCCTCCGCGCGGCAAGCCGTCGAGGATTCAGACATCGTCATCACGGCGACCAACTCGAAAGATCCTGTTTTCGAAGCCGAGTGGATTGCGGCCGGCACGCACATCAACGCGATGGGATCGAATCAGGCAAGCCGGCGGGAATTGCCCGGCGATCTGCTGTCGCGCGCGGACACGATCGCGGTCGATTCGATCGAGCAAGCCGATATGGAATCGGGCGATCTGCTGCTGGCCAGAACGGAAGGGCGGTGGAAAGGCGCCAACCTGTTTGAGTTGAAAGATATCGTTGCGGGCATAAAAGAAGCAAGGGTCGATAAAGCCGCCGTCACTATCTTTAAATCGAACGGTCTTGCGGTGGAGGATGTGGCGGCGGCAGGTTGGGTTTACGAACAGGCCGTCCAAGCCGGAATCGGACGAAAAAACTAGGGAACGGTTTATTCCTGAGCGGGCATCTGCTGCTCAATATCGCGCCACGCGCTGATCTTGAGACGGCGGCACACCCAGCAGAGCTGCTCCGCCAAGCCGGAGGTGGTCTCTCCCCCGCACACGGTGCACTTCACGAAGGTCTTCAGCTTGTCGGTTGCCAACGAGAGCTTCGCTTGCTCCAAAATCTCAGCGGGAACGATCTGCTCGGGTTCGGATTTCGGCATCGGCTTTCGTCTCATGGCAGCACCTAAATCCCACTATGTCAGAATTCTCCGGTTCGCACAACAGCAATCAGGCAGCAATCAGGCTGCCCTTAGTACCTCAAGGATCATGGCAACGTCGAGGGAGGACTTGCAGCGCGGGCATTTCTGTCCGGGCACAACGCGCGTCCGTTTGCCAACCACCGCTACTTCGGCGGGGACGGCATGGGTGCAAATGGGGCAATGTACTTGAGCTTTGATTGATTGGTTAATCGTTCGATCCATTACGGCGGTCATATTTTGTTCAACCTCACTTTTCCAGACGCAGGAAGTAGAGCAAAGGTTGTGCCAAAGTTTAAACTTTTTCCGACTATTTTTGTTTTGCGCTCCGTTGACAAACGAAGCTCTTCGTATTAATCTCTTCGTAGAATGCCTGAAACCCAGCCGGCGCCGCCCAGGCCGACCGACGCGGAACTCGAAATTCTGACGCTCCTGTGGGCCCGCGGCGCCAGCACCGTCCGGGAGGTTCACGAGGCCATCTCGTTGCGCAAACCCACGCAATACACCACGGTGCTGAAGATGTTGCAGATCATGTCCGAAAAAAATCTTGTTATCCGCGATGAAAAGCAGCGCGCTCACATCTACAAACCCGCCAAGCCTCGCGAATGGACCCAGCGCCAGCTCGCGGGCGATCTGCTCCAACGCGCTTTTGCCGGCTCCGCCAAGAGCTTGATTATGGGCGCGCTCTCCGTGCGCAAGGCCTCCCGCGAGGATCTGGCGGAAGTGCGAAGGTTTCTCGATGAATACGAGAAGGAAAAGCGATGATCGCGCTGGAATACTGGATTGAAACGCCGCTTGTAAACGCTCTCGGCTGGACCTTGTTTTGTTTCGTTTGGCAAGCCGCGCTGATCGCCTCAATCCTCGCCGCTATTTTGTTGCTTTGGCGCCCCGCATCCGCTCGCGCGCGATACGGGTTGGCCTGCCTGGCGATGGCCGCAATGCCGGCCGCCTTCGGATTGACGCTTATAAGGTCCGTGCCGCCGACGCGTGATGCGGCCACGGCTCCTCTGGCGAATGCCGGGCCGGCGCTTGATTCGAGACAGATATCCTCCGGGTGGATCGGCTCCTTTCCGCCGAACCTATATAGCCGCTTGCCGTGGGTAGTGCCGTTCTGGATGACCGGCGTTGCGTGTTTCTATCTATATAGTGTTGCGGGGTGGATGGCGGCGCGGAGCTTACGCCGGACCGGAGTCTTGCCCGCCGCGCTCGAATGGCGGGAGCGGCTCTCCGCGCTGGCGGATCGCCTGCGTCTCAAAACGCCAATCCTGCTGCTCGAGTCTTCGCGGGTCGATGTGCCCGTGGTAATTGGCGTCTTGCGGCCCGCGATTCTGTTGCCCGTCGCTCTGCTCACCGGCCTGCCGGCGGGGCAACTGGAGTTGATCCTCATCCATGAGCTCGCCCACATTCGGAGATACGATTACCTTGTAAACCTGCTTCAGAAATGCGTGGAAGCCCTGCTGTTCTATCATCCGGCGGTGTGGTGGGTGTCGGGATTGATACGTATCGAGCGGGAAAATTGCTGCGATGACATCGTGGTGGAAGCGAGTGGCGAACCGCGCGAATATGCGCTTACCCTGGCCACGTTGGAATGGAATCGGTCGGCCGCGCGCGCCGCGTTGGCCGCTAATGGAGGCAGTCTGATGAAACGAATACGCCGCATGCTCAAAGAACCGGAAACCTCGCGCGCCGCGTACGCGCCGGTCTTCTCCGCGGGTCTGTTATTGTTGTCGATCGGGTTGGCTT
>JBPCKZ010000040.1:0-38484 GCA_051003795.1 Bryobacteraceae bacterium | reverse complement strand
CCGATGTTCGACAACCGCCGCGACTGCGCCCCTTTCGAAAGCGGCGCGAACGTAATTGTGCCCCTCGCGCAATGCAAAGAAGAGATCGCCGGGCTGAAGCGTACGCGTATCGACGCTCCATCCGGCGACGGCAATAACGCGCCCGGAGTCATTTATTTCGAGACGCATTTGTGGCGCGGGCACTCGTGCCTGCCGTGTCCACACTCGTGTGGACACAGGTTTTCCCCGGAACTGCCGATACTCTCTATGTGTTCAACACCCGCCGCCTCCCTCACATTCAACCCGAAAACCGCTGGCTTTTCGCGACCTGGTGTCTCGCCGGGAGCCTCTCTTATGGTGCGTATCCTCCGCCACGCAAAGCGACGGCGGGAGAGGCGTTCGTCTGGATCGATCGGTATCTGGACAAAGCGTGTGCCGGTCCGCTGTATCTCAGTCGGGAGCCGATTGCCCGGTTGGTGATCGCGTCGTTGCACAAAGGCGTCGAACTCGGACATTACGAACTCGGGCCTTTTGTCCTGATGGCGAATCACGTCCACGTGCTTCTGTTGCCGCTTGTTCCGGCTCACCGGCTGATGAAATCCCTGAAGGGAGTTACGGCTCGGGAGGCTAATCGGCTGCTTGGTCTTACGGGCCAGCCGTTTTGGCAAGCCGAATCTTACGATCACTGGGTGCGAAATGAAGACGAGTTCGCGCGAATCGCCGGATATATAGAGAACAATCCCGTGAAGACGGGAGTTGTTTCCAAAGCGGAAGATTATCCGTGGAGTAGCGCCCGGGCGAAAACCTGTGACGACACGAGTGTCGGCACGGCAGGCACGAGTGCCCGCGCCACAAGACCTACTTCTTGACATAGCCAAAGTCCCGCAACACCTCGCGCGCCACCGCCCGGTCGTCAAATGCGATGGTGCGATCCTTCAATACTTGATAAGTCTCGTGGCCCTTGCCGGCCAGTATCAAGAAATCGCCCGGCCGCGCTTCTTCGATCGCCCGCTTGATGGCCGCCGCGCGGTCCGGCTCCACTATCAGCGGCGTGTCCTTCCGCCGCAATCCCACCATCACGTCGTTCATGATCTCAAGCGGATCTTCCGATCTCGGATTGTCGCTGGTCAGCACCACGAGATCGCTTAGTTCGGCGGCGGCTTCGCCCATCGCCGGGCGCTTCGTCCGGTCGCGGTCGCCGCCGCATCCAAACAGCGTGATCACCCTCCTTGGCGACAAGCCGCGAGCAACCAGAATGGCGTTTCGAAGCGCATCGTCGGTATGCGAGTAATCCACGACGACCACGAACGGCTGGCCTTCGTCCACCCGCTCGAACCGGCCTGGTATTTCGGGGCAATCCGCGATTCCACGCGCAATCGTCTCGACCGGCAGTTGATACGTCAAGCCCGCGCAGCAAGCCGCCAGAATGTTGTAGACGTTGATTTTCCCGATGAGCTGCGATTCCACGTCGAAGCGCGTTTTCCCGCTCTGAACCTCGAACCGCAGCCCCTCGAAGCTGGAAGAAACGTGCCGCGCCTTGACCGCGGCATCGGGGCCCATGCCATAGCGCAGGATCGTCGAGCCGGGCGATACGGGAATTTGCATCCCGTAGGGGTCGTCGGCGTTCACCACCGCGAACACGGGCGGCGGCGCACCGGCTCCAGAGAAAAGCATCTGCTTCGCCGCGAAGTAATCTTGCATGGTGTGATGGAAGTCCAGATGGTCCCGCGTCAAATTCGTAAACACCGCCGTATGGAAGTGCATGCCGTACACGCGCCCGAGCGCGAGCGCGTGCGAGGACACTTCCATGGTCGCGTGCGTGCCGCCAATCCGTTCCAGTTCGTCCAATAACCGGTAGAGATCGAGCGATTCGGGCGTCGTGTTCACGGCCGGAAGAACGCGGTCGCCCAGATGATATTCAATCGTTCCAATCAGCGCCGTCTTCTTGCCGGCCGCGCGCAAAATCGAATCGATCAGGTAGGACGTCGTGGTCTTGCCGTTGGTCCCGGTGATCCCGGTCAGGCAAATTCGCTCGTCGATCCCCTTATAGAAGTTTCTCGCCGCCACGGCCAGAGCCTGCCGACCGTGTTCTACTTCAATCCCCGGTCCACGCTCGCTAACCACGGAGGCCGCTCCACGCTCCAACGCCTTGGCCGCGAACTCCCGGCCATCCGCTTTCGCTCCGGAGAACGCAAAAAATAGATAACCGTTTTCGACCTTGCGGGAATCGTACTCCAAACCAGCGACCGCACGCCGGGCCAGTTCCGGGGACACGCGATTTTTCAGACGGACCCCGGCCAGCACATCGGCGACGGTCATCGCGTGAACTGCACCCGGATTCGTTCGCCCGGCCGCCACGGATTTCCGGGTAGCGGCATTTGCGTTCGCGCGATGCCGCTGCCGTCGATCAGCACGGGCATACCCAATTCCGATGCTTCTTCCACCACGGCGCGCATCGTTTTACCCTGAAAATTCGGTACTGTCGGTCCGTCCCACTTAACGGTTACGATTACCGGCTCGCCCGCTTCCGTCTCCGCCGCTTCTTCTATCGTTTCTTCCAGAATATTCGGCGCGGCGGAGCCGAGATCCGCAATCGTCAAGTCTGCGGCCTTTTCCGGATCGACGGGTTCATTCTTTTCCGGCACATCCTCCGGCAGATCTTTCGGCACCTCCAGAATGCGAAGCGCTTCCGTCATCACCGAATGAAATACAGGCCCCGCCGCCAATGCTCCCATTCCCAAATTTCCGTTGGTGCCGTTTAGGGTGACCACCATAACCAGCGCCGGGTTTGTCACGGGCGCGAAGCCCATGAACGATGCGTTATAAAAATGCGTGTACCGGTGCGTCGGGACATCGAAAATCTGCGCCGTTCCGGTCTTGCCGGCCGACGAGTAGCCGTCGAGCTTGGCGACCGTCTTGCCCGTACCCCGGAGCACGACGCCTTCCATCAATTGCCGCATGGTGATTGCCGTCTGCGGTTTGATAATCCGGCGCGGCGCTTCGGTTGGCTGGACGTCGTCGCCCCGCTTTAAAATCAGCTTGGGCTGAACCAGCAATCCGCCGTTCGCGATGGTGGCGCAAACCCGCGCCAGTTGAATCGAAGTTGCGCTTACCTCCTGTCCCATGGAGATGGAAGCGAGCGAAGTCGTGCCCCACCGGCTCAACTTGCGCAGCCTACCGGCCGACTCGGCGGGCAGCGCGATCCCGGTACGTTGTCCGATTCCGAAGCGGTGCGCGTATTCATACATGCGCTTCGATCCGACCTGGGAGCCAATCTGAATCGCGCCGATGTTGCTCGAATGTTCGAGCACCTGGGCCATCGTGATAACGCCGAATTCGCCGTGCGCTTCATGAATCGTGCGCCCCTGCAGATGGAGCACGCCGTTCATGCAGTTAATCATCGACCCGGGCCGCAGGTTCGTAGTCTCAAGCGCCGCGGTCAACGTGATCACTTTGAAAATCGAGCCCGGTTCGAACGGAGTGGAGACGCCAAGATCGTTGCGCGCTTTCGGCGGATCGCTCTTCGTTGGGGGCTTATTGGGATCGAACGTCGGATAGTTTGCCAGCGCCAGAATTTCGCCGTTATAAGGGTTCATTACGATCGCGCTGCCGCTGCGGGCGTGCTTCGCGATTACTTGCGCCTTGAGGTCGCGCTCGGCGATGTATTGAATCCGCTCGTCGATGCTGAGCGTGATGGGCTTTCCGTCCCGAGCTGGATCCGAATTTTCGAGATCGATGCCCCGATGCTTGACGTCGGTCAAAACCCGCTCGCTGCCGGCGTGCCCGCTCAGTTCCTCATCGAGCCGCTTCTCGATTCCCGCCTCGCCCTGTTCTTCCTTATATACGGAGCCGAGCACATGGGCCGCGACCGCGCCGCCGGGGTAAGTCCGCTGATCCTCCGTGTGGAACTCGATCCACTCGCAATGCAGGCTCTTCAGCCGCTCGGATTCCGCCGGGCTGATCTTGCGCTTGATCCACAGGAACCCGCGGTGCGTGTCCGCGGCTTCTTTCAACCGCGCGAATAAGGATGCGCGATCGAGAGTTAGGAAATCGGCGAGTATATCGGACGCAACGGCAATGCTGGGTACGCGCCGCGGATTGACGAACACGGAATCGACGGGCAGGCTCAAGGCCATCGCCTGCCCATTGCGGTCGTACACCGATCCGCGCGGCGCGGAGACGCTAATCGTTCGCTCCTGTTGCTGACGCGCCATCGCGACGTACTTCCGATGGTGAATTACCTGAAGGGAAATGAGCTTGCCGAGAATGCACGCGCCCCAGACGAGGATGCCCGCCATGATCCAGGTCAGACGCTTGATGGCGTCGAGCCGCGCGCCGGCTTCCACTTGGAGTCGCTCCTTACCTGTAGTTGGTCTGAAAACGATTTAGCGCGAGCGCGCCGCTCGACGGATTCAGGCGAATCACCTGCCCCGCTTTCGGATTTTCAAGATGACGCTTTCCGGCCAGTTCATTCAGGCGGCTGGTGGTCATCAATGCGGCCTCTTCCACCTCGAGAACGCGCTTTTCGTCGAGGAGAGTCTGACGCTCCCGCCGTAGCGACTGCAATTTATACCCGGCGAAAATATTCGCCACGCTGGGCGCGAAGACCGAGCCGATCAGTACCGCCGCGATGCAAATCGCGCCGATCGCCGTCCAGCATTCACCGCGCGCCCGCGGACTCGCCTGACGCACAATCCGGGAATTATCGATGCGCTTCGAGTAGAAATAGACATCGTCGTTGGGGAGCGCGCGTAGCTTGTGAGGGTCCGCCGCGATTCTCAGCCGTGTGTCGCTTCGGAAGCTTCCGCGCCCGGCGGGAGCTTCCGTCCTCCGAAAAATTGCAGCTAACGTTGCCATTCTTTGCGATCCTCAACCCGGTTTGAACGTCCTAGCCACCTCCAGTTACCGCAGCCTTACCGGCAGCGGTGACTGGCCCCTATCCCACCACTTCGAACGCGCGCAGTTTCGCGCTGCGCGACGGCGGATTGCTCCGCGTCTCCTCTTCGGAAGGTTCGATCGGACGCTTCGTGAGAATTTTCCCCACGCCGTCCCTTTCCCACTCCCGGAACCTGCGTTTCACTTTCCCGTCCTCAAGGGACATGAACGAAATAATTACGATCCGCCCTCCGCCGTTCACCAGACGGGGAGCGATCTCCAGCAGGCGATCCAACTCGTCCGGCTCGCTATTGACAACCATGCGCAGCGCTTGAAACGTTAGGGTCGCGGGATGCAAACGGCCCGTCCGGGGCACGGCCCGCTCCACTACACCAGCCAGGTGCAGTGTGCTCCGAATGGGCCGTGACCGAACGATTGCTCTGGCTATCTTCCGCGCCCTCCTTTCTTCGCCTAACTGGTGGATCCAGTCGGCGAGCGCCTTTTCGGCACTCCGATTGACCAGGTCGCTCGCCGTTACGCCACGGCTTTGATCCATGCGCATATCGAGCGGCCCTTCGGTCATAAACGAAAACCCTCGCGGCCCTTCCGTTAGCTGGAAGCGGCTGACCCCCAAGTCGGCCAGCAGACCGTCCACCCTGCCATAACCCACTTCGGCCAGGACATCCGCGAGGGTCGAAAACGTTGCGTGAATAAACTGAATTTTTCCCGCTACATCGAGCGTATTTTGGCGAGCGATCCCGAGCGATTCCGGGTCGCGATCGCTCGCAATCACTTTGCCTGTGCTCAACCGCCGCGCGATTTCCCCGGTGTGCCCGCCCAAGCCGGCCGTCACATCCAGATAAGTTCCTTCCGGACGAATCGCCAGATACTCGAGCGCTTCGGCGCGCAGAACGGGAAAGTGCGGCATCGTTCATCACTTCAAACCCGCTCGCTCTAAAACGTCCACATTCTCGGTGGACGCTCTCGAAGCGCGCTGCTTCCGCTCCTGGTACAGCGCCTCGGTCAAAATCTGCACCCGGCCTTTATAGGCATATAGGTGCAATTCCTGGCGAGTCAAATCCAGTTCGCCCCGCAATTCGGGGTTGAACAATACGCGGCCTTGGTTGTCCATTTCTCCGTCAGCGCCTAAATCCGCCGCCGTAAACGCCACATCCTGCGAGACTTGTGGATTGTCCCGGTAGCTTTCGAAGAATTTTTCATTTTCGCGCCAGACCGCGATGGGATATATTTGAGCTATGCGCCGATCGAGACTGGTCACGAACAATTTCTTTTCGGGCAGGCTGCTCAGGTACTGCACGAAGGGAGCGGGCATCTTCAGACGGCCCTTCTCGTCCAATCGGCCGGGGTACATCCCCCGCGGCGGTTCGACTGGCGACGCTGTATCCTTCCCCTCTGTTTCCACTTTTTAGCCACTTATTAACTACTTTGGCCCACAACAGATTGTGGCATGTGGAAAAAATAATTGCAATAGTTTTTTTAGGCAAGACGTGTCTTTATAGCAAGATACGCTCCTACCATCACAGCTAGGCAGTGAAGTTCTCACCACAAGATATTGTTTTTTTGGCGAAGAGAGGGCGAAATACTACTCGGGAGGAAGCGGGGAAGCAGTTGCTAGGGTCAGGCCTGTTTTAGCCGCAAGTGGGCCATTTCCGGGAGCAATCCATACTCTAAGCGGGCGGAGGAAATGGATTCTCCGAGTTGATCGATGTGCGCTTCCGCGATGTGCCCGCGCGACGAGGCGAGGCGCAGATACTCGATCCGTTCCGGGTCAATCCCATGAGGCGGCAGCAGGTGGCATCGAGAGCGACCATGTCGCCCCCCATTACAATCACATTGGATTGCCGTGGATTCCCTTGAATGGGGCCGTTTCCGTCCATCCCGACCACTCCGTCCACGATGCCGAAGGTTCGCGGGAAGATCCGATGTAATTCGGCCACGGAGCGGTCGATTCCAATGAAGTGCAGCTTGTTTTTCGGCCAGCCGTAGACCGCGCCAGGCACCAGCCCGAAGAGGTTTTTCATCGACAGGGTAGCGCCGGCCCAGTGATGCGTTTTCATCTTTGCCAGCGAGACGATCAAGTCGGCCTGAAGCGCTGCGTGGGGGAGATAAATCCGGGGCATGCCGGCGAAATCGTGAACCGGGCTAACATCATCGCGATTCAGATCCGTAAAACGCCGGTCGAAGCCCTCGATTCCGCTACGGTATCCCGCTTGCTCGGTTAAATCTGTCGTATCGCGCCTGTGGCCGGGACCCTCGCCGATCGTCACCTCCGAAGCGCCCAGGCGCTCGAACGTTTCCACGGCGGCCGCGATCACCGACACATTCGTGTTAATAGGCGTCCCCCGGTCGTATTCCACCAGGTTCGGCTTCAGCATTACCCGCTTGCCCTTCACGTCGAGGCCGCATAAGGCCGCGCCCCGAAGTAGCCGGTCGACAAGATCGCCGGAGTAAGAATCGGCGTGAAGAATCGCCACGCGGGATTGAACGCGCGGGCCGGGATGAATCGCGGTTTGGACGGGCGAGCGGCTGCAACCGGCCAATCCGGTACCCGCGGCGGCGATGAACGCGCGTCTCGAAAACGTTGGGGAAATCATCCGAGAACCCGGTTGGCCGCAAGCTCTTGAAGCGCGGTCAAGAGAATGTCGACCGTAGGCGCGGGCTGCCCGGTCGCAACGGAAACGCCGTGCGCATGGAGCGCTATGGTCAGCCACGCCTTCGCCAAAGCGGAGGGCGATTCCCGGCACATTAGCCAAGCCAGCTCCAACGACCTGGTTAGCTGAGGCGAGCCGCTACCTTTCAGTCCGAGTAGGGCGATGGCCGTGGTTTCCGGGTACGAAGGCAGGTCCACGCGGTACACTTTGCTATTTCCATAATTCCAGCCGCCGTCGGCGCACCGGCGGCTCAAGAGCATGCGTTCCGCCAAGTCGGCGCGCTGAAAAAGCTCCGCGGCTTTGTACTGCCCCCGCGACATTTTCATGGCGAGCAGGGCGTGTGAAGTAGGCTCGACCCAGGAGGAAGTGTCCGGAATCCAAGGCCATCCGGTTACGGACGGGTCGATATCCACCACGGATGAAGAAAAGAGACTTGCGATTCGCTGCACGGTCCCGTGTTCCGCGCCTTTGGTCCTCAGCAGCCATCCAACTCCCCGATGAAACGCGGAATCGTGAACTCCGCGGATGGCATGCAGGGTAACGCACAGGGCCGTGGTCCAGTGCGGCTCCTCGATCTGGTGGGCCGGTTTCCAGCCTCCGTCGGGCAATTGCCAGGAGCGCATCAATTGCCAACCTCTTTCGAAAGGGCGGCTGTCACTCCCGGCCGGATACAAAGCGAGCAAAGCGTAAGCTGTCGGCTCAAGCCAGGAGGCCTTGCCGGGGAAATAGCCCCAGCCCCCATCCGGATTCTGAGCTTGGATTAAGCACGCCAAGCGCGTTTTCTGTTGATCGAAATCCATGCTTGCGGCTGCACTTGAAGGATCGGCTGATTACTCCATCGGCTGGATCGGCGGGCGACTTTAACAATCTTGTAGCTTCGGCTACTTAAGGTAGGATGGAATTTCCGTAAATGTTTCGATTTGAGACCGCCGGAGAGTCGCATGGCGAGTGTCTGGTAGCCACGCTGACGGGGCTTCCAGCGGGAATTCCAATAGCCCTCGACCAGATTAACCACCAGCTTTGGCGCCGTCAGCAGGGATTCGGCCGCGGCGGCCGCATGAAGATCGAATCCGATACGGTCAACATCGTTTCCGGCGTGCGGCACTCGAAAACCATCGGATCGCCCATCGCGATGATTATCCAGAATCGGGATTGGAAGAACTGGACGGAAGCGCTGCCCGTCGAAGATAGCGGGAATGGCAACGCCGATAGCGACGCGAAGCGCAGGCCGGTCACCCGCCCGCGCCCCGGCCATGCCGATCTCGCGGGCGCGATCAAGTACAACTTCAGCGACGCCCGCTATATTCTGGAACGCGCGAGCGCCCGGGAAACGACGGCTCGCGTGGCGGTCGGCGCCGTCGCCAAGGCGTTTCTCGCGCAATTTGGAATTGAAGTGTTGAGCCATGTCATGGCCGTGGGGAATTGCCGCCTGGAACGCCCGGTTTCCTGGGAGGAAGTGGCCGCATTAAGCCGGAAAACGGAAGTCGTTCTGGGCTGCGTCGATCCCGAGCGGGAACGGCAAATGAAGGAACTGGTCGATGAAGCCTACCGTACCGGCGACACCATCGGCGGCATCTTCGAAGTGATTGCGCACAACCTGCCGGCGGGGCTGGGATCGCACATTACATGGGATTCGCGCCTGGACGGCAAGCTGGCGCAGGCGATCGTCTCCATGCAGGCCGTGAAGGGCGTCGAGATCGGGTTCGCCGAAGAAGGCAGCGCCAGTTTCGGCTCGAAAGTGCAGGACACGATTCATTATCAAAAAGACGAGCGGCGTTTTTTCCGCGGAGATAACCGCGCGGGCGGAATCGAAGGCGGCATGACGAACGGCCAGGACATCCGGGTGCGCGGTTTTTTGAAGCCCATCTCGACCTTGCGGCGGCCACTCGAATCGGTCGATCTCACGACGCGCGATCCCGCCCTTGCCGCTTATGAGCGCTCGGACGTTTGCGTGGTCCCGGCGGCGGGCGTCATCGGAGAAGCCATGGTGGCGATCGTGCTCGCGGGGGCTTTGCTCGAAAAATTCGGAGGCGATTCGCTCGCCGAAAGTATTCGCAATTTCGAGGGCTACCGCCAACAGGTAAGAGATTTCTGAAGATGATTTATTCGATCGTGAGGTGGCCGGAACCAATTTTAGAAAAGGAATCGAAAGACGTCGCGGAATTTGATACGCCCGAACTGCATAAGCTGGTCGAGGATATGTTCGAATCGATGTACGCGGCGAAAGGCGTGGGCCTCGCGGCGCCGCAGATCGGGATCGCGAAGAAGATCACGGTCATCGATTGCTCGGGCGGTGAAGGGGAGCCGCGGCGCATCGTTCTGATCAATCCAAAGGTCATTTATAAGGAAGGCAAGCAGACCGGCGAAGAGGGATGCCTGAGCATTCCCGGGTTTCGCGAACAGGTGACGCGCGCGAAAAAGGCTACGGTGCGCGCGCGCGACGCCAAAGGCGAGGAATTTGAAATGAGCGGCGAAGACCTGCTCGCGCGCGCTTTTCAACATGAAATCGATCATCTGCACGGCGTATTGTTCATCGCGCACGTGAGCGCCCTTAAGCGCGATCTGATCAAGCGCCGGATCAAGAAGCTCATCAAAGCGGGCGAATGGCCCTGATCTTTTTGGGAACGCCGGCTTTTGCCGTTCCCTCGCTGCAGCGGCTGGTGGATGCCGATTACGAAGTTTCGCTGGTCGTAACGCAACCCGACCGGCCCAAAGGACGCGGCCATGCGCTTTCGTTTTCACCGATCAAACAGGTTGCGCTCGATCGCGGAATCCCGGTGTACCAGCCGGAGCGCATCCGGCGCCCGGAAGCGGTCGCGCGCCTGGCGGAGTTGAAACCGGAGGGGATGGTCATCGTGGGCTATGGACAGATCGTTCCGCAATCGATCATCGACCTTGCGCCGAAAGGCATTATCAACGTGCACGCATCCTTGCTGCCGAAGCTGCGGGGAGCCGCGCCGGTTCAATGGGCGATTGCCAATGGGGACGCGGTGACCGGCGTCACGACCATGCGAATCGACGCGGGCCTCGATACGGGCGATATGCTGCTGAAAGAGCGGACTGAGATTGGGGTGGAGGAAACGGCGCTTGAACTCGGGGCTCGGTTGGCGAACATGGGCGCGGAGCTTCTGGTAAACACATTAAATACTCTCGATTCGATCGCGCCCGAGAAGCAGGACGATTCGCGGGCGACCTTCGCGCCCATCTTGAAGAAAGAGGACGGCCGGATCGATTGGTCGCGGCCGGCGGCGGCGATCCACAATCAAGTGCGCGGATTTCAGCCGTGGCCCGGCGCTTACACGGAGTTTCGCGGGCGCCTGCTGCACATCTGGAAATCGCGGGTGGCGGCCCCGGCTTCGGCGGCGGCCGGGATCGGCGAATTGAATCGAGTCATGCATCATAAGCTGGATCGGAAACTCGAAGTCCGCTGCGGCGACGGTCACGCCCTTGAGCTTCTCGAAGTTCAAATGGAAGGTCGCAAGCGAATGCCGGGCCAAGCGTTCGCGAACGGGCAATTCCAGTGAATTTGCCGCTCGGATATCGCTACGCGGCGGCGTTTGCGGGCATCCGCAACAAGCCCCAGGACGATCTTGCGCTGATTGTTTCGGGAATCCCCGCTTCGGCGGCGGCCGTGTTTACGCAGAACCGGGTGCAAGCCGCTCCGGTGAAACTGGCGCGGAAAAATGTGCGTTCTTCGCACGGGCAAGTGGGCGCGGTGCTGATCAACGCCGGGAACGCCAATTGCGCCACCCGCACCGGCGACCGAGTCGCGCTGACCACTTGTTCGGCCCTCGCGAAGCTGCTGCGGCTTCCCCCCAATCAGGTCGTCCCGGCGTCCACGGGAGTCATCGGCGTCGAGCTCGATCCCAAGCTGATCCTCAACGCGCTTCCGAAGTTGGTGAAAAGCTTGTCGGAGTCCGCATTCGACCAGGTCGCGCGCGCGATCATGACTACCGATCTGGTTCCCAAACAAGCCTGCATGGAAGTGCCATTGCGCCGCGCTACGATTCGCATCGCCGGAATGACGAAAGGCTCCGGCATGATCCATCCGCGCATGGCGACGACTCTAGGATTCGTGATGACCGACGCCCAGATTCCGCCCGCCGTGCTGCGGCGCATGTTGCAGCGTGGCAACGACCGGAGCTACAACCGGATCTCCGTCGATGGCGACACGTCCACCAACGACACGCTGCTGCTTCTTGCCAACGGCGCCTCCGGGGTGCGGCCCGATCCGAAAGAGATGGCGCTGGTGGAAGAAGCGATCGCCTCGGTGATGCAATCCCTGGCCCGGATGATCGCGCGCGATGGCGAGGGCGCTAAAAAGCTGATCGAGATTCAGGTCTCGGGCGCCGCGAACAATCAGGCGGCCGCCGCCATCGCGCGTACGATCGCGAACTCGCCGCTGGTCAAGACGGCCGTGGCGGGTTCCGATCCGAACTGGGGCCGCATCATTTGTGCGGCCGGATACGCGGGCGTGCCCTTCGATCCGGCAAAGGTGGACATCCACTTGCAAGGAGAGGCGGTATGCGTGGGTGGATTGGCCGCGCCTTTTTCCGAGGCGGAATTGAAAGGAAAACTTAATGCGCCGGACTGCGAGATCCGGTTTGTTATTCGCGGGAACGGGAAGGGCGCCGCCACTTTCTGGACGTGCGATTTGACCGAAGAGTACATTCGGATCAACGGGAGTTATCGGACGTGACCCGTCGCATATTGATAGCCACGCTGGCGACTCCCCTTTTCGCGGGATCACAGGAAGTTCTCGACACCCTGACGGCAATCGCGTCCGCCTTAAGCGCCGGGAATGCCATCGCGTTTCTGAAGCCGTTCGACCGGGGCATGCCGGAGTACGATTACTTCTCATCGAACGCGATTGCGCTGGTGGAGCAGGCTGAGATTGTTTGCTCGATTGACATTTTGACCGAGAGCGGCGACGACGAGAACCGTTCCGCAAAGCTGGATTGGCTGTTGCAGTTGCAACCGAAAGCGCCCAATGCACGGATGGAGCGACGGCGCCGGATCGTCACGGTCCAGTTAAGCAAGCGCGGCGGGAAATGGAAGATTGTCGCGTTCGATCCGATGTCGATTGTCGCGCCGATGAAGCTCGGGTGAGCACGGCCATGCGAGAATAGTTGTTAATCCATTGGCCTTCAGACGTATTCCGCTTTCCGTTCTGCTCTTGATTCCGATCGGCTGCGGCAGCGGCGACCATGCCAGTACTGAACCGCTTCCACTCGCACAGGTCGATCCGGCGACCGCGGGCAGCATCGCCGGTAAGGTGCTGTTCGAGGGAACTCCGCCCGTGATGCCCCGGATCGACATGTCCGCAAATCCATCGTGCGAGCGGGAGCATCGCACTCCGCAAAAGGCCGAGCAGGTCGTCGTGAACGGGAATGGAACGCTGCGGAACACGTTTGTGTGGATCGCGGAGGGGCTTCCGAAAGCGCGCTGGAACGCGCCTGCTTTGCCCGCCCGCCTCGATCAAAACGGCTGCGTGTACCGGCCCCACGTGCTCGGCGTAATGACCGGACAGGAGATTGAAATCGGTAACAGCGATCCGGTGAACCACAACGTGCATGCCGAATCCTCGATCAATCCGGCGTGGAATGAATCGCAGCCTCCGCGCGCCGAGAAGAAATTCAAGCGTTTCGATCTTCAGGAAGTCTGGTTTCCGGTGACATGCAGCGTGCATCCCTGGATGCGCAGTTATCTGGCCGTGGTCGCGCATCCGTTTTTCGCCGTAACCGGCGAAGATGGCGCATTCGCGCTGAAAGGCCTTCCTCCCGGCAAATACATCGTGGAGGCGGTTCATGAAAAATACGGCCGCAAGCGGATTCCGGTAGCGGTCGGCCCGCAAGAGAGCAAGACGATCGATTTTAGTTTTGCGGGCGCGACCACATGACCGGCCTCCATCGCTTCGCCATTCTGCTGGCGGCCTGCACTCTGCTGCTGGTGGCGGCTGGCGGCCTCGTGACCAGCAACGACGCGGGCCTTTCCGTACCCGACTGGCCGCTTTCCTATGGCAAACTCATGCCCCCGATGGAAGGCGGAATTCTGTACGAGCATGGACACCGCATGATCGCCACGCTGACCGGTGTGTTGACTATCGTGCTGGCTGTCTGGCTCTGGCGCGTGGACGACCGGACATGGATGAAGCGGCTCGGGCTGGTGGCCGTGGCTGCCGTAATCGCGCAAGGAGTTCTGGGCGGCCTAACGGTGATTTACCTGCTGCCGCCGGCTATCAGCGTGAGCCACGCGTGCCTTGCGCAGCTTTTCTTTGCGACCACCGTGGCGATCGCGGTTTTCACGTCGGCGAGCTGGCGGCGCGGTCCTCACATAGTGAGCGACGCCGGCGCGCCATCGCTGCGGACGTTGGCGATGGCCGCGCCGATCTTCGTGTTGATGCAGTTGGCTTTGGGCGCGGCGGCGCGGCATAAGGCGCTCGGCGTGGTTTATCACATCGGCGCCGCGTCGCTGGTGACGGGCGTAATACTTTGGGTTTGCGTACGGGTGCTGCGTCACTATTCGGAGCATCCCCCCTTGCTCCGGTCCGCTTTGGCGTTGTTGTCGATCGCCTTCTCGCAAGTGTTTCTGGGCATCGCGGCCTATATGAGCCGGATTGCGACCGCCGATGCGGTTCAACCCATGCCCGTCATGATCGCCTTCACGGTTTTGCACGTCGCGGTGGGCGCGCTGACCATGGCCGCGAGCGTGGTTCTGGCGATCCAAGTATTCCGCAACGTGCGCCCGCAAGAAGCCAGGATGGCGCCGGGCCGGATGGCCGTGGCGTCATGAAAGACTACATCGCCCTGACCAAGCCGCGAATCACCTGGCTCATCTTAATGAGCACCGGCGTCGGCTATTTCTTCGGATTGAAGACCGGATGGCATGGCTGGGCGTCGTTTATCAACACGATTATCGGAACCGGGCTGATTGCCTCCGGGACTTCGGCGCTGAACCAGTGGACCGAGCGCATTTCGGATCGCAAAATGCACCGGACGGCGCAGCGGCCACTGCCTTCCGGGCGGTTGGATCCGACGCGCGCGCTGGTTTTTTCGACGGCGCTCGCGCTCGCGGGATTTCTCGAATTGGCGCTGTTTGTAAATCTGCTTTCGGGGCTGCTCGGGCTATTCACGCTCGCCAGTTATCTTTTTTTGTACACGCCTCTGAAGCAGCGGTCTTCTTTATCGACGGTGGTCGGCGCACTGCCCGGCGCTATGCCGCCGATAATCGGCTACGCGGCGTCGAGCGGCACGCTCACCTCCGAAGCTTGGGCGCTTTTCGCCATTTTGTTCATTTGGCAGTTCCCGCATTTTCTGGCGATAGCTTGGATGTATCGCGAGGACTATGCACGCGCGGGGATTCGCATGTTGCCGGTGGTGGAACCGGACGGCGAATCGACGGCGCGGCAGATTGTGATTTACGCCTCCACGCTGATCCCCGTAAGTTTGTTTCCGAGTTTGCTCGGAATGTCGGGACGGATTTATCTGTTCGGCGCTCTGATTCTGGGAGGTTGGTTTCTGTATTCGGGAGTGCGCGTGGCGTTTGACCGGACAAGACTTCGCGCGAGAAGGGTGCTGCTGGTGAGCGTGATTTATTTGCCATTGATTTACGGCTTGATGGTGTTGGACCGGCCCGGATTATGAGGTTGAGAAGCTGCCTCCCCGCGGCTCTGATGCTGGTTTCCGCCTGCGCGCGGCATCGCGATCTCCCCAACTACGGCCACGTGCCCGCCTTTGAGCTTACTTCCCAAACCGGCGCGCCATTCGATCGCAAATCGCTCGACGGCTCCATCTGGGTGGCGGATTTCATCTTCACGAATTGCGAGGGGCCGTGCCCGCGAATGAGCTCGCGCATGCATGAATTGCAGAAGGCAACCGGCAACAACATGCCCGGCCTCAAGCTGGTTTCGTTCACGGTCGATCCCGCGCGCGACACGCCGCCCGTGCTTGCGGAGTACGCCAAGCGTTTCCAAGCCGAACCCGATCGCTGGTGGTTCTTGACCGGCGATCCCGCAACGCTGCAGCTTCTCGATCGGGAAGCATTCAAGCTTGGGAACCTGAGTGGCGCGATGGATCATAGTACGCGTTTTGTCCTGGTGGACGGCCGCGGGAACATCCGCGGCTACTATGGCATCGGGGATGGCGACCCGGTGGGCGCCATTACAGCCGACGCGCGGCTGCTTGCAAAAGAAAACCTCTGATCCGCCTTCTCCCCACCGTCGATGCATTTCTAAATGCCGCGGCGGCGGTCCTGCTGATCTGGGGCTATACCTTAATCCGCCGCAAGCGGGTGGAACAGCACCGGCGAGTAATGCTTTCCGCATTCGTCGTTTCGATGCTATTTCTGGCCTGCTACCTTGTCTACCATTCGCAGGTTGGCTCCGTGCATTTTTTGAAAACGGGGCCCATCCGGACCGTCTATTTCGCCGTTCTGATCAGTCATCTGGCGCTTGCATTTACCGTTCCGGTGCTCGCGGTTATCACGCTTTCACGGGCCCTGCGCCGGCGTTTCGATAAACATCGCCGGATCGCGCGCTGGACGCTGCCGATCTGGCTTTATGTCAGTGTCACGGGCGTGATCGTCTACTTCATGCTTTACCGTTTGTGAAGAGCCTCACGGTTCTGGAACTGCGATAAACTGAAATTTCAATCCCATGAAAGAACGCATACGCTCGACCACGGTGATCTGCGTCCGCCGTGACGACAAAGTCGTGATGGCGGGCGATGGCCAGGTTACGCTCGGGCATGAGGTGCTGAAATCGTCCGCCAAGAAGCTGCGCCGTCTTTATAATGACAAGGTGCTGGCCGGATTCGCGGGCGCGACCGCCGACGCATTTTCGCTTTTCGCGCGCTTTGAAGCCAAGCTCGAGCAGTTCAACGGCAATTTGCCGCGTTCCGTGGTCGAACTGGCCAAAGAATGGCGCACCGACAAAATCCTGCGGCATTTGGAAGCGCTGTTGCTGGTGGCCGACACGAAAAATATTTTCATCCTGAGCGGAAACGGCGACGTGATCGAGCCGGACGAGAGCGCCGCCGCGATCGGATCGGGCGGATCGTTTGCGATGGCCGCGGCGATTGCGCTGCTTCGCAATACCAAGCTCCCGGCACGCCAGATCGTCGAGCAATCGATGGACATCGCCTCGAAGATCTGCATCTTTACGAATCAAAACATCACCTATGAGGAGCTTGCCTGATGGTTATTTATCTTCCCAGCCAGGCGACGGACGAGCGGCCGGTGCTCGACGAGCTAACTCCGCGCGAGATCGTTCGCGAGCTGGATAAATACGTGATCGGGCAGCCGGAGGCGAAGAAAGCCGTGGCGATCGCGCTGCGGAATCGCATTCGCCGGCAGAAATTGCCGCCCGAGATGGCGGACGAGGTGATGCCCAAGAACATCCTGATGATTGGGCCGACCGGCGTGGGAAAAACGGAGCTCGCGCGGCGTCTCGCGAAGCTGGCGAATTCCCCGTTCCTAAAGGTGGAGGCGAGCAAATTCACGGAAGTCGGATATGTGGGGCGCGATGTCGAATCGATGATTCGCGATCTGGTGGATATCGCGATCGACATGGTTCGCGAAGAGCGGCTCGATGAAGTAGCCGAGCGCGCCGAAGCCAACGCGGAAGAGCGGTTGCTCGATCTCTTGATGCCGCCGCCGGCCGAAAACGCCGAACCGAACGAGCGCTCCCGCGAGAAGCTGAAGGAGCGCCTGCGCGAAGGCAAGCTGGACGAGCGCATGGTCGAAATCGACGTGAAGGATCGCGGGCCCACGTTCGAGATCGCGACCAACGCGGGCATCGAAGAAATGGGCATCAACTTGAAAGACATGCTGCCCAACCTCTTCGGACAGCGCACGCGGAAGCGGCGCATGCGCGTGGGCGAGGCCATGGATTACCTGGTCCAGGAAGAAGAGCAGAAGCTCATCGATATGGAGCAGGTGACTCGGGTGGCGCTCGAGCGGGTGGAAACGAGCGGCATCATTTTCCTCGACGAGATCGACAAGATTGCCGGCCGCGAATCGGGCCATGGGCCGGATGTGAGCCGCGAAGGCGTGCAGCGCGATATTCTGCCGATTGTCGAGGGGACGACGGTCAACACGCGCCACGGATTCGTGCGTACCGACCACATTCTGTTCATCGCGGCGGGAGCGTTTCACGTTTCGAAGCCGAGCGACATGATCCCCGAGCTGCAAGGCCGTTTTCCGATTCGCGTGGAGCTGAAATCGCTTACCGTTCAGGATTTCATTCGGATTTTGAGCGAACCGAAGAACGCGCTTTCGAAGCAGTACGTGGCGTTGATGGAAACCGAAGGCATTAAGCTGAACCTCACGCCAGACGCTCTGGAAGAAGTGGCGCGATTCGCCGCGCAGGTGAATGAATCGTCGGAGAACATCGGCGCGCGGCGGCTGCACACCATCATGGAGAAGATGCTCGAGGAAATCTCGTTTGAAGGTCCGGATTTGAAGAAGAAGAACGTGAAGGTGGACGCCGCGTACGTCCGCAAGCAACTGGCGGACATCGTGAAGGATCAGGATTTGAGCCGGTATATTCTGTAAGTTGAAATCCCACTTCAACGCTCACCAGCTATTGATGGCGGTTGAGCCCGTTCGGCAGGATTCCACTGCGGCGTTGCGCGAGGGCAAGTCGATTGCCAAGAGCCTCGCCGAAACCATTCCAATAGGCGATAGGCTCGCGTTTGGGCGATCTTTCTGCGCTACCATTATCGGCGCTTATTGGACTGGAATTCAAAACTCCTACCGCGAAGCGTGGCCCGTGGCAAGTCCGTTTCAAACAATCGAGCCATTTGCGCTCAACCAACCCGCGAACCTGCTCGCGAAAGTTTTGGGAATGGCTGCGACGCAACTCGGCCCAATTCAGGCAGGGTACCTGATTGGCGCAATTTACACGGCAACGATTCCGGATGAGATGCGCGCGCGCTTGGGCGTCTTCTATACTCCTCCGGCACTGACCGAGCGGCTGCTGACAAAAGCTGCTACCGCGGGGGTGGATTGGAGTGTTTGCCGTGTTCTCGATCCGGCGTGCGGCGGAGGCGCCTTTCTATCTTCGGTCGCGGAGAAAATGGTTTCGGGCTCCCGGTTGAAAGATTCGCGGCTTCTGGTGCAAGAACTCGGGCTTCGCTTAAGAGGATTCGAGATTGATCCCTTTGCGGCGTGGATCGCGCAAGTACTTTTGGAAGCGACGGTAATGGAACTATGCCGCCGTGCCGGCAAGCGGCTCCCGGTGGTTGTGGAAGTTTGTAACACCCTCGAGAAAGTGACCGCTCAGGGGGATCTCTATGACCTTGTCGTGGGGAACCCGCCGTACGGCCGCGTGACGCTCGAGCCGGAGCTGCGGGAGAAGTACCGTCGCAGCCTCTATGGTCACGCCAACCTGTACGGATTATTTACCGACGCCGCCGTGAAGCTATGCGAGCCGGGCGGGATAATCGCTTTTGTCACGCCTGCCAGTTTCCTCGCCGGCGAGTACTTCAAGGCTCTCCGGCTTCTCCTCATTGATGAAGCGCCACCCGTAAACATCGATTTCGTAGTTTCCCGGAAGGGAGTTTTCGACGACGCATTGCAAGAGACTTTGCTCGCGACATATCGTCGAGGCGGCTCGGGGGAGGCGGCAACGGTGCACTTTCTCGCTCCGAAGGACGCCGGCTCCATGGACGCTCAAGCGGCCGGCTCATTCATCCTTCCCACTCCAGGTGGAGGACCGTGGATTATCCCCCGGAAACTGGAACATGCCGATCTCGTTAGAGCACTGCGCGGATTTCGCCATACGCTCAAGGATTACGGGTACAAGGTGAGCACTGGCCCTCTTGTGTGGAATCGCCATAAAGATCAGCTCAGGGCTCGCCCATCTCGAGGAGCGTACCCGCTGATTTGGGCCGAATCCATAACGGCTGACGGGCAATTCGTCTTTCGATCCACTCGAAGAAATCACCAGCCGTATTTCCTGCCCCGCCGGGGCGACGACTGGCTGATTTCGCGCCGGTCTTGTGTACTGGTGCAAAGGACAACGGCGAAAGAACAGAATCGACGGATCGTGGCGGCCCAAATGCCTCAAGACTTTATAGACGAGTACGGCGCGGCGGTCGTCGAAAATCATTTGAACATGATTCTTCCGCGGAACGGCCAACCTAGTGTGCGGCCATCCGTTTTGGCTGCTATTTTGAACACCGCGGTTATCGACGATGCCTTTCGCTGTATCAGCGGCAGCGTCGCGGTTTCGGCTTATGAGCTCGAATCTCTCCCGCTCCCGCCTCCTGAAGCGCTCGCTTTAGTTGAAGAGGCGATCGCGCGTGGAGCCGACCGGGCGTGCATTGAGCGGGCTTGCGGAAGTCTTTTCGTGAATGGAACGATTGTGTGACTCCCCTGCCTTCGGTCATTCCCGCTTCCGTCATCCAAAATCGCTTGCAACGAATTTTCCCGGACGGTACTCCAAACCGGCAGTACTGCACGCGCGATATCGCCGCGAAGACAGTCTTTGTCATGCTCTACGCGGGCGCCGTGGACGGACGGGATACATTCGTTCGTCCGAATCAAGTAGCCCGGATGTCGGACGCGCAAGCAAGTAAGACGGACGATGCATCGCGGTTGGCATGGGCAGCGGCTTCTCTCGGGCGTCAGGAGATCCAAGTTCCGGGACGTTGGTATGCGGATAACACAAGAGAGCCGATACGCGATGAAACTCTCCGCGATGGCCTGATGCGGATGGGTGCCGTTGTTGTAAGGCCAGATATTCCGACCACATCGAGCGTCCCCCGTTATGCTCTCGCGATGTCGTTTGCCGCGCTATTCCGGCCGGAACTGGTGGAGGAGGCTCTCGCCGAAGCGATCTCCGAGTGGCAGTCGGCGAATCTTTCAGCAAGTGCGCTCGCGCGAGTCCAGATCGTCGGGAAGGGAATTGTGGCGACCAAGACTGGCATGCTGGTCTCATTCCCGAACGGCGAAACACGGCGGCTTGCGGCTGGACCGAGTTCGGTCATAACGAAAGCGGTGCTGGAGGAGTTTGCTCCTCGTTTCCTGTCGAGGCCCGGCGTGAACTTCTTGAGCGAGAGCGGCAATAAGGTCGTGGCCCGCGACGACGATCTGGCCAAATCGATTCACCTGAAGATACCGGCTGATCGATATCTGCCGGACATCTTACTGGTCGACCTTGGTCCGCGAGATCCTTTGCTCATTTTCGTCGAGGTGGTTGCGACGGATGGACCGATCAACGAAGCCCGCAAACAGGCGTTGCTCGAAATCGCGACGGACGCGGGGCTTAAGAAACGGCAGGTCGCATTTGTTTCGGCTTATCTGGACCTAAGCCAACCGGCCTTTCGCAAAACTATACCCGAGTTAGCGTGGCATTCCTTTGCTTGGTTCGCGGAGGAACCTGACAACATTGTCGTCCTGCGCGACAGGGTTGGCGATCGACACAGCAAGCTGTCGGACCTCTTGGCTTAAGCGCATGGCCGGATATATCCTGTGAACGCGCTCATCCCCCAATCTGATACATCGGCCTGGGCGGGGCCACAAATTTCGCGCTGTTGATCTCGTGCCCCATCCACTTATCCGCCACGTTCCCTCGGATCACGGCGGCAATTTCTTCGTCCGACCCGCCGCCTCGCAGCAAGCCCTTCACATCCGCTTCTTCGATCGCGAACAAACAGTAGCGCAGCTTGCCGTCGGACGTCAGCCGCAGCCGGTTGCAGTTCATGCAGAATGGCTTGCTCACCGAGGCGATAAATCCAACGCTGCCGCCGCCGTCCGCGTACCGGTATTCCGTCGCGGGCGCGCGCGGGTCGGCATCCGGAATCGGAACTAAAGGCGAAATCTCGCGCGACAGCGTCTCGATTATGTCGTCCGCCAGCAGTACCTTGCGCCGGTCCCAAAGCTGCTGCGCATCGAGCGGCATGAATTCGATAAAACGCGGTTCGATCCCGTTCTGCCGGCAGTAGCGCGCCATGGGAACAATGTCCGGCTCGATCAGATTCTTCACGGCAACCACGTTTATCTTGATCGGCCCGAAACCCATCTCGCGGCATGTCGCGATGCCTTCGAGCACCTTGTCAAGGTCGTCCCGGCGGGTGATCTTCAGAAATCGATCGCGATCCAAGGTATCGAGATGCACGTTCAACCGGCGAAGGCCGGCATCGGACAGGTCCCGGGCGTGCTTCGATAGCAGTACGCCGTTGGTGGTCATCGCGATGTCGCGAATTCCGGGGATCCGCATCAACTTCGCGATCAGCACAGGCAGATCTTTACGGACCAGCGGTTCGCCGCCGGTAATACGAAGCTTCGTAACGCCCAGGGAAGCCGCCACGCCGGCCACGCGCTCAATCTCTTCGAAGGAAAGAATCTCCTCGCGCCCCATGAACTTCACGCCGTCTTCCGGCATGCAGTAAAAGCAGCGAATATTGCAGCGGTCCGTTACGCTGATGCGAAGGTTATCGTGAACTCGTCCAAAGGAATCGACGAGAGGCGGGGCGGTCACCGCGGTGGTCACTTCACGGCCAGCATGCGCTCGATGGGAACCAGCGCGCGCCGCATCAGAGCTTCGGGAATCTCGACCCGCGGCTCCAGATTCATCAGGCAATCGCGCAGCTTCTCGAGCGTGTTGAGGCGCATGTAAGGGCACTCGCTGCAGTTGCAATTTTCGTTCGCGACGAAGTGGAACGTCTTTCCGGGCGCGTACTTTTGCATCGAAAATTTGACGCCGCTCTCGGTCATCACGATGAATTCCCGCGCGGGGCTGTGTACGCAATAGTCGATCAGCGCCGAGGTGGATCCAATGAACTCCGCCAGATCGAGCACCGGCTGCGGGCATTCGGGATGCGCAATGATCACCGCGTTCGGGTATTGCTCCCGCGCGTCCAGAACGCGCCGCGCCGGAAAGGTCGCGTGCACGATGCAGGAACCCTGCCAGATTTTCATGTTCCGGCGCCCGGTCTGCTTTTGCACGTAATTACCAAGGTTGCGATCGGGCAGAAACAACACTGTCTTTTCGGGCGGAATCGAATTGACCACGCGCACCGCGTTGCTGGAAGTGCAGAGAATATCGCTTTCGGCCTTCACTTCGACCGATGTGTTGATATAACTGACGATCACGTCGTCCGGATGAGCGCGCCGGTATGCGCGAATCGGATCCACGGGGCAGCTCTCAACCAGGCTGCAACTAGCATCCTTATCCGGCACCACCACGATTCGGTGCGGATTCAGCACCTTGGCCGTCTCGGCCATGAACCAGACGCCGCAAAATGCGATGACATCGCCCTGTGCTTCGCGGGCCTTGCGCGCGAGCTCCAGGCTGTCGCCCACCACATCCGCCAGCTCCTGAATTTCCGGCTCCTGATAGTGATGCGCCAGCAGGATGGCCCGGCGGTCCTGCTTCAATTCCAGGATCTCTTCGGCGATGGTTTGCGTGGCTAACATGCTGAGAAGGACACTCTAAGTTTAGCGCGATAATGGAAACACCCGCCGTGCGCATAGTGCTTCTATCCACCTACGAGCTCGGCAGGCAGCCATTCGGATTGGCTTCTCCGGCCGCCGGGCTGCGCGCCTGGGGGCATGAAGTAACTCTGGCCGACCTTGCCCGCGGGCCTTTCCCTTGGTTAGAGATTCAGAAAGCGGAATTGGTCGCGTTTTATTTGCCGATGCACACGGCAACGCGTCTGGCGCTCCATGCCATCGACCGCGTCCGCTCATTGAATCCGGAAGCCCGATTGTGCGCCTTCGGCCTGTATGCGCCGATGAATGCGGATTATCTGCGCGAGAAAGGCGTCGGCGCCATTTTGGGCGGCGAGTTCGAACCGGCATTAGTGGATTTGGCCAATACGGGCCGGGAGCCGCCATCCGCGATCTCGCTCGAACGGCAGCGATTTCTCACGCCGGACCGCGCCGGACTTCCCCCGCTCAGCGCCTACGCCAAACTGCTCGGCAACGGCGCGCCCAAACTGGTTGGCTACACCGAAGCCAGCCGCGGCTGCAAGCATCTCTGCAAGCATTGCCCCGTGGTTCCCGTCTACAACGGCGTGTTCCGGATCGTGCAGCGGGACGTTGTGCTCGCGGATGTTCGCCAGCAGGTTGCGGCCGGGGCGGAGCACATCACGTTCGGCGATCCCGATTTCTTCAACGGAATCGGCCATGCCGTCCCGCTGATCGAAGCGCTGCACGCCGAATTTCCGCGGGTCACGTACGATGCGACCATCAAGATCGAGCACCTCCTGAAGCATCGCGAGGTTTTGCCGATACTGCGCTGCACTGGCTGCCTCTTCATCGTAAGCGCGGTGGAATCGGTCGACGACGCGGTGCTTTCGAAACTGGCGAAGGGCCACACTCGCGCCGATTTCGAAGAGGCGTTGCGGCTGACGCGCCAAGCCGGCTTGCATCTCTCGCCGACCTTCATCCCGTTTACTCCATGGACGACATTGGAGAGCTACCGCGACCTGCTCCGCGCCGTGCGGGATTTGGACTTGCCAGACAGCGTCGCGCCGATTCAACTCGCGATCCGGCTGCTGATTCCGGCTGGCTCTCTAATGCTGGAGTTGGACGAGATTCGTCGCCTCGTGGAGCCTTTCGATCCCGAAGCCCTGTGTTACCGATGGAAGAATCCCGATCCGGACGTCGATCGGATCTGCTCGGAGATCGGAGATCTGGTCCAGCGCGAAGCCGCGAGACCCCGCCCCGAAGTCTTCCGCAAGATCTGGGAGTTGGCGTTCGACGCGTCAAGTGCCCCGCCCGATTTCCACCTGCCCGCCCGCGCCACGGTGCCGTATTTGAACGAGCCCTGGTATTGTTGAGCGGAGCCGACGAAAGAGCAGGTGGCTCTTGTATGACGCAGCTTACGCATCGCTTCCGATTTCGGGGTCCCTCAGTTGCGGCCCCGCGTTGTGTTTATCGCGGCGAAGAAAGAATACGCCGAGCACTTTTCCTGGCCTGAAAAGGCTGCCGCGCGACCGCCGCATGTGGCTACTGAGTGGGCGAGACGGGCGGGGAACTGCGCACCGAAGAGAATCGGGAGGCGGCCTAGTTCAATAGGCGTCTGGAAATAGCGCAGTTCGGACCGTTGGGGGCGACGTAATCGGGATCGAGCGCGGTGCAGCCCTGCTTGTCGCGGATATTGGGATCGGCGCGGCGTGCGGCAAGCAGATCGACGATGCCAGGGTTCATCCCCATCGCGGCGCCGAAAAGCGCGGTCCGGCCCATCCAATCTTGCGAGTTCAGTCGGCCCCTCTCTCGATGAGCATGCGGACATTATCAATCTTTTCCGCGTGGCCGGCCGAGAACATCAGAGGGGTCTCTCGGCTTTGAGGCTCACTCCGTGCTGTAGAAGGAAAGCCGCGGACGCGGAGTCGCTCGCGAGTACGGCCGGGGCGAGCGCGTTTTCATGATCCTCCCCAAGCGTGTTCGCGTTCCAGCCGGATTTGACAAGTTCCCGGTACAGATCCAAGTTGGGCGCGAGATATTTTTTAACCGGCGTTATCTCCCGGAAGGTTTCTTCCAGCTTCGAAATCGCCGGGAGGGGGCGGCCCGCTTTCACGGCGGCATCCGCCCCGCCGTACCGGGGATCGAGGCGGAGGACCGAAAAAAAATGGGCCTGCTCGAATCCCCGGAGGAAGGCGAAGAACGCCGCTTCGGGAACGCGGAAGCGATACTCACCCGGAATCGCGCACCCGGATAATCCAAAAAGGTTGACGTCGCCCTCCGGCCGCGCTTCAACGCGAAACTTGGGGCAGCCAGGCAGAAGCTCGAATTCTCGAAGTACGAGAGGCGTTCGGGCATTCTCGTAGCCTTTCTCTCCCGATATCGCGCGTTAAGGCGCGGCCGCCGGCCACGGTTAGAATCTAAGCATGGTTACCGGTGTCCTTATCCCCGTGGAAGAGTACATGGCGAGCGGTTACAGCCCCGATGTGGACTATGACGAAGGCCGGCTGATCGAGAGAAACGCGGGGAAAGCAAAGCACGCCCGTTTGCAATATTTGATCGCGCTCTACATGGGCACTCGCGAGTCCGAGTGGGGTATCACCGGTTTTGTCGAGCAGCGTATTCGAGTTGCGCGAAATAAGTTTTGCGTGGCGGACGTTTGCGCCATAAGAAACGACCATCCCTACGAGGAAATCCTGGAAGACCCTCCTCTGTTCACGATTGAAATCCTCTCCGAGGGCGACTCGTTTTCCGAAGTTGAGAAAAAGGCCCGCAAGTATCTCGACCTGGGCGTTGGCTACGTCTGGACCATCGATCCCGAGACAGGCAGATGTTTCCGCCATATGCCTGAAGCGTTGTTAGTCGTTCCGGATGGCGTGCTTCGCATCGAAGATTCGCCCATCGCAATCCCCATCCCGGAGTTGATTTCGGAGGTGCGGACAGAGCCGAGGCCTAAGCCGTGAACGGTCGCGGCTCGGAAATGGCGGATCGGATTCGCGAGGGATGTAGGCTACCGAAGCGCAAAGGCGACCAGCGAGTCGCCTTGCTTCCAGTTGGGCCCGGCCTCATGGCCGCCCGCCGCAATCACCACATATTGTTTCCCGCTCGCGCCGCGGAAAGTCATGGGAGTGGCTTTGGCGCTGGTCGGCAGCTCTCCTTTCCAAAGCTCGGCCCCGGTTTCGACATCGAAGGCGCGTAGAAACGGATCGAGAGTAGCGCCGATAAACACCAAGCCGCCGCCCGTCACAATCGGGCCGCCCAAGTTGATCGATCCCCACCGTGCGGCGTCGGGGTTGTTCGCGAGCCAGGGCAGCACTCCCAGGGGCACTTCCCATTTCATCGCGCCCGTGATCGTATCGATTGCGGTGAGGGCGCCCCAGGGAGGAGCGTTGCACGGCATTTTACCGGGAGTCGTAAGAAAATCGCGCCATACGCCATAAGGCGTGCCACGTTGCGGGGCGAATTCGCCATCCCGACCGGCGGCCTTTTCCGATGCGAACTCCGCGCGCGGGATCAACCGGGCCAAGGCCGGCAGCCGGTTCGTCGGAATTACGAGCAGATTGTGAGAGGGATCGAAGGCCGATCCGCCCCATGCCATCCCGCCGATATTACCTGGAACGACAAGCGAGCCTTTGACGCTCGGCGGCGTGAACGCGCCTTCCGAACGAAGGCCGCGGATGCGTTCCTCGCACCATTTGCGATCTTCGTCGTTCGCGCCCCACGCCTCTTCCGGCTTCAACTGTTCCGGTACAAGCGGAGCGGGCAGCAACGGGAAGGGCTGGGTTGGCGCGGCGCGTTCGCCGGGAACGTCGCTCTTCGGAACGGGCCGTTCTTCCACTCCAAATAAAGATTTTCCGGTCACGCGATCCAGCAGAAAGAGGTGCCCGGCCTTTGAGCCAACCGCGATCGCGGGTTTGCCTGCGACCGTGTAAAGAGTTGGTTGCGACGCGATATCGTAGTCCCACAAATCGTGGTGCACTGTCTGAAAGTGCCAGACCATTTCCCCCGTATCGGCGCGCAACGCGATTACCGAGTTGGCGTAGAGATCGTTTCCAAGACGCTCGCCGCCGTAGTAATCCGGGCTGGCGCTGCCGGTGGGAACGAAAACCAGATTGCGTTCCGGGTCCACGGAGATAATCGACCACGCATTCGCCGCGCCCGTCTTCCGTCCCGGCATGGGGTCCCATGTCCAGCGCAGCGTGCCGGTGCGCGCGTCGAAAGCTCGAACTTCGCCGCTCGCGGCGTTGACGCGCCCGTTATCGGCGACACCCGATCCGACGATCACCAGATCGCCGATTACCGCGGGAGGCGACGTCTCTTCGTACTCGGACACCGACTCGGTCGCGTTCCTCAAGCCTACGCGAAGATCGACCTGGCCGTTGCTGCCGAAATTAGGAAACGGCTTGCCGGTTTCCGCATCGAGGGAGATCAAGCGCGCGTCGATGGGGGCCACGAAGATGCGTCTCGCTTTGGTCTTGGAATCGACCCACGTCGCAGCGCCGCGATTGGCGAAATCGCCATAGCCCGCGTTTGGATCGATATGCGGATCGTAAGCCCAACGCTGTTTGCCTGTCTCGGGATCGAGCGCGATTACGCGGCCGAAGCCGGTTGTGACATATAGCGTGTTGTCCGCGAACAGCGGAGTGCATTCGAAAGCGGATGCCCTGCCCCGGCCCGTGTTTGGGTGCATGTCGCCCACGTGAAACGTCCAGGCAACCTTTAAGCGTTTCACGTTCTCGCGATTGATTGCGGTCAGGGGAGAGTACTTGGCGCCGCCGCCATCCCGGCCATACGCGGGCCATTCGGAATCCCGGATTGGAGCCCCGACCGGCGCGGCGGCGAGAACGCCCGCGATCAGAATCATGGCAGGCTTCAGAAAGACCATAGCAAGCTCGTGTATCCCGTATTGGCGCGATAGTTTTGATTAATCGAAAATAGCCCGAAATCTTCCTTGTATCCGTAATACTGGTAACCGGCATTCCACCGGACCTTTTGGTTGATCCGGACCGACACCCGCGCGAGCGGCGATTGAAAACTCAACGGGAACGTCTGCACCGAATAGAGCAGCGCGTCAATCGGATTCGCCGGGCCGGGCGAGTTACCGCGGCCATCGCCCACATCCCGGGTTATGCTGTATCCCGCGTACACATCGGCGCGCTTCCCGATCCCGAATCTCACGCCTAGATTCGCGGCATGAATGTTACTTACGTAGAGCGACTGGCGATCCGTAATCAGATCTTGCTCTTGGGGAGGGCCGGCAAAGAACGCGAGCCCGCCCAACGTATCTAGGTGCAGTCGCGAGTAACTCGCATCGATCGAGAACCAACTTCGCGCCGTCCAGGATCCTTCGGCGAAATAGTTCCGCGCTCGCGAGCTATAGGAAGTCAGCGTAATCGAGTTGTTATTATAGTTTTGCTTGTAACCCGTCGCCAGCAGCAAGCTCTTCCACTTATACTGCACTCTCGCCGAAATCGCGTGATAATTCTTTTCGGCAATCGGATCGAATGGATTGTCGTTGCGCCCCACCTCGGCCTCAAAATGCATCCGGAGCGCCTTTACCGGGCGAATATTGATTCCCGCAACTCCCGCCCTCAACTGGTTTGTCTGCTGCGCCGCGATCCGGTCGCTGGGGAACCCCGGCACGCCGCTATCTTCAATCGAACGGATCAGCCGGTTCGAATAGTGGAAACCGCCGTAGACGCTTACCCGGTCCGACACATGAAAATCGGCTTCGGTTGAATTGGTAATCACCCGGATTCCCAGAAACTGAAAGGAAACCATGTTACTGCTCAGATTCCGGTTATTAAAATCCTCAAAAAAAGAATTTCCGTCGATCCGGGTATTGTTAAACGAGGTATTATTGACAATGGTAAACCGGCCCGCGGGAAACAACGTGAACGAGAAATCTCCCGTCGTAACCGGTCGTTGCGCGTCGCCAAAAACAATCGTCTCGCGATTCTGGTTGGCTCCGAAGTGATTCGTTCCCAGAGCTAACTCGTCCTGGATGAAATTTCGCTCCCCCCCTGAATAAGTAAACCGCCCGTTCATGGCGACTTTCTTTCTTTCCGTGTAGAGATTCGCCAGCCACGCCGGGGTCGATCCGTGATACGGCTCGGCCCGTTGGAAACTTGAAAGAGTCGTCCGATCGGTGGGGTTGTTTCCCTGCTCGAGCGCATCCACGCGATTGGTTGTGTCCTCCTTATAAAATTCCCATCGGTGGAGAAAAGTGAGCTTGATCCCGAACAGCTCCGCATCGCCGCCAACGCGATACTCGTTGAACTCGCGCCGGATATCGGTGAACAGCGGAAACTCATCGCCGCGGGTGTTTTCGAAAAGATTGATCGTCGAACGAGCCGGGCCGGTTTGATTATTGCGGCTGTACCCGGCGCGGAACTTGAATTTCGATTGCGGAAACAGCGTGAAATCGTGATCCTGCCAGCGCCGCCGCGTGTCGATCAGGTGCTCGCCGTTCGCGACCACCAGTCCGGGATTGTAGTATTCGTTCAGCCGCCAGATCATGTCGTATCGATAGAGGCCGTTCTTCTGCACGCGGAGCGTCGCGGCCTGATACGGATCGTTGCCCAGCCCGATCGTCGAGAGCACGATTTCGTCGAACCAGTGTCCGCGGCCATTTCGGGAATTCACCGTGAGGTTGCCGCCGAGCAGACGGATGCCATTGCGATAGTTCACGTCGCTGCGGTACTTGCCGAGATTGCCGCCGACCAGACTATATCGGTATCCGGTTTCGAACGAGTTGACGATGTTGTAGCCGCGCGCGTCTTCGCCTCGAACGGGGCCGACCGGTTCGGGCGTGGGAGCGACTGCCTGCTGGGCGCGCAAGGTGAAAATTGCAATGAATAGGAATGAAATTCGCCGCATTTCGATCACCTGAAGAACAGCCGGTCGCTGTTCGATCCATGAATCCGCACATGGCACGTCGTGCATCGCTGAAACCGGGGGTCCAGCATGTTGTGCGAGCTCGATTGAATCGTTACGCCCGTATTCTGGCGTCCGAACGTCCCCGCGCCGTTGTGGCATTCCAAGCACACGGTAAACACCACCGGCCTCCGCAGCAGTTTCGCGTTCATCGATCCGTGTGGGCTGTGGCACGTTTCGCATCCATCCACGCGCACCGGCGCGTGCTCGAACACGAACGGGCCGCGCTTGTCCGAATGGCACTTGAGACAAGGCTCCTCGTTTCCGAGCGCCTGCTCCACCATGCGCGGCCGCGCGCCCATGCGCCACGTAGGAGCGAACGCGCCGTGCGGATTGTGGCAATCGGTGCACTGCACCACGCCCTCGTTCACTCGATGCTTGAACGGCATATCGAACTGCGCGCGAACGGTGCCGTGACAAGGGTAGCAGACCTCGCGCTGCACGTTGGCGAGAAGAAATTTCGGCACGGGCGATTTGTGGATCGAGTGGCAGTTGGTGCAAACCACGTCCGCCTCCGTGTGCGCCGAACGGCGTATATTCGCGCGCGACATGTCTTTCGAGTGGCACGCGAGACACGCATTCAGAACGTCTTTGGGCGGCATCACGGAAAATGCGCGAATGGTCGCCTTTCCGCCATGCGCCTCCACATGCGCCTTACCCGGCCCGTGGCACCCTTCGCAACCGGTCTTCTCCGCCGGTTCTTTGCCCGAGGCAATCGACTTATAATGCGGATTCTTGAAGAACTTCAGCCACACATCGGGATGGCAGCCTTTGCATACGGTGCTGCCGATGTAGCCTTCGGGAAGTACGGGCTTGGGCGGGGTTTCTTGACCTTGAAGCGATCCGCATGCCACCCATGCCCAAACCAATGCCCAAAACGCCGGAACCCCTTTCACCATTGTTCTAATATAGATGGATCGTGGCGAAAGAATTCGGCATTGTTCCCCAGCGCGTGCCCCGCGTTGAGACTGCGTTGCGGCGAATCGCCACGGATATTCCGGTTCCCGACTCTCTTCCGATTCTCGAGACGCTTTACCGCCATGAGCCGGTGGCGATGCGCGGGCAGCCGCCGATCGTTTGGGATCGTGCCGAGGGCTTTCAAGTTTTCGATCCGTACGGCAACAGGTGGATCGATTGGTCGTCGGGCGTGCTCATCGCCAATGCGGGCCATGGGCGTCAAGAGATCGTCGATGCGATAACCCGGCAAGCGCAATCGAAGTTGCTCACCAACTACTGTTTTCCGAGCGAGATTCGCGCGCGCCTGGTGGAGAAGCTGGTTTCGATTCTGCCGGAGCCGTTGAAGAAGGTGTTCCTGCTTACCACGGGATCGGAAACGGTGGAAACGGCGGTGAAATTGTGCCGCACGCACGGGCTGAAAGCGGGCGGGCGCTCGAAGCACGTAATCGTTTCTTACGATAATGCGTTTCACGGGCGCACGCTTGGAGCGCAACAAACCGGCGGTATTCCCGCATTGAAAGAATGGATCGTCAACCTCGATCCGGGTTTCATTCAAATCCCGTTTCCCGACAGTTACCGCACGCGCGACAACACCTTCGAAGGCTTCGAGCGCGCGATTCGGGAGCGGGGTGTCGAGCCCGGGAACGTCGCCGGCGTAATTCTCGAAACTTACCAGGGCGGAAGCGCCGCGTTTGCGCCAGTCGAATACATTCAAGCGTTGCGGCAATGGTGCGGCGGTCACAAGACGCTGCTCGCGATGGATGAAGTGCAAGCCGGCTTTGGCCGCTGCGGAACCATGTGGGGTTTCGAACATTACGGCGTTACGCCGGATATCGCGTGTTTTGGAAAGGGAATTTCCAGCTCATTGCCGCTCTCCGCCGTGGCCGGAAGACCCGATGTGATGGATCTGCATCCGCCGGGCAGCATGACTTCGACGCATACCGGGAATCCGATCTGTTGCGCGGCGGCGCTCGCGTCGATCGATCTGGTGATCGGCGAAGGCCTGGTGGAGAATTCGCGGCGCGTTGGGGAACTGATGCATCGGGAGCTGCGGAAAATGCAGACGCGATTTCCCCGGATCGGCCGCGTGGATGGAAAAGGATTGGTGGCGGGACTCGCGTGCGTTCTGCCCGGCACGAAAGAGCCGGATGGAGAGCTGGCCTGGGAAGTGGTGCGGCGCTCGATCGAGAAGGGCGTGCTGCTGTTCAGCCCGGTGGGATACGGCGGAGGCACGGTGAAGATTTGCCCGCCGCTGGTGATCACGGAAGCGGCGATGATGGAGAGCCTGTCGGCGCTCGAAGAGGCTTTTTCCGAAGCTCCCGGCGCCCAAAATCGATCGTCGAGCCGCGCGGTGTGAACTTAGGGAGCGGTTGAATCAGAGGCAATTTCATGTCGACAAGAAAAACCATTGAGGGCTATTTCAACGGCATCCATCCAGAAGGCTGGGAAACATGCATTGCTTTCCATGCTTTCATGGCTCTAGGTTGAAGAAGACCGAAGTCACCATTATCGGTGGCGGCATGATCACGCTCGATCAACTTCTGCCGTCCGTGTATCACATGCAGCGCCAGGGGCGCGTGAGCCAGATCCGCGTGTGCGCTTCGCGCGGCAAAACCGTCGCGGCGCTCGCGAAGGCGGAAATCCTGCACAAAGCCTTTCCCGGGCAGAGCTTCGAGGCTTTTCCAAATTCCAGCAATCCGGAAGAATCTCTTCCCGAGCTATTCCGCGAGGCGATCGCCCGCATGCCGCCGCGCAATATCGTGATTGTGGCCGTTCCCGATCAGCTTCACTACGACGTGATCCGCGCGGCGCTTGCGAACGATCAGCACGTCTGCGCGGTTAAGCCGCTCGTCCTGAAATACGACCAAGCCGTCGAGATCGAAAAAGAAGCGTTCGCGCGCGGACTGGTTGTCGGAATCGAATACCACAAGCGGTTCGACGACCGCAGCCTGATGGCGCGCGGCAAATATCGCGAAGGATGGTTTGGCGATTTCCGGCTTGGCACGGCGTGTCTGCTGGAGAAATGGTACTACCGGCACTCCAATTTTCAGAACTGGTGCACCACGGAAAACTCCGACGCCTTCGCCTACATCGGCTGCCACTACGTCGATCTGGTTCACTTCATCACCGGGCTGCTGCCGGTGTCCGTAAGCGTTTACGGCATTCTCGATAAGTATCCGAACGGCAACGAAGGTTACCTGTGGACGGATGCGCGCGTGATCTGGAACAACGGCGCCTGCTTGAACGTTCAGAACGCGCTGGGGTTTCCCGACGCCGCGCCGGGAACGAACACCCAGGGTCTGACGATGTACTGCAAGGGCGGCGGCAACGGGGCACTGCTGTCTCACTCCGATCAATACCGCGGATTGCAATATTCCTATGCCCGCAAACCGGACGGCGATGGCGCGACGATCTTCGCGGAGCCGAGCCCCGATTATTTCCAGTATGTGGATCTCGGCGGCCCCGGGCTCACGCCGGTGGGCTATGGATACCGCTCGGTCGAGCACATTATTTCGAACTGCATCCGGGCCGGCGACGCTCCGCTTGCGGAGCGCCGGAAGCTGATTCGCGAGATCGATGCGCTGGGTATTATGGCGACGCCGGCGAACAGCGGTTACAACGAAAAGGTGCTTGAGGCCGGACGGGAATCCATCCTGAACGGGGGCCGGGAAGTGCGCATCGCTCAGGGTTGGGCTTAGAGTAGGATATCGATATGAAAAGATTCTTCGCGCTACTCGTAACAGCTCTGTTTCTGACCGCCGCGGTGCCCGCTCAGACGGCCGCCGCTCCCGCCAAGAAGTCCGCCGGCATGGCGGATAAGATGGCTCCCAAGGGCGATTTAGTCGATCTGAATAGCGCTTCCGAAGCGCAGTTGAAGGCGCTTCCCGGGGTCGGCGACGCTTACGCGGCGAAGATTATCGCCGGCCGGCCCTACAAGACCAAGGCGCAATTGTTGAGCAAGAAGATTGTTCCGGCGAAGACCTATGCCGGGATAAAAGACCAAGTCATTGCCAACCAGAAGTAACTGGATGAGGAGGCGGTCGTATTCCGCCTCCCTGCTCGTTTTTCTGCCGCTTGCTTTGGCTCTTGCTTTGGCTAAGGATCCGCCGCGGCCATCCAAGTCGAAGGAAACGTTCGAGAAGGTGGAAGCGGCCTCCGCTCTCTCGAAAGAGGACATTCAAGCCTGCGGCGACGCGCAGGAAGAGGACCTCAAGAAAGCGAAAAAACCGGAGCGCGCCGGACTGCATTTCCGCAACGGATATTGCTTGCTGATGGGCGCCCTTCTCTCGCGCAATCACGCGGATTTCGAACACGCCGAAAAAGAACTGGCGGCGGCGAGCGAGAGCGGGCAGGACGATCCCGCCCCCACCATCGAAACACTTTTCGCCATTGCGCGTTTATCGGACGAGACCATTCCGAAAGACGCCGCCGGGGATCTCGGGGACGCGGTGGCGGAAACGAATTGCGCCAAATCCGGCTACGTGGTCAAGACGGCTTGTGAATCGGCGTTGTCGGCGGGGCGGCTCTGGCTGGGTTGGGAAGCCTTGCGCGCGGACCAACTCGCGGAATCGAGGAAGCTCTTCGAACGCAGTCCCGCCTCGCCATGGAATGCGTGGCTGGCTGGAATCGCGGCTTTCGATGGGAAGCAGTGGCCCGAAGCGGCAGCCGCGTTCGAGAAAGCCGCGAACGCCTGGTCCGCCGGGAAGTCCGGAAAATCCGCGGACGATCTGCTCAAGCCGGAACCGGATCGCGGCGAACTCCATGCGCGGCTCGGGTCCGCGCAGTTCATGGCCGGTAAATACGCGGAGTCGATTCCCTCGCTCACCGCGGCCATCCAGGATAATCCGGCCGATCCGTACCCCATCTTCCTACGCGCCCGGGCGCGGGAAAATATGGGGCATCGCGCCGAAGCTCTTTCCGATTACGAGATGGCGGCGAACGCGGGGAGCAACCCGAAACGATCGCAGGGCGAAGCGCATTTTTATCGCGGCATGCTGCTGTTGGGCCGAGGCAATATCGCGGCGGCGTCGGAGGAACTTGCGTACGCGGATAACCAGCCAACCGGCCGGATTCCGCAAGCCGACGTTACCGCGTGGCATGCCCTCGCGCAAGCTCGCGCGAGCGGCTGCAAGATGCCGGTGGACCGGATGCAAGCCGCATCCGCCGGGGCGAGCGCCGTTTTCGCGAAGAGCGAATTGGAAGGCCTGGAGTTCGATTGCCGCGTTCAGAAGGCGTCGACGCTCGCCGATTTGATGGCACTCGATCCAGCGATGCACAAGCGCTACGGCGGTCCGAATTCGGCCGAGGCGCGCAAGCGCATATCCGACGCGTACGTCAAACAGGCCCTGGCCGCCGAAGAGCATGCCGAACCGGATCTCGCAGCCGCCGCTTATCGCAAAGCCATCGAGTGGAACCCGCAGGCGATCAAAGCGCGATTCAACCTGGCGGGAATCTATATCGAAGAGAAAAAATTCGATACGGCGGAAAAGGAATACCGCGCCCTGTTGAAGGCTGACCCGGCCGACCATGAAGCGCAATATTGGCTCGCCGAATCGATTCTTTCGCAGGAGCCCGACGCCGGACGCACGGCCGAAGCGTGCGCCGCGCTCAAAGAGGCGTTGAAGACCAGGGACGCCGAAAAGAAGATGCTGTCCACCGCGTTGAGCATTATGGCGAACTGCCAAAAATAGCCGCTTCGTGTGATACAGTTCGGGGATATGGCAGGCCGAAGCGTAAACAAAGTGATTCTGATTGGGCATCTGGGCAAGGACGCTGAAACGAAATTTACTCCCGGCGGAACGTCCGTGACTAAGTTTTCGATCGCCACGAATTGGCGAAAGAAAGATACGCAGACCGGCGAGTGGAAAGACGAGACGGACTGGACCAACGTGGCCGCGTTCAAGGCCGAAAATGTCGCGCAATACCTGACGAAGGGCAAGCAGGTGTACGTCGAAGGCCGCCTTTCTTCTCGCAGCTATGACGATAAAGACGGGAAGAAAATGTACTACACCGAGGTTGTGGCGAACGAAGTCATCCTGCTGGGCGGCCGCGGGGGCGAGGGCGGCGACTACTCCGGCGGCGGCGGCGAATATTCGCAGCAGCCCGTGTCCATGCCGAGGACCGCGCAACGGCCTCCGGCCCAGCAGGCTCCATCGCAGGACGATCCGATGGGTCAAGGGATCACGGACGACGACGTTCCGTTCTGACTCGCGGCCCGACGACGGTTTTTGGACGCGGCCGCATACAATTTCAGCAGTGGCGAAAAAGCTGTATACCGCAAAACAAGGGCAGTATCTAGCTTTCATCTTCCACTACACAAAGATCCACCGCGTAGCTCCCGCCGAGATGGACATGGAGATCTACTTTAAGGTTTCGCCACCGTCCGTTCACCAGATGGTGCTAACACTGCACGCCAACGGCTTCATCGAGCGCGTGCCGGGACAAGCTCGATCCATTCGTCTGCTAATACTGCGGGAGGAACTGCCCGATCTGGAATAAGTTCCTTCCAGCGAGAGCCTCCGCAGACCGGGCTCGGGGAGTGGAAAGGCGGAGTTGCCGCGCTGGATGAACGTGGACGGTGATAGAGTGGAGATCGCGTCAGGCCGCCACTCTCAAGGAGGTTCTGCGCTTTGAATTGACTCGTTTTCAAAGGAATTCCGTCCATGTTCCAACCGCGCCACCTCCTCGTCGCTATTCTCGCTCTTCTTCCATTCGGTTCCCTCCCCGCTCAAGATTCCGTCAATCTCTCGACGATCGCCGCGATCAAACAGGAGGCCTTCGACCGCTCAAAGGTCATGGACCACCTCGCCAATCTGACGGATCTCTACGGACCGCGCCTCACCGGTTCCCCCGACTTCAAACAAGCCGCGGACTGGGCCGTGACGCGCCTGAACGAATTCGGGTTGAGCAACGTCCATCTGGAAAAATGGGGGCCGTTCGGACGTAGCTGGAGCCTTCAACAATACGCAGTCGAGCTGATTGAGCCGCGCTACTCGCTAATGAATGCCGCGCCGCTCGCGTGGTCGGAAAGCACAAAAGGCCCCGTTACCGGCGAAGTCGTCGTGACTCCAACGCCGGCCCGCACCTTCGATCCGAAAAAGTCCGAAGAAAATTTCGAGGCGTACCGGAAGCAATGGACCGGCAAACTGCGCGGCAAGATCGTTCTGCTGAACAGCCCGAAAATCACTCACACGGAAGAGAAGCCGCAACTCCATCGTTACAGCGACGCCGAACTGGCCGATCTGGCGAAAGCTCCCGCGCCATGCGCCAAATCCGCGTCCGGAAAATTGACCGACTTGAAATTTCCGGACGATCCCGACGAGTTGCGAACATTCTACGCGGGCTTGCCCGAACCGGTTATCGATGAACTATTCGACCGGCGCACGGCTCTGCAAACCAAGCGCGCGAAATTTTTCCGCGATGAAGGGGCGCTCGGCATTTTGACCGAAGATCAACGCGCGCATGAAGGCATGGTCTTCGCCGAACAGGCGGGCGGACACGACAGCAAGAACCCGCTCGCGCCGCCCACGTTTATCGTTACCGAAGAGCAGTACAACCGCATCGCGCGGCTCGCGGACAAGAAGATTCCCGTGCGCGTCCGGTTTCAATTGCAGGCGCGCGCATCGGATGGCGATGTGGATGCCTATAACGTGATTGGCGAGATCCCCGGCGGCGCCAAGGCCGATGAATTGATCATGGTCGGCGCCCACTTCGATTCCTGGCACACCGGCACCGGCGCCACCGACAACGCCGCCGGGAGCGCGGTGATGATGGAGGTGATGCGCATCCTCAAGGCTTCCGGGTTGAAGATGGACCGCACCGTCCGCATCGCGCTCTGGAGCGGGGAAGAGCAGGGTTTACTCGGCTCGAAAGCGTATGTGAAAGAGCATTTTGGCGATCCGAAGACCATGCAGCTTACTTCCAGGCACGCGAAATTATCGGGTTACTTCAACCTCGATAATGGCGGCGGCAAGATTCGCGGAGTCTACCTGCAGGGCAACGACGCCATGCGTCCTCTATTCGAGAAATGGCTCGCGCCCTTTCGCGATGAGGGCGTGAGCACCGTCAGCATCCGCAATACGGGAGGCACGGATCACCTTTCGTTCGCCGCCATCGGGCTGCCCGGTTTCCAATTCATTCAGGACCCGATGGACTACACGACGGTGACGCATCATTCCAGCATGGATACCTACGATCACGTGAGCGCCCCGGACCTGATGCAAGCCGCGGCGGTGATCGCCTCGGTCGTATACAACGCCGCGAACCGGCCGGAGATGCTTCCGCGATTGCCCTTGCCGACGCCCGCTGCAAGCGGCGAAAAGCCGGAAGCTCCGGCGCCGCATACCGGGGCCGCGCAATAGTTTTGATCGAAAAGCGTTAAAATAGGAGCATCTTCCCGTCAAAGGAGCAGCCTTGCCATGTTTCGCTTGGATGCCGATCGTCCCGTAGAGTTTTGTGACGGCCTCCGCCGCCGCGATTTCCTGCACGCCGGAGCGCTCACCGGTCTTGGCCTCGGCCTTGCGGATATGTTCGCGCTCAAGGCGCAAGGCGCTGTCGATAGCTCAAAGAAAGACGTCAACTGCATCATGCTGTTCCTGGTTGGCGGCCCTTCGCAGCTCGACACCTGGGATATGAAGCCCGACGCCCCGGCCGA
>JBPCKZ010000039.1:0-7577 GCA_051003795.1 Bryobacteraceae bacterium | reverse complement strand
CCGGGGCCAACGCCATCATTGCACTACGGTGCTGCCAACTCAGCGGACGATGGGAAGAATTCTGGGAATCACGCGCCGCTGGCTGACTTCCGCCCAGCCTCACATCCACAAATTTGACGCGCACCCTTTGAAGACAGCTAGGTAGACATAAGCCGACTAATAGCGGTTATAAATGCCCGCGTTTTGCCCCGGTCTGCCGAGGTCTCTTATGACGCCGCTAATGCACAAGAGGATCATCGAGTTTCTACCCGCGCGGCTCGATTTGGGTGAATGTTACATTGAAGCGAAGCCTCACCAAGTTTAACGGGCGCGAGTTCGATCGAGCGGCCGCGGCTCTTGACATCGAAGCAGGACACTATTGCTGGCCTCTCAACACGAGCCGTGAAATTACAAACGTACAGCACTTGCTCCATGTCACGTCCGTCTGCAATGAGTTGGTTGGGTTCAAAAAACATTTGCCCTTCCGCAACGACTGGATAAAGGCCTGCTTCCATGGTTCCCGAAGGAATAGTCCTCGACCGTTCGCCCCAGATTTGAACAACCCACTCCTGTGAGAGCTCTCGCAGGTTGATCGTTTGGCCGCGTCTCTCCACGCTGGTTACTATCAGGCGTTGGCGCGGCTTGTCGGATAAAAGTCTTCCTCGCTCCTTAAATGTCAGATCAATGTGCGCCTTATCCATTACCAAGAAGTGAAAGTCATATGGAGTCGGCAGACTTTGCGTGGGTAAATCAGCAACGGTCAAGAGTTCAACGCGAGTATCTTTCGCAGCTTGTGCTAGTGCGTCTTTGGTGAAAGACTTCGCAACGAAAAAGCCTTTTTGAGCGCTCGACACCGCTATTTTTTCGGAGAAAATGATGATGTCGTTCTTGCCGACTTTCTCTTCCCAGTTTTTACATTCGAAGATGAAGAGTGAGTCATAGTCGTTTCCAAACCCTACGCTTACCCAAAGATCGATCTCGTGTTTTACACCATCGCGAACGAAGATCCTCTTGCTTTCGATTGTAAAAGTGCCGTACCTGAGAGCGGGTGATCCTTGGAGAATGGTTTCTTCGATTGCCCTTACATCTCTTTCAAGTTGATCACCCTTTCGAAAAGCCTCATCCATCACTCAAATGATAGCTTGCCGGGCCGGAGCGTCCCAATAAACGGGTTAATGGATTGGCACTTGGCAGCCTAGTCTAGCGCCGAATGGGGAGACGTGCCCTGGTTCAGGGCCAAAAGCCAGATCCGCTGTAACGGCGCAGTGTAGAGTTTTCCGCTGACAGACACTTTGAGGCCCCTCCTAGCTCTTAGCGTGCAATATTTGACCAATGGAGAACCGACCCCTCTTTACCCGCCTGAATTTTTTGGAATCGCGTTCTGGCTGGGGTTCACGCTCACACTCTTGGCGGCGGAAGCGTGGATTCATTTTCTCGCGATATCCACATCCCAGCCGAACGAACGAAAGCGGCCCCTTGCAGTTTGATCTCGCGCCCTATGCCGGCAGCTTGCTCTCGCCCATTAAATATCGATCCACGCCATGCGCGGCCTTGCGCCCTTCGGCAATCGCCCACACCACCAGCGATTGTCCCCGGCGCATGTCGCCCGCCGCGAATACGCCGGGTTCGGACGTCATGAAGTGCTCGTCGCAATGCACATTCCCGCGCACGTCCAGCCGCACGCCAAGCTGTTCGATCAAGCCGCGTTTCACCGGCCCGGTGAAGCCCATCGCGAGCAACACCAAGTCCGCTTCCAGAGTAAACTCGCTGCCTGGAATGGGATCGAATTTCGGCGGCGCGCTCACGCGCGTGGCGTGAAGCTTCTTCACATTGCCCGCTTCGTCGCCGCTAAAATGCGTTGTCGCCACGCTCCACTCGCGAATTCCGCCTTCTTCATGCGAGCTCTCGACGCGCAATTGCATCGGCCACAGCGGCCATGGCGTCGAAGGGGCGCGATCCGCCGGAGGCATGGGTAGCAGTTCGAACTGATGCACCGAGCGCGCCTTCTGCCGGTGCGACGTTCCCAGGCAATCCGCGCCGGTGTCGCCGCCGCCAATAATCACGACGTTCTTGCCGGTGGCGAAAATCCGGCCCTCGCGCGGAACTACATCGCCCTCGCACTCTTTGTTCTGCTGCGGCAGAAAGTCCATCGCGAAATGGATTCCATTCAATTCGCGGCCCGCAACCGCAAGGTCGCGCGGGTTCTCCGCCCCCCCGGTCAGCAGGATCGCGCTGAAATCGCGCCGCAGATCTTCGATGGCGACGTTCCCGCCGACATGCGAGTTCACCAGAAACTCCACGCCCTCCGCCGACATCTGCGCCATGCGCCGATCGATCAGATGCTTCTCCATTTTGAAATTCGGAATGCCGTAGCGCAGCAGCCCGCCGATGCGATCGGCCTTCTCGAAAACGGTAACCCAGTGCCCCGCGCGGCAGAGTTGCTGCGCCGCGGCGAGGCCCGCCGGTCCCGATCCAATCACGGCAACACGCTTCCCGGTGCGCTCGCCGGGCGGCTCCGGCACGATCCACCCGGCTTCGAAGGCGCGATCGACAATCGTCTTCTCAATCTGCTTGATGGTGACTGGTGGCTCGTTGATCCCCAGCACGCAAGCCGCTTCGCAGGGCGCGGGACAGATGCGGCCGGTGAACTCGGGGAAATTATTGGTGGCGTGCAGCGTGCGAATCGCCTCTTTCCACTTGCCCCGATACACTAAGTCGTTCCAGTCGGGAATGATGTTGTTGAGCGGGCAGCCGGTGTGGCAGAACGGGACGCCGCAATCCATGCAGCGCGCGCCTTGAGTGCGGATCTTGTCTTCCGGGAAGCCGAGGTAAATTTCAAACCAATCGTTCACGCGCTCGGCGGGCGGCCTCCGTTGCGGCAACTCGCGCGGGAATTCCTTGAAACCGGTCAATTTACCCATGGAGCACGTCCGGCGGTTTGGCGGTTGGCGGCGGGATGAATGCCGGCGCCGCTTCCGCGCGCGCCACGCCTAAAACCCGCTTGTACTCGTGCGGGTAGACCTTCACGAACCGCGGCAGCATCGCCTCCCAATTTTCGAGAATCCACTTCGCGCGCGGGCTGCCCGTGGCCTCGCCATGGCGCCGAATCCAGTGCTGCAAGAGTCCCCGATCCTTCGGATCGACCACCTGCTCCAGGTCGACCGACGCTTTGTTGCAGCGCTTGGTGACAAAGCCGCCGCTCTCGTCGAGTACGTATGCGATTCCACCCGACATGCCCGCCGCGAAGTTGCGGCCCGTCTTGCCGAGCACGATCACGAGGCCCTTCGTCATGTACTCGCAGCCGTGATCTCCCAAGCCTTCGATAACGGCGGTCGCGCCCGAGTTGCGGACCGCGAACCGCTCGCCGGCCATCCCGTTGAAGAACGCTTCCCCACTGGTTGCGCCGTAAAGCACCACGTTGCCGACCAGAATATTTTCTTCCGGCAGAAATGTCGAAGCGCGCGGCGGGTACACAATCAGCCTGCCGCCCGATAGGCCCTTGCCCACGTAATCGTTCGCGTCGCCCTCCAGCTCCAGCGTGACTCCCTTGGCGAGAAACGCCCCGAAACTCTGCCCCGCCGAACCATTGAATTCAAATTTGACGGTGTCTTCCGGCAGCCCCTCCGAACCGTAGCGCCGGGCGATCTCGCCCGAGAGCATCGCGCCCACCGTTCGGTGCACGTTGCGAATCGGCAGCTTGAATTCCACCGGCGTCCGATTCTCGATCGCGTCGCGCGCATGATCGATGAGCTTATAATCGAGCGCCTGATCGAGCCCGTGATCCTGCGCCTGAACGCATCGCCGCGCCACGCGGCCCGGTACCTGCGGATTGCTCAAGATCGATGAAAAATCGAGTCCCCTGGCTTTCCAATGCTCGACGGCCACGCGCGTTTCGAGCATGTCCACGCGCCCGATCATCTCGTCCATCTTGCGGAACCCGAGCTGCGCCATGATGCGCCGGACCTGCTCCGCGATGAAGAAGAAAAAGTTGACGACGTGCTCCGGCTGCCCCGTGAATTTGGCGCGTAGCTCGGGGTCTTGCGTCGCAATGCCCACCGGGCACGTATTCAGATGGCACTTGCGCATCATGATGCAGCCCATCGAGACCAGCGGCGCGGTGGAAAATCCAAATTCCTCGGCGCCCAGCAGCGCGGCGATCGCCACGTCGCGCCCCGTTTGCAGCTTGCCGTCCGTCTGCACGCGAATGCGTCCGCGCAGGTCGTTCATCACCAAAATCTGCTGCGTCTCGGCCAAGCCCATTTCCCACGGAATGCCCGCGTGCTTGAGCGAGGTGAGGGGGGAAGCGCCCGTGCCTCCATCATGCCCGCTGATCAAGACCACGTCCGCGTGCGCCTTCGAAACCCCCGCCGCCACCGTTCCCACGCCCACTTCGGCCACCAGCTTCACCGAAATGCGCGCCTTCGGATTCACGTTCTTAAGATCGTAAATCAGCTGCGCGAGATCCTCGATCGAGTAGATGTCGTGATGCGGCGGCGGCGAAATCAACCCGACTCCGGGAATTGAATGCCGCACGCGCGCGATGGTTTCGTCCACTTTGTGGCCCGGAAGTTGGCCGCCCTCGCCGGGCTTCGCGCCTTGAGCCATTTTGATTTGCAACTCATCCGCATTGACTAAATAATTCGTCGTCACGCCGAAACGCGCCGACGCCACCTGCTTAATGGCGCTGCGGCGCGAATTGCCGTTCGCATCGGGAATGAAGCGCTTTTCGTCCTCCCCGCCCTCACCCGTGTTCGATTTTCCCCCGATGCGATTCATCGCGATCGCCAGCGTTTCATGCGCTTCCTTGCTTATGGAACCGTAAGACATCGCGCCGGTCGCGAAGCGCTTCACGATCTCGCTCGCCTTTTCCACTTCATCGAGCGGAATCGATTCGGCGGGCTTCTTGATTTCCATCAATCCTCGCAGCGTGCAAAGCTGGCGGTTCCGTTTATCCAGCAGATCCGTGTATTCCTCGAACGTCTCGAAGCTGTCGCGCTGAACGGCGTGCTGGAGCTTGCTGACGGTGAGCGGGTTGAAGAGATGATATTCGCCGCGAACGCGATATTGATAGCTGCCGCCAGTCGCGAGCTCGGGCTCGCTATCGCCGGCCGGACGGAACCCGTGCTCGTGCTTCATGCGCGCTTCTTCGGCCAGAACCGCGAGGCCCACGCCTTCGATCCGCGAGGCGGTGCCCGTGAAATACCGGTCGATCAGCGGCTTGTTGAGGCCGATGGCCTCGAAGACTTGCGCTCCGCGGTAACTTTGGAGCGTCGAGATCCCCATTTTCGAGAAGACCTTCAGCAGGCCCTTGTTCACCGACTTGATGTAATTGTAGAGAGCCTTCTCGAAAGTCGTTCCTTCGGGAAGATCGCCGCGCAAAGCGAGATTTTCGAACGTCTCGATCGCGAGATAAGGATTGACGGCGCTCGCGCCGTATCCGATCAATAGCGCGAAATGCATGATCTCGCGCGGCTCGCCCGATTCGATAATCAGCGCCACCTGCGAGCGCGTTTCCTCCCGGACTAAATGATTGTGCACCGCGGCGAGAGCCAGCAGGCTAGGGATCGGCGCGTAATCTTCATCCACTCCGCGATCGGACAAAATCAGTACGTTATAGCCGGATTGGAAGGCGAGAGAAGCGCGGCGGCTCAGGCCGTCGAGCGCGCGCTGCAAGCCGCTTTCGCCATCCCTTACGGGAAACAGCATGGGTAGCGTGGTCGCGAGAAAATCGCCTTGCGACACCCGCCGCAGTTTTTCGAGATCGCGATTCGTCAAAATCGGATGCGGCAGCTTCAGCGTGTGGCAGTGCTGCGGCGTCTCGTCCAGGATATTGCGCTCGGCTCCGATGTAGCTGATCAGCGACATCACCATCTCTTCGCGAATGGAATCGATGGGTGGATTGGTTACTTGCGCGAAAAGCTGTTTGAAATAGTGAAAGAGCGGCTGCGGCTTATCGGAAAGACAAGCGAGCGGCGTATCCGTGCCCATCGACCCGATCGGCTCCTCGCCGTTGATCGCCATCGGCGACATCAGGATGCGCACGTCTTCGTCCGTGTAGCCGAAAGCGCGCTGGCGCCGCAGGATGGTCGCGGGGTCGGAAGGGTGAACGCGCGGCGGCTCGGGAAGATTCTCGAGCGTGATCTGGTTTTGTTTCAGCCACTCCGCATACGGCTGCCGCGAGTAGAGGCGCTGCTTCACCTCTTTATCCGAAATGATGCGGCCTTCGACCGTGTCGACCAGCAGCATTTTGCCGGGCTGCAAACGGCCTTTCATCCGCACTTCACCGGGCTTCACCGGAAGCACGCCCGTTTCGGACGACATGACGATCATGCCATCGTGCGTCACCAGATAACGCGCGGGGCGCAGGCCGTTGCGGTCGAGCGTCGCCCCGATGACGCGGCCATCGGTGAACGCTATGGCGGCGGGGCCGTCCCACGGCTCCATCAAAGAGCAGTGATATTCGTAGAACGCCTTCTTATCCGGATTCATGTTCGGATTGCTCGACCACGCTTCGGGAATCAGCATCGCCATCGCGTGCGGCAGGCTCCGGCCGCATTGGACGAGAAGCTCGAGCACGTTATCGAACGCGGCCGAATCGCTGCCGCCCGCGGCGACCGTCGGAAACAGTTTTTTCATGTCGGCCCCGAACAGCGGAGAGGCCAGAATCGCCTGCCTCGCGTGCATCCAATTCACGTTGCCGCGCAGGGTATTGATCTCGCCGTTGTGCGCGATAAAGCGGAAAGGGTGCGCCAGTTGCCACGTCGGGAAAGTGTTGGTCGAAAAGCGCTGATGCACCAGACAGAGCGCGCTGGTGACATCGGGGTCGGACAACTCGGGAAAGAAATTCGCGATTTGCGGCGCGAGCAGCAGACCCTTATAAACGATGGTGCGCGACGACAGCGATGGGATGTAAAAGTCGTCGATATCCGGCGAAGCGCCGCGGTCGGCCTTGGCGACGTCCGCTTCCACGCGCTTGCGAACGACGTAAAGTTTGCGTTCGAGCGCGTCTTGATCCATGCCCGGAGCGCGGCCAATGAAGATTTGTTGAATGTACGGCTGCGACGCGCGCGCGACGCGGCCGATGGCCGTGCCGTTGGTCGGGATGTCCCGCCAGCCGAGAACCTTGAGACCCTCCTCGCGGACGATCCGCTCGAGAATGCCCTCGCACTGCAGCCGCTGGTGACGTTCGACGGGCAGGAAAATCATGCCGGCCCCGTATTCGCCGGGCGCGGGCAGGGCGAATCCCAGTTTCCCGGATTCGCGCGCGAAAAATTTGTGCGGGATCTGAATCAGAATGCCCGCGCCGTCGCCCGTTTCGGGATCGCAGCCGCAGGCGCCGCGGTGCGTCAGATTAATCAGGATCTGAATGCCCTTGAGGATGATTTCGTGAGACTTGTGGCCGTTAATGTTGGCGACAAAGCCCATTCCGCAAGCGTCGCGCTCGTTGCGGGGGTCGTAAAGGCCCTGCGCTTTTGGGAGACCGTTACGCAAAGTTGTTTCGATCATCGGTGGCTCTCGTCGGTTTCAGTACTTTACCAGATTTAGACAGTATTAGGCAACCGGGAAAGTAGCGGAAGCTTACATTAGAATATCTTATA